>CALKXE010000253.1 GCA_938003955.1 uncultured Saprospiraceae bacterium | reverse complement strand
AAAAAGATAAAACCATACTTATCTTATGTCAATCTAAACGGGGTAAAAAAGGAAGGTCCGCAAATCTTACCAATAGGTGATGGTGATTATGAATACGATATGATCACAGAGCTTACTGATCAAGGGTTTAACGGACCTTGGGGTATTTTAGGACACATTAAGACAGATGATGTACAACAAGTATTACAGCGAAATATTGATAGATTAAATAAGTTGAATTCAAAATACATTCTGGAGGAAGAGTAATAGAACGCCAATGTTGCAGATAACTTATTGTGGTCGCTTTAATAGAAATAGATCTACTTTCTGTTTTTAAAAAAAACTACTCCTCCAATTCCTCAAGAATCCCTTCTAGATGCTTGATGTGTACTCCATATAACTTCTCAGCCCACCAGATGGTCAAGTAATAGGAGAATATCACAAATGCAAAGAAACTCACCACCATCAAAATGGTATCTATTGTACTACCCTGGAATAAAAACATCTGCTCAAAGTATTCAGGATTACCCACTTCCTTCATACCCATTAATAGAGCCATTGTAGGGATGGGTAGTAATATAGATCCTGCAATGATAGCAGTCTTGTATACTTCCAATGTAAGTTTGAGATCTGTGATAAGAAAGTATATCGAGGCTTTTGTATTGAGTGCCATCTTGCTAGTACGCTTAAGAAAACCAGAGAGCCTTACGATGTACATCAGCGTAAAAATACAAGTGATCGTAATAAAGATCAGGTATACTGAGAATGCCAATGGAGTCAAGTCTACAACAAAAAGCACGGCATAGAAAATTAGAATAATTACAAGTTGTGAGATAATCTCACTCCTCATTGTCTTTCTGATCGATTCGATCGGAAGCTTACTTGCTTTTAGTTGATCCACTGTTGTTGGGATATCAAATCCCTCTGTATCTGAATCTAGTGCAGATTTTATATTATCAAAGTCCATAATTATTAGCTTTTATAATTTCTTGTAATTTGTTTTTAGTTCTATTCGTTTTCACTCTGACGTTCGATGGGCTCAATCCTAGGTTTCTGGCGATCTCATCACCAGGAAGTCCCTCTATGTACATGAAAATCAGTGCCTTTTCGATCTTATTGAGTTGTCTTACCGCTTTATAAAATGACTCTACTCTTACGTCTTTATGCTCAGTAATCTCTATTGATTTTACCTCTGATTCAAAATCTCTTTTTTTAGTTCGCTTTTTGGAATATACGATAGCAGTGTTGAGTGCAACCTTATATATCCATGTAGAAAATTTGGATTTATGCTTGAATGACTTGATAGATTTCCAAAGCTGAAGCAGGATCTCTTGGAACAAGTCCTCTTGATCTTGCTGCACCTCAAAGTACATCTTGCTTATCTTCACGATAATGCCGCGATGCTCTTTGATTTGCTTTAGAAATTCTTTTTCTTCCATAGTTTTTGACATGTTACACCAAGTATATATTAGTCTAATATTGGAGTAAGTGTATATCCCATTTTCTTAAGAGCTGGTATTAAACCGAATTCGCCAACCAAATGAGCACTCCCGACTGCAAAAAACTGACTTCCTTTCTCCATCATGATAGGCATTTTTTTGAGCCAATTTTTATTTCTGTACTCCAACATCCAATATGCTGCATTTTCATCCATAAACCTTGGGTCACTCACTACATCTCCTAGCTTACTTATGCTCTCATCCTTGTAGAGGTCTATCATCGTATCAAATATAACAGCATACTCATCCATAAGATCAAGTTGTTTTATCATTTCGTCTATTGGGTATGCTTTAGCAAAAAAGTCAATCTGACCATCTAGCGATTCTAATCCGAAGATATCTTTTTCCGCTGTTTTCGCAATTTCTATTAATTCCATCTCCCACATTTTTTTTATTGGACAATCTATCGATTGTATTAGGATCAAAGAGTACAATGCGGTCAATGAAAATTGATTTACCGCTTCTATTCCAGTATTCATACTCTTTTTGAGAATGGAGTCGACTTTCCCTACTTGCTCTTCAGTAAGTATATCTGTAAGCTTCTTATCTGACATCATTGCCTGCTGCATATCTGCAATTACTTTAGGATCAGAAAAGTTAACTTCTAATACTAGATCTTCACTTGCCTCGAGTGCTTTCTTGATTTTATCTTTGATTTCAAAATCGTCTTCACACATGATGTGTATGGTCCCCATGAGGTAAGATGCAGCAGCAAGGTCATTGCCTTCTATCTTCCACAGTACAGCGTTGGCAAGTGGTTCATCCTGGGCATGTGTGATTGTCGCAAGTACTAAGCAAAGAAATAAGCTGATTGATGTTAATATATATTTCATGTGTTTGTTTTAATAACTGATATAATATTGAACCGATTCATAAGGTTAGTATCAATACACATGGATTTGTTACAGAAGGGAGTAAGATTTTTTTTTGAAGAGTACCTGAAAGGAATGATTCAGAAATCACGGCTTTGGTAAAAAATACGATTGCTATGAAGTCCAATATGAAAACCAATGGCAAATTATCCTTTCTTATAAGATTCATTTTTTGATTACGACTACCCTATCCGCATGGCTAAACAAGCACAAAATGAAGATACATCTAGTAATGGTTTATTACTAATTCAATAATGATGGCCCCAACTTGC
The DNA here is from genome assembly GCA_938003955.1 of uncultured Saprospiraceae bacterium. Lineage (GTDB taxonomy): Bacteria > Bacteroidota > Bacteroidia > Chitinophagales > Saprospiraceae > CAJXUU01. The sequence continues at coordinate 2,372 of CALKXE010000253.1, read as the reverse complement.
CTTGCCTTTAGATGTTTTTCTGATTGACAAATAGGTATATTTCGACATTACATTTCAATATAAGTTTATAGAAAGGTTTTTAAATATTCCATTAAGAATTTAAAAACATTCTAATTTTGGATGTGTACATTTAGTTAATCACTTGAAAAAATGAAAGAAGAAATACAAGAAATACGTTTTAACAATAAGGAGAACCCTAAGTCTTTCTTTGACATAGTTAAGATAGAAGACCTTTTGCAAAGAGATATGGGTCATGATATTTGTAAATACCACCTTGTGAAATTCTACGTATTATTCTTCGTTATTGAAGGACAAGGCCATCACACCATTGATTTCACAAAGTATGATTATAAAAAAGGAACGATTTTACTAATACGAAAAGATCAAATTCATAAATTTTTTAGAAGTTCTAATGTCAAGGGATACTTATTGGTTTTTACGGAGGAGTTTATCATTAGTCATCTAAATCGAATGGAAGCACTGAAAGCGATGCAACTGTTTAACGACTCATTGGGTTTTGCAAAAATAGAGCTAAGTGAGAAAGAGACTCTTTCTGATTTTACCACCCTATTGAGACACTTAGAGGTGGAATACAATATCAAGGATGATTTTTCAATTGGCATAACTAGAAGTGTATTGCATATTGTGATCACAAAACTATTCCGCATAAAAGCTAAAAAGGGTCATTTTGTTGAGTGGAAGAAAAGTATATCTCAGTATTTAGAGTTTCAGAAAGATGTCGAAGAAAACTGTTTTAAAAGTAGAAAAGTCCAGTACTATGCCGATAGACTGGGGGTTTCTTCTAAAACATTAAACAACGTTGTTAACAGTGTAGTCAATGATTCTGCTAAGGCCTTTATAGACGAAAGAACGATCTTACAGATAAAAAGACTACTCTTAAGTACAGACAACTCTATAAAAGAGATTGCTTATTTATCTGGATTCAGTGACCCTTCCAATTTCTTCAAATTTTTTAAAAAATATACAGGAAATTCTCCTGAAGTTTTTCGTCAGGTCAATTAACAATTTCCCATTTTGACAGTCAATTGAACCGTTTTTACCATTGTCAATATATTCAGCCTCTTTAATTTTGAGTATTATTTAATAAACTCGTTTTAATGAAGCAATCAAAATTATATTTTTCGTTTTTAGGACTATTAGTTTCACTATTTACTTTTACTTCTTGCGGAGATGACGAAACTCCTGTTACAACTGGATCTAGTGTAACTGTTACAAATACTTTTCAATCTACTGCATTTACAAGCGATGCTGAATTAGCAATCGAAGATTTATTTCAAGTACCAGCAGGGTCTTTAGCTGCCTCAGCTACTGTCAGTTCTGGTGTTGAATTTCCAGCATATTTATTAAACCTATATGATATTGATATTGATGAGAATAGTATTTCTTTCGAAGTAGTGGCTCAACCAGACGATGCAAATTACGGAGATCTATTTAGAATTATCGAAGCGGATACTTATGACAGATATTACTTTACGTTTGATAATGCTCAAGAAATAGAAGGATATACATCAAGTAATTCTTCTGTTAAACTTAGAGTTGATTCTGATAAGGTAGTCGTAGTAGAAATAGGAGAAGGTTATGACTTCAAGACAGGTCAAAACTTTAAAATCACATTGAATTAAACATTGGATTTATATTGACTTCGTTCGTCATGTTGGTTATTCCTTTGTGTATAATCAATATGGCGAATACAGGTTCTAGGTTTAAGATCTAATAATTAAATCAAATAGTATTGGTGCCCTTTTAACATCCATGAAGTGTTGTTATTTATAATTTTTATTTAACTCTTTTTTTTTCTCAACGGATAAATGAGTATAAAATATTTCTTTTTAAGGCAATGCATTACCGCGTCATAATCCCAAATTACACAATGGTGAAATTGGGTTTTAAATTGAGACAATAAATACACTAATATAGATTATTGATACTGAATACTACAAAGTACTTATGAATATCAAGGTATTCAACTTTGTATAGGGTATAACCGCATAAGCTTTCACTAAAAAAACTGCACCACTGTTATCGTTTACTCAGATCTAGAATGGAAAAATCGAATTCATTGATTTTGTCCATAGGTTAAATTTTTACTCTCATAAAATCAAAACATTAAAGAAATGAAGACATTTTTTCTGCAAGTATTAACCATACTACTTGTAACCGTTAATGCAATAAGTCAAATACCAGCTAACCTTACGTCTAATGATCCTGACTTCTTCCCAGAAGATATCGTAATCACTAATAACGTAGCTTATGTAAGTGGATTAGGTGATGGTACACTACAGATGTTCAACTTAAACCTAGCGAACCCTACTGGCGAAATATTCGCGGAAGCAGAAGCTGGATATACTCAG
>CALKXE010000252.1 GCA_938003955.1 uncultured Saprospiraceae bacterium | reverse complement strand
TCTGTTGGTTCAAGCATGAACTTATAATTTGGTAAGTAGAATCTTAGATTTAAGTCTAATCGGAAGCCGGCAACATGACCGCTTCCTTTTGCTCGAATTTTAACTTTAGAGAACTCGCTTAGATCCATTTCTTGATAACGGCAATCTACCTTAGTAAATCCTCCATTGTTTTCTAGCGAAACAGATCCTTCGAATACGAGTTTGTCCTCTAAGACTGATGCCTTCCCTTCAGATAGGCCACCCATTACACCATCGTTTGTGATGTACCAATTTGCGCCATCTTTTTCATTGCCAAAATCAATTGTAAAAGGTGTTGTGGATAATGTCATAATCAGTGATATTATAGCTAGATGGTTCATAGTTCTATTTGATATTATACTGATCTAAACCTAATATTGGAATATATGTTTGCTTTAACCTTAAGAATCAACGATTTTTAATTTTCTGATCTTAACTTTGTGATAAGAAACATTCCGATCAAAAAATGGGTTTGTTAGTTGTACATTCAATCAATTAGAAGAGGTGAAGAGATATTTATTGGTTTTAGTAATAGCGTTTGGGTTCATTTTACAATGTGAAGCTCAAGTTGATGTGATGAAGAAAGATGAAGGATCATGGAATATGCTTTCCATGGTAACTTTCGAAAGAACATTCGATGAAGAGTTTGGAATAGATGTAGAGAAGCCGATGATAAGTCCAATCATACAAGCGATGGATGGTAAGGAAATCGAGCTAGAAGGATATATTATTCCTCTAACAGGAAAGATCGAGCAAAGTCACTTTATGTTATCTAAGTTTACTCAGTCTATGTGTTTCTTTTGTGGGAAGGCTGGTCCAGAAACGGCTGCACAAGTCTTTACAAAGGATGGGAAGAAAATACCATTCACAGATAAAAAAGTACGTGTAAGAGGAATATTAAGAGTCAACGTAACCGATGTGACAAGTTTACTATATACGATTGAGAACGGAGTGATGATAGATTGATTACATTTGCAAAAGAATTAAGAAAATATGAAATACACACTATATATACTTTTAGCAGTTTTATTCTCTACAATTAATGTAGTAGCACAGGAAGAAGAACGAGAGGTGCTTAAAGTTGAAAATACATGGAAGACGCTAGCTCGGATAACTTACAAAAAGGAATTTGATGAGTTGATGGGTTTCAAAATAGATAAGCCTGTATTTGGTGATAAAGTGAAGGCACTCGAAGGAAAAGAAGTGACAATCAAAGGGTATATCATCCCAGTGGAAGGATATAAGTCTCACAAAGAATTTATTCTATCAGCATTTCCATATAATATGTGTTTTTTCTGTGGAGGAGCTGGTCCAGAAACTGTTATGGAAGTAATGGCCAACGAGCCTGTAAAATATCAAGCGGATGCTGTCTACCTCAAAGGAACATTAAAGTTAAATGCAGATGACATCAATAGGTTAATGTATTTCCTCGAAGATGCTGTTTTGGTAGATGAGCCAGAAGATTAATATAGACTAGCACTTCTAAACATTCCATTTTTTTAGTACAAGCCATAAAACAAATCAACAAATCTAACAAATCAACAAATCTAACAAATTTAACAAATCCATCCTCTTCAACAATTACATCGACTTAACCTTCTTTTTAAGTTTTAGCATTTCATCTCGATATTGAGCGGCACTTATAAAGTCTAACTCTTTAGCGGCACGCTTCATCTTCATCTCTGTAGCGGTTAATAATTTCTCAAGTTGTTCTCTATTCATGTAAGCAACTAATGGGTCAGCTGCGATACTTGTTTCTTCAGGCTCGATATATGCTTTCGATTTTTTGCCTTTGATATCTAATATTGATTTTCGAGCAATGATCTCTTCTCTTGATTTTGATACTGTAGTAGGAGTGATCCCATGTTCTTCATTGTGTGCCATTTGGACCGCCCTTCTTCGATTGGTTTCGTCTATCGTTTCTTGCATGCTTCCTGTTACTTTGTCAGCATAAAAAATAACTAGGCCATTACTATTACGGGCTGCTCTACCCGCAGTTTGCGTGAGCGATCTATTATTTCTCAAGAAACCTTCTTTGTCAGCATCAAGTATTGCCACCAGTGATACTTCCGGTAAGTCAAGTCCCTCTCTCAATAGGTTTACCCCAACAAGTACATCAAAAACGCCTAATCTAAGATCTTGGATGATCTCTACACGCTCCATTGTGTCCACCTCAGAGTGAATATACCTTACTTTTATATTTACTTTTTGGAGATATTTTGTCAACTCTTCAGCCATCCGTTTTGTCAGCGTGGTGATGAGTACTCTTTCTTCTATATCGATTCTTTTATGTATCTCTTCGAGCAAGTCATCTATCTGATTGATCGATGGTCGAACTTCGATAGGTGGATCAAGAAGACCAGTTGGTCTTACAATTTGTTCTACAACTTCTCCTTCTGTTCTTTCCAATTCAAAATCGCCAGGGGTCGCACTTACATAAAGTGTCATCGGCGTAATAGAGTCGAATTCATCAAAGTTGAGTGGTCGGTTATCCATTGCAGACGGAAGCCGAAATCCATAGTTGACAAGATTTAGTTTACGAGCTCTATCGCCTCCCCACATTCCTCTTACTTGCGGTACTGTTACGTGACTTTCATCAATCATAGTGATGAAGTCATCTGGGAAGTAATCTATTAAACAGAACGGACGTGTCCCCATCTTTCTACCATCAAAAAACCTAGAGTAATTTTCAATTCCATTACAGTAACCAAGCTCTCTGATCATCTCAAGATCAAAGTTTACTCTTTCTTTGATTCGCTGTGCTTCTATAAACCTGCCTTCTTTTTGGAAGAAGTCTTCATGCGTTACCAGTTCGTCTTCGATCATTCTGATAACAGCTTGGAGCCTTTCTTTTGGAGCAACATATAGTGTTGCAGGAAATATTGCCGCATTTTCTATTCTCGTTATCCGTTTACCTGTACTCACTTCGATGGTGTCAATGGATTCAATCTCATCTCCAAAAAAGGTAATACGGAATCCAAAGTCTGCATAACTGAGATTAATATCCACAGTATCTCCTTTTACTCGGAATGTCCCTCTCTTGAAGTCCGTTTCAGTCCTAGAGTAAAGAGAATCTACTAATTTATATAGAAACCCATTTCTCGATATCGTTTGTCCTTTTGCTATTCTTGTAATACTACTTGTATAGTCATCAGGATTTCCCATACCATATATACAAGATACCGACGAAACTATAATTACATCTCGTCTGCCTGATAATAATGAGCTTACTGCTCTCTGTCTTAACTTGTCAATCTCTTCATTGATCGATAGATCTTTCTCGATGTAAGTATTAGAAGAGTGCATGTACGCTTCAGGCTGATAGTAATCGTAGTAAGAAACAAAAAATTCTACCGCATTGTCCGGAAAGAATTCAGTGAACTCAGTGTATAGTTGAGCGGTAAGTGTTTTATTATGTGTCAAGACTAGAGTCGGCCTATTGACTTGGGATATGACATTGGCCATAGTAAATGTCTTACCAGATCCAGTCACACCTAACAATACTTGATCAGGAGTATTATTGTTTATTCCTTCCACGAGCTTTTTAATCGCTTGCGGTTGATCACCTGTCGGTGTGTAATTTGAAGTAAGTTTGAATGCCATGTATCTAGTTCGACTTTGAAGCTGTGAAAATAGTAAATGATATTGGAAAATGTTAACACAATTCGGTCCTTTCTCTAAGCACCAGTGTCTGCACATCTAAAAGGTTTCTAACACTTAACTGTTTAATGAAGTTGCACGAATGATTATCTAGAGTTTTGGCGAAATATTAAATGTCAGACATTCTTTGAGATGTCAGACATGCCGGCTTTGTTTTGGCATTTCATACTATTAAGGTTCTAGATGAACATCAAGAAGACCAAGTGAACAAAAATACTTACATATAATCACTGATTCCTCAAACATGCTCACCACCAATCAACTACATATATAAATATATTAATATCAGATTATTTTATATTATTTTCACGTTTAATTAAGCGTTTTTGCTGCAGCACGTATTATACTATCAAACGCACAATAGAATGCTAAAGAGATTAATCTTCATATTAACGGTCATTATGTTTTTCTCTTGCGGGAAAGATGTTGTTGAAATTATTGACACACCAATTCCTAATGAGCCACAAGAAATATTTGAAGTCAATGTTATTGGTTATTCAACTGATATAGATCATAACTTTTTGGAGGACGTAGATTTAACAGTTAGTGGAAATAATTTGAATACGGACTCAACTTCTTTTTTTGTGGAGAATAAAGTATTAGTTGGGAAAGAGGGGAGTGTTGTGAAAGCTGAGAAGATAGGATATTTACCTGTTTTTAAAAGAGTCTATCATCACGGCTCACTCGAAGATGTAGTGACAAATATAACGATGGTTGAATCTCCTGGAATCCAAGAAGTCAATGTGACGGGAGGCGACTTGACTGCAGCTGATGGTAGTATATTATCTATAGCAAGCGGTGCTATTTCTCAGTCTTCTGATGTTAGATTTTACTCGTCTTTTGATATGATAGATCAAGTTGATTTTGATCCATTTGTTGTGGCAGAAGATGGGGTCAAAATTTTGGATGATCAGACTTTATTTTTCATAGAATCTACAATTGATCTTGAACAAAACGCAACGGTTTCGATATCTTTTAACAGTAATAAAGTGACAGGCTTAGAAAATTTAGGTGTGTACAAGTATAATGAATCGAAGCTGACTTGGGAATTTGTTTACGGGGAATTGCAAGAATCCAATGGAGAGATTGTATTGACTTTAGAGTCATTTGGCTGGTGGGCTGTTGGTTCTGAAGTGGAGACAATTTATGGAACTGCGAATTTTAATCAAATGGATGGGGCATCTGAGGAGATTTCTCCAATTAGTGGTACTGAAATAGTATTTTCAAAGTTAGAAGACAGAAAGTTGAACGAGCATTTATTCACTAATGCGAAAGGTGAAATTAGTAAGTACTTTCCTATCGATGCAGTTAACACTGTTTTAATAAATAAAGGAATGATAGAAGTTCTTCTGGATGAAGGATTTTCAAAAGAAAATAGAGAACAGACAGTTCAACTTGATGAGCAAGTAATACACCAAGTGGCGGCCGAAATTTATGATTGCGATCTAAATAGGCACAATGGATTTGTTTCAATTGTTTCAGGTAACCAATATATAATTAAGCGAATTGATAGCGGTTTGGTTGATGTTTATTCGAATATTTCAAATGAAAATCTAGAGTTAATATTTTATGATTTAGATGAAATTCTACTTACTTCTAGAATTATAGAAACGGAAAGTATTTCAGAGGAAACATTGCAGTTTGTCGCATGCAACCCTATTATGTTATTAGAGAATGATGATTCTGTTTTGTTGAATTTTGATAAATGTAGAGTTAGAGTTAAACCTATTGAATCATTTATAGTAGGAGAAGGATCAGATAGTAATCTATTTTTCGTAGCATTTAAAGGAGATGGAGTAGGTCTATATGACGGACTTGTTTTTGCTAGCGCTGGTCAGCTATTTGATTTTACAGAAATTGAAATAGAAAAAGAAGTCAAAGTTGATATAATGATCTATGATAAAACATCGAGGACAATAGCTGGATTTGTAGATGGTAAATATAAAAATGGAGAGAATTTTAGAGTTTCGTTTATAGGGAATGTTGAGGAGTAGATTTGAATGGATAATATAAATTTGATTAGAGGATGTAAAGAGGCAAACCCAAAAGCGCAAAGGCAGCTTTTGGAAAGATATTCTGGACTTTTGTTCAGTGTAGCGCTTCGATACTCCAAGGATAGATCAGAAGCGAAAGATATATTGCAAGAGTCATGGATTAACATATTCAAGGGTATATCGAAATATAAGCATGAAGGAAAACTGGAAGGCTGGATGACTAGAGTGGTTATAAATGTTGCGCTTAGAAAAAAACAGACTTTCCATGCTCGAACGGCTATATATGATGGTACATTTTATGAAGATATATCTGAACAGCCAGAAGCATTAGATCAACTTCAATACGATGATCTTCTTCGGATAGTAAATCAACTACCAGATGGTTGTAGAGAAGTATTCAAAATGGCAGCTATAGATGGCTTGAAGCACAAAGAAATAGGAGAAATATTAGGTATAGAAGAAAGCACATCAAGAGCACACCTTACCAGAGCAAAAAAGAAATTAAGAGATATTCTTGCTCAACTAGAGAAAGTAGAGACATATGGAGAATAAGGAAAAATATATTACTAGTCAGATTAATAATCACAGGGAAGCCGTAGATACGGACGAGCTATGGGCAAATCTTTCGGGAGCAATTCCTCAAAAAGAAGAAAAAAAGAGAAGAGGTGTAATCTGGTTCTGGGGAGGTTTGTTATTGTTCACTTTAGTAAGTTTTTCTGGATATATATTGGTAGGTGATTCTATGAAAAATGGAGATCTAAAAGAAAGTCCAAAGGAGAAAGTTATCCTTCAGGAACCAACGGCACAGATTGCGGAAGTGGCAACAAGTGAAAAAGACAAAGGCGGAAACGAACCACTCAAAAATAAGATAGATTCTAATTCTGAACAATATAACAAGAATAGGAATTCAAATAAGCAAAAGGGTCTAAGAAACAATAAAAACGCAAAGAGAAGTCTGATAAGTAATGGTGATCGATTGATTAAAAACAATTCAAACCAATCTATAAAAGTATTGGTTGAAAATAAAGAGATTAGCTTATTAGCGCCATTTTCTAATAAAGATTTCGTGAAAGATGAAGAGGTGGTTTTCGATGATGTCGATATGACATATAACGACCTGGAATCAATACCTTTTGGTAAAGGAGTTGCCAAAAGAAATGATATGTTGTCACCCCTTTCTCCATTGGGTTTCGGATTGTTTGATTTTCATAGAGATTTATTGAGTATTGAAAAGAAGGAATTTATCAAAGTAGATTTGAATAGTGAGAAAGCAAAGAAATTAGCGAGATGGTCGACATTCTTTAATGCTGGGGTTTCTAGTGTTTCAAGAGAGCTTGCAACTATTGATACAGAATTTTCAGATACGCAAAATAGAAGAAATTTGGCTGAAAATGTAGTTGGTGGTTGGGATGCTACCATGGGGTTAAACTACCAGATCAGTCCTTCTTTTGGTATCTCTTCTGGGATATCTATTGGTCAAATTCATGAGCAAGCAACGTACAGTACATCGTACCAATTAGAATCTGAGGAAGAGGGCATAACTACAATTATTCATACGCAAGATGGTTCGATAAATTCTTTGTCTGGAAATGTTACAAAATATACGAATAGAGAGACAAACGAAATTAGGAATAACACAATTAGATATTTCTCGATTCCAGCAATTGTTAAGTTCAGAGTACTTGAAAATAAAACATATAGACTAAGTCTAAATGGAAATGCAGCGTATTCATTTTCTCAAAGATATAATGGCTTCATAAGCTTAGATGGGAATCAGCCTGCTTATGACTTGACCTCTGATTTACGAAATGATTTTGTGAAATCAGGAGGTTTATCTTATGGTTTTGGCCTGGAAGCTGGTCGGAATATTTCTCAAAAGTGGAATGTGAACATTGGAGTTGGTATGAAGTATCTTAAAGGAATATCTTCGCACAACAATCCGATACAACAAGAATACAAATTATATAATTTAACTTTTGGCATAAGTCGAAAGATATAAAACAGCATTATTAACTAGGACTTTACATCCTACAATTAAAAATTATAACCATGAAAAAATTATTACTTTCATTTGCATTCATTGCATTTACGATGATCAATGTATCTGCGCAATTAGACTGCAATCAAGATTATTCGATCAGTCTAAACGCTAATGGCGAAGCGGATATAGCCATCATAGACTTGGTTCCTAATATTGAGTTTATGCTTACTCAAGGGACTGTAACCTACTATGTATATCCATTTGCAACAGGGACTGTTAGTACTTCTTCTGATTCGATTTCATTGTCATGCGAGAATAGAGGTTTACCATCTTTTATAATAGAATTGACAGAAAGTGGGGAGTTGATAGAGAACTGTTTTGGAACTATAGTGGTAACATCTCCTAATGGTGGTTGTCCCGGAGGTAATCCGGATATATGTGAGGAGGATTCTGACTGTTCTAAAGTGGTTTCTGGATACTCTATAATTGGAGATGTAGACACTGAAATATTTGCAGTGGATATAGCTCTTTGCGAAGATGCACTTGGTTGTGATGGGAATTATTCTATTGCATATGGTCTTGCAAGTAATGGCCCATCTTTGACTTTTACAAATAGTGTTTCATCTGCCGATGCAGTTTTATATAAAAACCCAGTCACTATTTTTTATACTGATGCGTCAACTACGGTTTTTGTACAGTCTTACATTTATGTATGGGAGAATATAGAATGTATATTAAAGGCACAGTATAGACCATTTTACGAACTAGACTTAACTGCTGAAGCGGAGATTACTGTGGATAATTTTTTCATAGGTGATATAGAATGTGACCAAGTAGGTTTAGCACTAACAGGATTAAATGATGCAGAGCCGATCGGATATTCTTCAAGTATCACTGTAAATTGTGATAATATTGGTCAGCAAAAGGTATGGGTCAGAAATTTATCTACAGGCTATACAATTCCTAGAACAATAGAGGTGAGAGATCCACTAGAAGCTTGTGGGACTATATTGGAGCCAGGAGAAAGATTAATTTCTTATACAAAAGGACTCGCAGGTTTATTCTTTGGGACAGAAATAGAATTAAATGGTATAAATCTTCCAAGACATCCAGGCGGGATTGGATGGATATTAAATGAAAATGACCTCGTAGATGGGCAAAATACACTAAATTTTAATTCCCATTTTGATGCTTTGAATGGTGTTAGTACTTTGGATTTAGTACTTGGTCAACGAATCATTCTGCTTGATGAATATGATCATCCTAGAGAATCTGTTCTTTTTGATGTAGATCAATCTGGCTACAATGGAATCGGTGATTTAATAACAATGAGAGAACTTATTCTTGGAATTATTGATGGCTCAGAACTTCCAACAGCTTATTTTTTCAATAACAGTTATGTGTTTCCTTCGGATTTTAATCCTTTTGATTTTGATAATACATTTACAGAGTTCACATTTGATAAGGCTGATTTAGCAACTGAAGACTTTAGTTTTGAAGCTTATAAAGTCGGCGATTTAAATGAAACTGCCGTACCTGGTATAAAAGGAAAAGAAGTATCAGAAACAAGATCTGCTGGTCCTAATTATTTAGTAACAGACATGGAAGTAGAAGTTGGACAAGAATTTATGTTCGAATTGAAGTATGAGTCTGATGAGAAATTCAAGGGACTACTAGCTGCCTTGATAGGGGATGGATTAGAGTTCATTGAATTGGAGCATAATTCACCACAAGTAGATTTTAATATTATTAATGGCAATGAAATTAGAGTGCTATATACTAATCCAAATGCTATTGCAGAATTGGATGAGATTACTTTTACCATCTCAGCAAAAGCATCAAAAGCGGGTGAGTTGGTAGATTTATTGGGATTGAAGTCAGGTTTTCCACAAGAAGTTGTTGGCGAAAACAACAACGTCGTGCCTGTAGAAGGGCTCAATACAATCATTATATCTTCTGTGAATATTGAAGGTTTTGATGTGCAAGTAAATGTCTTCCCGAATCCCGCTCATAATACAATAACTCTTTCTTCGGATGATACAGAATTACAAAATGTAACTATTATTGATGCCATTGGAAGAACAGTTCTGGCCAAAAGTCTGAACAGTAATAATGAAATACTAGATATACATAACCTAGCAAATGGATTATACCACATGACAATATCTACTGAAGGTGGATTGCAGGCGGCTACATTTATAAAGGAATAGAAGGATTTTTATAGTTGATATAATACCAATTGAGTTCATAATCGCCGCATATATTTAGCTTTATTCGATGATATTCATCGTTAAAAATACTCACTGTAGCTAATGCTACATCTGCGTTTTTTGTCTTGACTCTTCTCGAATATTTTCTAAATTTTATACGGCATTATCAAACTCAAGTGGTATGAGTTAGTGAAAGCGAGTAATGAAAATTACTCGCTTTTTTAGTTCGACTTTATTGTGATATGAAATGTAAACAATAGTATTAAGCAT
>CALKXE010000251.1 GCA_938003955.1 uncultured Saprospiraceae bacterium | reverse complement strand
GGTCCAGTATTAAGAACAACATCTAGAAAGCATGACAAGTACGATAGACCATATAAAAACCCAGCATTGCTAGCAAAAGCAGGTGTGAAGATTGCGATCATGACCAACGAAAATGAGAATGTAAGAAACTTACCCTTCAATGCAGGATTTGCAGCAGCGTACGGACTCGGTGTAGAAGAGGCATTGAAAGCAGTAACGATTAATCCTGCTGAGATTTTCGGTCTAGGCGATCAATTAGGAAGTATAGAAAAAGGAAAAGTTGCTAATATTTTTATCACCGACGGTGATCCATTCGAGACGAAGACACAACCTAAATACCTGTTCATCAATGGATGGAATGTGCCGATCGAAAGTAGACATACGCTGTTATATGATGAGTTCTTAGAGAGAAGCCCTGGACTTAAGGATAATTAATTGAAAAGGGAAAATTGAAGATTGAAAATGCCGCTTAGGCATCAATGTAACTTTGGTTAATCAAGTTTTTTGATTGTGAATTAACATTTTAGGTATGTGAAGGCTCTTGGTACGAGACGGATCTAGATTTAGAGCTTCTACTTAGAAAATAATTACAACCTCGGAAAGGCTATTAAATTAACATAAAAGTTGTGGCACAATTGCTAAATGACAACTGGAAAAGTCATTTTGAATATCGCCGAAGTTGTAAATAAGAAAAAGGAGTGCTATGATGAGACAGGTATTTTTACTTATTAATTTAATTGGGTCGATTGTAATTGGCTTTTGGTTGTGCTGCATAAATGTAGAAAGGGTGCCCGGTGGTTATGAGCTCGGGGTTCTAGGATTTATGTTCCTATCCATGGCAGTTTCGGCGGCAATTTATTTTGTATTTGCAAGTGTATCGATAGCTTTTTCTGTTTCAAAGATAAAGTATAATTATCTAATACAGCTATTGTCAATGATTCTGTGCTCGGTATCGATATACGTAGCAACCTATATAATTTGTGTTGAAAACACAAGACAGGCAACTCCTGAAGAAGAGGAATTGAGAATAAAAAAGATAGTAGAGAATCTTGAGACATTGTATGATAAGATTCCGACAATTATTGATAAAGGGACAGTTTTTAGACCGAATGCTACGATTGTGAAAAATGATAGTCTTATGGTTTTGGATTATTTAAAATCAAAACTTTGTGTCCCACATGAGACGATGGATAGTACGCATAGAGTAATTGTCAACTCCTACTTAAAATATTCTCAAGAATATTTTATGAGTGATGAGAACACTGAAAAGATCAACCAAGGGATATCACATATTTGCGAGTCACTGAAAATTAGAAATTTATTTTACTCACCTGATCACGAAGTGGTAGTCATAATATTTTCAAATAATGAAATGGCTAGTCTTGGCAGAGGTGATCCTGATTTTCAAGTCGGGAGTTCCTTAGCTTTCATAGGTGTTAAGGACAAAGGGATCTTGTCTCTGTATTTCTATTGCGGTTCAGACTTTTCTCCAAGGTATATATCCAATGATAACCTAGCATATGCTCGTACCTTTAAAGACATTATAGGTAAGGGGAATTACGATTATAAATATACGAATATGCTCGATAAAACATTTTGGAAAAAGAAAACGATGCAGAAGACCTATAAATCAAATAATGAATTGTTTTACGGGTTTGAGGGTAAGATCAACAAAGAGTTAAATGAATTTACCAAACAAGAACCAGCTTTCCTTATTTCTTATTGAGTTGCCATTTTTAAGTAGGACTTAAGGACAACTAATTGAAAATGGAAAATTGAAGATTGAAAATGCTCTGTTGGAGTTTTTGTACTGAAGGTTCTCCCTTAAACTATTGATCAGAAGATCGTCCTTTGTGAATTATTATTCGTGAGGGCTTGTAGGCGCGATACGCATGTAATATGGTTCCTGCCTTGATTGAAAATTATGTTTAGTGAATGCTTCACGATAAGCCCAGTTAAAATTAAGAGTTGAAATCGGATATTTAACGGTGATCTTTTGCTGGGTATGAGCTCTAATATTAAATGGCTTTGGATCTAGTTACTCGACAATAGTATTGTCAATTTTAAATATGGTCACGAAACCAAAATAACCATAAAATCGCTCAAGAATACCGATATATCAAAAACTTTCTAGTCAAAAAGCCTCGAAGGAGTTGAGGCTTAAATTTTCACAATACCCTTTATTTAGAAAATTGTATTCGGTTTTCAATTGAGCAATCTTACAGTTAGATTAGTCATACTCTACTTACACTTGAGGATCAGACTATTCGTTTATAACCTTCAAGTTTGTATTACATTGCTAGGGCATCGTCTTCCGTAGTTTTCCGCCTTTTTTAATTTTAAAATTGGCGTAATAACAATATTGTAATACGTAGAGTTTTGATGTAAATATTGTTTTATGTTGTGTTGAGTTGTTGTCCCATGTTTTTAATAATTAAATACTATTTTAAAAATTCCCAATGGCTTCAGATCATTCATTCTATGAAATGAAGCCACGGGAACCTCGATATGTTCCATTTTTTTTCTGATCTAGGTTTTAAACTATAATCTGATAATCCTTAATTAGCTAGTTGACCATCTTCTATTTACGAATTCCCTGTTATTTATATGTCGAGGTAGAAGTAAAGCCGTTACTCTATCCAATAATGGCTATAATAAACATGTTGGTGATAAATAGTACTCCAAATATGTAGCATTGGAGTAAATTATTCTAGCGTATAAATACGCTATTTGCCCTTACTTTAAAAATGATAAATCCATAGCTTATCATTGAGGCATACGATATATGGGTCAATCTTGTAGGAATCTGGGTTTTACTACAAATGCGTATTTATACTCTAGTTATTTACCATCCCATTGTACATTTTTGCAAGGTTAAAGTATAAATCAAGCTATTCGATAGAGCAATAATCAAGACGGCTATAAATGTTGACTTTTTAGTCAGTTAATTGGCTAAAAGGTTCTTTATCAAGGGACTTAACACTTTTTATTAATAATATATTTATATTGGGAGCTGGCAATCCTTATAAGCC
The DNA here is from genome assembly GCA_938003955.1 of uncultured Saprospiraceae bacterium. Classification (GTDB taxonomy): domain Bacteria; phylum Bacteroidota; class Bacteroidia; order Chitinophagales; family Saprospiraceae; genus CAJXUU01. The sequence goes on along the minus strand of CALKXE010000251.1, from coordinate 664 downwards.
ACCCTTCTTAGATTATATTAGTTTTCTTATTTATTTAAATAATTGCCCAGTTCAATGAATGACGCCAGTATTCATTGATAGTGCTTTATACTATCTGTCAGCGTAGCTTAAGGGTTTATGCTAATTATTTGTCATTAAAATTACAATATGAAAAATCAGGGTTTATCTACTATTCTAGCTTTTTTAATTTTGGCAACAGTTTTTGCCTGTAATAGTCCTACCAAATCAAAAACGGATATAGGAGAGGCTACGGTTAATAATGCTCGGGTAATACCTAGAGATACGATCTCGCTAGCACAGTTTAATAAGTGGATAGCAACTTGGGAGCAGAATAGTAAAAACTATATGGATACTTCCACAATCAAGTATTGGTCAATACCAAAAACAGACTTGAGCCAATTTGTAACAGAAAAACATTTTGGTGTCAGAAATTATATAGGAATGGATGACAATATGGTCCCACATTCTATTTTGGTAGGTACCGATGGTAATGGGAATATTAAGGTAGGTCCAGAAAACCATATATATGATGTAACTGCACCTTGTCCTTCTGCATGTAATGATCTCTAGTACAAGAGACATTTTATTTCTATTGAGAGACGCTGTCTTTTTAAGCTCGATAATACTTGTAGTGGTATTGTTGTTTCTAATGTTTAAAAAAGGA
>CALKXE010000250.1 GCA_938003955.1 uncultured Saprospiraceae bacterium | reverse complement strand
CAACCCTTGTCGCTCATCATAGTCTTCGGTGACCAGTGCAGTCTCTAGATCATCCAATATCTTATTTCTCAATGACAATGCCTCCCCCACTGTCTTCAGCGGATATGTGTTTTCTTCTAACTCCTTATTGCCATAAAAATTGGTCTTAGCACCGGATGCAATGACTAAGTGGTCATATTCTAGTTTGCCTAATCCCGTATCAATACACCTACTTTTTAAGTCGACACTTTCTAATTCTGTAATCCTGATATACACATTATCACAACCTTGAAATGCTTTACGCAAAGGAAAAGAAATAGAACTTGGCTCTAAACCACTCATTGCTACTTGATAGAACAGCGGCTGAAACTGATGGTAGTTATGTTGATCTATCAATACGATTTGATAGTTACATTTTTTCAATTTCCTTGCTAATGTAAATCCACCGAAACCAGCGCCAATAATGACTATTCGCTCCAGATTGCCTTGAGTAGGTATATTTAATGCCATAATTCAAATTTACGGCATATTGGTGGTTTATGTGTTATTGTGGGGGTGAAATCGGATAATGATATATCATCAACTCTCGGATAAGGGCAGAGGAATGTGATCTACCTTTATTTTTAGCGATAATTCTCCATTCTTGTCCTCCAATTTCTTTTCTCAATTTTTCTAAAATCATCTTTGTCTTTGATGATATGCAGATACTTGATTAACTGCTCAAGTTCATCGTCGTGTAACTCACCTTCAAATGATTTAGGGTATATAGCATTTCCGAAATTGAGTTTCGACTTATGTGGTGAATCATCTATTATTAAAACTTGACTTAAATCATAACCAAGTTTCTTTACTTTCTTTAGTGGCTTGACATAATGATAATGACTTTCATAGTCCCCTGCTTCGTTCATATTCTTTTGATAAACTGCTTTATCACGTGACCAAATAAATTCAAAATTTACATCCTTAGGTCTTATTTGTTCAGTAACACTTTGCACGTATTCATCTCCTGCTGATGACCATATGGCTATTTTAAAAAAGTTATTTAATTCATTTAAAAATTGGTCTAAAAAAGGTCTTTTGTATACGTAGTAATCAAAGACTTTAAAGTCTTCATCTCTATCTAACTTATCAGATGTACCGTAAATCAATGTTTCGTCTAAGTCTAATATGACAAGTTTGGTCTTCAATTCAATATTCTTAATTAAACTAAAAAAAATGCTTCGATCAATAATTGGTTCCTAACGGACTGGCAGCACCCGACCTACTGATTTTGCTCTTCTATTCCCATTAATTCATTAGCAAATTTATTATCGTCTTTTATTCCAATTGATACTAACCTCAATCGCAATTTAACATTGAATTCATTCAATTCAATTCTCATTTTTTTTAATTGATTCGTTAATACAGTTATTGGTATTTCTCTTATCTTTTTAATCCCAATATCCTTTCTCTGTTTATAATCAACCGTATCTGAATAATCTGAAAAATACACGACATCATTAACAACTTTGTAGTAAATCCAAGGATGTCCAATCCATAATTGACACCACCTATTCTTGTTTGATTTAAGAATTGCTTCCCACTCATCTATACTCTGAAGGTTGTTACAACATGTTGGCTCTATTACTGCAATATCGTTTTCAAGTACAGCTATGCCACCTGAAAGTGCATCGATATAAGCCAAATCTCTTTTTTCAATATTGTTTTCTTTCAATATTTTGTCTATATCTGAATGATTTAGTTCCGATATATCAAAATGGAATTTGGAATTTTCAGATATTGAATTTGCAGACAATTTAAAGGTTCCATAATCTTGTATTACTGTCTTCAATGTATATTTATTTTCTCCCATTCAATTTCTAGTTTTCATCCTATTATCTTTTTAACTCTCCTGTATATCTATCAACATTCGGCGAAAGCCAATACCCTAGCCCTTATCTGCTACCTCTAGACCAAACTCACTTGCTTTGGATAACATAAAGGCATGTGCCTCAGCATAATCATTGGCTATATCTCCATCAAGTATTGCCTCTCTTATGGCAGTCTTAATATCCCCTACTTGCCTAGATGGGCTGATGCCGAATGTAGACATGATGACCTCTCCTGTGATCGGTGGCTGCCAGTTTCTGAGTTCGTCTTTCTCTTCTACTATCTTTATCCGCTCCATCACGACCTCGTAGTTGGAGAGGTATTTTTTTACTTTATTGGGATTTTTAGATGTTATATCCGCTCTGCAAAGAGTCATAAGATCATCGATCTCCTCCCCTGACTCAAACAATAATCTACGTACCGCACTGTCCGTGATATTATCTTTGGTGAGACTGATCGGTCTCAAGTGTAGACGAACCAACTTCTGTACATACTTCATTTTCTCATCCAATGGCAATCTCATACGCTTGAATATCCTAGGGACCATAGCAGCACCTAAGGCCTCATGCCCATGAAAAGTCCACCCATGACTCGGGTCAAATCTCTTGGTAGGTGGTTTAGCGATATCATGCATGATCGCTGCCCATCTAAGCCATAGATTGTCTGTATTCTTACAAATATTTTCTAGTACTTCTAAGGTATGATAGAAGTTGTCTTTATGTCCTTTACCATTGATGATCTCTACACCTAATAGTGCCGCCATCTCAGGGAATATAATCTCAAGTAAGCCTGAATCTAGTAGCAACTTAAAACCAATAGATGGTCTGTGAGATAGTATTATTTTATTGAGCTCTGTGATGATCCGCTCTTTGGATATGATGTTGATTCTATTTTTGAATAACTTGATACCTTCTATGGTCTCAGGATCAATCTCAAACTCCAATTGTGTTGCAAATCTTATCGCCCGCATCATCCTCAATGGGTCGTCTGAGAATGTCTTTCCTGGCTCTAGTGGTGTGATGATCCGCTTTTGCTCTATGTGTAGCAATCCATCAAATGGATCGATTATTTGACCATAGTCATC
>CALKXE010000249.1 GCA_938003955.1 uncultured Saprospiraceae bacterium | reverse complement strand
TTGGTGCCATCGTACCCGTATTAGGATATATCGTCGTTGAGTTCATCTTTGGTCTTCTTGCACAAGCTGGGCTCATGGAATATGTAACTGGCGGTGGGGTATCTCGAAGAATGCGAACATTGGCACTATTAGGAATCTGTTGTAATCTTATACCCCTCAATATTAGCCGAAAACAAAAATGGGATAATACCATGCGTGGAATCGTATTCCCTACTCTACTGTACGTAGGTTTTTGGATTTGGCAATTTGGTAGAATCTTCTTCTAAGGATGAAATATTATATCATAGCTGGCGAACCGTCGGGCGATCTTCATGGCTCCAATATGATGAAGTCAATCTTAGCTCGTGAACCAGAAGCAGAATTCAGATATTGGGGTGGTGATCATATGGCCGCTGTCTCTGATGGGATGGTTACTCATATTCGAGAGACATCTATCATGGGATTCACGGAAGTGATAAAGAACATCCGTAAAATCAAAGGTTTTTTTAAAAAAGCAAAGGCATCTATTCGCGAATTCCAACCAGATAAAATTATCTATATAGATTATCCAGGATTTAATCTTCGGATGGCTGAATGGTCAAAAAAAGAAGGTTACAACAATGTCTTCTATATATCCCCTCAACTATGGGCATGGAAAAAAGGAAGAGTAAAAAAAGTAAAAAAGTACATCGATGACATGATCTGTATTCTTCCTTTCGAAAAGGATTTTTATGCTGATCATGGTGTTGATGCGCATTATGTAGGGCACCCGTTGCTTCCTGTTGTTCAAGATTTCAAACCCAACCCAAAGTTCAAGGCAAATTATAAACTAGAGGATAAAAAAATATTAGCTGTTTTACCTGGTAGTAGAAATCAAGAAATTCTCAAAGTATTACCAGAGTACATTTCAGCTGCATTAAAATTCAAAGAAGAATATCATATTGTTTTAGCAGCCGCACCAAACGTTGATCGTTCATTTTATACAGAGATCATTGGTGTTAATCATGAAGATATCACAATCATAGAAAATGATACTTACAATATATTATCAATAGCTAATCTTGCTATAGTGACTAGTGGCACAGCAACTCTTGAGGCTGCACTTTTCAAAGTTCCTCAGATCGTTTGTTACAAAACTTCATCGCTCAACTATGCAATTGGAAAACGCCTGGTAGATCTTAAGTATATCTGTCTAGTCAATTTAATATTAGATCAAGGGTTAGTTACAGAACTGATTCAGGAGAAGGCAGAATCTAGCCAAATAATAGAAGCTATCAATGAAACCTTACTGAGAAAAGACACAATAGCACTCGGGTATGAGGCGCTTAGCAACAAACTTTTTACAAATAACATTTCTGCCAGTGACGAAGTAGGTCGAATCGTCACAACTTTCGAGTAGAGTCAATTCTATTAATTACAATATCTTCTATACCTTTACCCATAGAATTACAAACATTACTACTTATGGCTGGCAACACATTTGGCACACTCTACAGGATTACAACATTCGGAGAATCTCACGGCAAGGGGATCGGAGTAGTAATAGATGGCTGCCCTTCTGGACTAGAATTGGATGAAAGTCACATCTTCGCTGAACTCCAAAGAAGAAAACCTGGTCAATCTAAAATCGTAACTCAGAGACATGAGAACGAAGAATTTGAAGTACTTTCCGGAGTATTCGAAGGAAAGACAACAGGAACACCATTAGCCATATTTATCAGGAACCAAGATCAACGATCAAAGGATTATAGTCATATCATGGACAAGTATCGTCCAAGTCATGCTGATTATACTTACAGTAAAAAGTACGGTATCCGTGATTATAGAGGTGGTGGAAGATCGAGTGCAAGAGAGACGGCAGCAAGGGTCATCGCAGGAGCTATAGCCATGCAGATCCTAACTAAAATGGGAATAGAGATCAATGCTTATGTGAATCAGGTTGGTGATATAAAACTAGCCTCGACAATAAAAGTGGACTACAATAAGATAGATGATAATATAATCCGCTGTCCGCACGATGAAACAGCAACGAAGATGATCGACCTGATCACCGACATAAAGAAAAAAGGAGATACAATCGGCGGAGCAATCCATTGTAACATCTCTGGGATGCCTGTTGGTGTTGGAGCTCCAGTATTTGACAAATTACACGCAGAATTAGGCAAAGCTATGCTCAGCATCAATGCAGTGAAAGGTTTCGAACTAGGGTCAGGTTTTGGAGCAATCACAATGAAAGGATCAGAACACAATGATGCGTTTGAAAACATAGATGGTAAGGTAACGACCAAAACGAACTACTCGGGAGGAATCCAGGGTGGAATAAGTAATGGAATGGACATCACATTTAATGTGGCTTTCAAACCAGTCGCAACTATTATTCAGTCTCAAGAGTCTGTTGACAAAGAAGGAAATGCGACAACCGTAACTGGTAAAGGAAGACATGATCCATGTGTCGTACCAAGAGCTGTACCAATTGTAGAATCAATGGCAGCTATGGTTATTCTAGATCATATTTTGATTGATAGAAGCACTAGACTGGATGATTTGATAGGTAGTTAAGGTATTTAATCTTGGTCATCTACATGCCCTACTCTAAATTGTTCGGCCATCGTTTCTTTAAAATTAGATAGCGTTCCGAATTCAGTTCTATAACCTACACCTAGACCATACTTCTGTCTTCTTACCGCTTCGATCTCATCGAAGTCATAACGACCGTACATTCTTAGTTTTAGTTTCCTATCATCTGTCAGGAAATATTCAAGGACAAAATTACCGATGAAATAATTCCCAACAGCATTTCCATTAAGAACATTATCCCACACATAGTTACCACCAAGATCTAATGAAAGTCTTTCGTCTAAAAATTTGAATCTATTTTTAAGATTGACTTCTATCTCATCAGGCGCTAATGCATTGTTATTATTTTGAACACCATTAAATGAATTTTTCCGTAATCCGATATCAAAATCAAATCCAGAAATCAATCCATTATCAGCAAATACTTCATTTAATAATCCAGTAAAAAGAAGTGAAGCTTGACTAGATATAAATTCACTTAAAGTACCAATCCCCGCAGAACCTATATCCGCACCTCCAAGTGCAATCTGACTACTATTACTAGGCAGGAAAGAATTGAAAACGACAAGTCCGAGCACCTGACTATTTAATTCCGCTTGTATAGCATTTAGCGTTCTCATCTTACTCTGAACAACTGTCCGCAGCTCTCCTTGTAAATCAGGAAAATCAAGATCAAAATTTACATTTGGCTTGTAAAGAGTTCCTCCAAGATTCAATATTAATTCTACCTGAGTTTTACTTCTTGATGCAGCTTCTAATTTAGGATTATTTAGAACGAATTCGGATAGAAATACATCCATAGCGGTACGAACTTCATAATCTGCAACTATATTAAGCGTAGCATTAATAGGATCTCCTGTCCATCTTATTTGTCCCCCTCTTCTTACTTTAAATGGTTTTGCGACCGCTCCCAGTGCTGTAAAAAGATATTCCCCACGTTCTATTTCATATGTACCATACATATCAAAATCTCCGTATCTAGTAATATTCATCTTCATATTACCCCGACCATATCCTTGGATTACATCCCCTCGGCTTTCATCAAATATGATATTCACCCTTGCCTCAGGTGTCATTGTCATATCAATCGCAATATCTAAACCTTCAAAACGAAACACTTTCTCATCTTTAGATTTTTTGGCAAATAGATTCTCTCGTTTGACAAATTTGATAAAATTCTTGTCCGTGGTTGTTTCCCCTTCTGAGATTGGGATATTTAATATTGAGCCTTCTTTTGCATCAGCATTGATTCTCATATTTACAAGGTGAAATGGGCCCGTAAACTTTACAGACATGTCCCCTTTTCCATATCCATAGTATAGAGGATTATCAAACTTAGTCGTATTCAGAGCAACTACATCTTTTCCAGTAATAGTCGCATCTAGATTAAAATCTTTGAATGTACTATGATTCATTCCTCCAGAGATATAACCTATCCCTCCTTCCGGATCTAATATTTCAGCACCATCAAGGTCAATCACCTTCTCCGTTAATCTTACTTCTTGGTTCTCAAATTTATAGTCTACTCCAGTATAAATAATAGTAACACCACCGTTTAAATTTCCTTTTCCGTCAATCTTAAGGTCAGAAATAGGGCCATTTATCTTTGCATTCAAGTCAAATCCTCCGTATGTATTTTTAATACCATCACCTAACAAATATTCGAAGATAAATAGCGGAAAAGCTTTCGTTTCTACTGTTGCTGTAAGTTCATTATTATTTTCCAAATCTAGTGACCCATTAACCAATAACTCATGATCAGAATTCCCTAGTGATACCAACATATTTACTGGCTTATCAGCATCTTTACTAACATCAATTTCCAGTGTTCCGTAGCTATCATTATTTATCGTAAAGTCTTCGATATACATGTTCGCTTCTACATTCTGATTTTCATATACATTATCTACAAATAAGCTTAGATCTCCTTCACCAGCGAAATCCATTTTATCGTAATCTATGATTCCATTTATTGTTAAGAAATTAAAATCAGCAAGATAAACTGCCAAGCCTTCATTGGCAACATCGTCAATGGTTATTGATCTCTTTCCATCGGACATCCGTAAGTTTTCGATTTTATGATATTTCGAACCGATAACTATCTCATTATTTTCTTCAAAAGACCATATCCCACCCAGTGCTTCTATCTTATTATCTGTAATATTAAGTTTATATCCTTTGGTGTGTGGCACCATTCTTCCCTGTATGTCCAAACTTTGTAGAGAGTCAACTAACTCTTTTGTACTTACTAAGAAATCTACCGTATCTCCTGTCATTCGACTTTGAATATCAATAGGATTAAATGAATTAAGTCCAACCACAGTAGAATCTATATTGATGAGTATATCTCCACTATTATCATCACTGCTTATAAGCAATTGGGTGTCCCAAAAGCTGTTATTCTGAAATCCTAAAAACGGAATAGATGAAGCGAATGAAAGGTCTCCTTTACGAGTATCCAACGTTCCTTTTGCTTTAAAATCTTTTGTTCTTAATTCTTTTACTCCTGCAAGATCAAAGTAATTTCTACTATCATATATACTTATGTCAAATCTCAAATCTTGCTCTATAGATTTGAATCGGTTATCTTCTGACCAATTTTGAGTAAAATGCGGATAATTCTTCTTCAATAAACGCTTTGTTACTGGCACCAATGATAACAAATCATATTCCCCTTCTAACTCGACACTAGCAATATCAGAAAAGAGCTTAATTTCTCTATTCTTAAACCCCGCAGCATATGCCGTAACAGATACAGTATCCATAGCATAAATCGTGTCGTTTGTTGCGACTCTTATGTCGCTCGCTATCATTGTACCTACGACATCATTTATATTCTTACCATATCCATTTATATCCACATTCCCAAGTATAGCAAATGGCTTTGAAACAAGATTCAGTTTATAAAAATCAATCTGTTCAATATTCGCTTTAAAATCCAAGTGTGGTATACTATCCTTCAATTCAATACTTCCATCAAATACAAAATCAATATTTTCGTCAGAGATACTAAACTCTCCATTAAACTTACTTTTATCGACTTGTGCATCCATTACAAAGTCTCGATATTCATATCCCTTAAATGTCAATGACTCTACTGTTGCATATAAATCTGAATACACAGAATTCAATGTTAGACCTTTTCCATCATCTATAGCCGCTGAAAAATCTACCAACCCGAAATCAACGTTGTCAGTCCATTCCCCGAGCTTAAACTGTTCCACACTTAATTCACCACTATATTGGGCTAGACTACTACCGTCTTTAATATCTAATCGCATATCCAAGAAAGCATCTCCCATGTCCGACTTCAACCCTCCGAAGATTACAAAATCCTTTAGGTATCCGTAGTAACTTCCACTAAATGTAATATCTCCTAACTTGTCAAAATTTTCTGGTGGTGTAAATCCAGGAATAAAGGATTTCAAAAAGTAAATGTTAGTTTTTAGATTTTTCATCCGTATGTCTAAGAATTCACGATTCTTGATTGTTAATTTTCTAGTTGAGAAACTCGCGTCCAATACCAGTTCATCTCCAACTCGAATATCCATATTCTTACCATTGAGATTATCTATCGCCCCGCTAACTTTTCCAGACAGACTAACTGTTTTATCCTTATTTTGAATGAAAAATGGACTCCGGTTTAGCTTCTCAACAAAATGCATAATATCTCCAAAATGTACTTTACTTGACCTAAAGTCAGCATAGATATCTATATCCTCTTCGAAATTATCGAAGTCGTCAAAAGAATCAAAATTCAGTTTAATCGACCTGCTAAGATTCGTTCTGTCGGTAACAAATGAAAAATTAGGGAAACTTATATTATCTGAACCAATAACTGTATTCTTACTAGTAAGTGATTTAACTTCAAATCCTTTATCATCAATAAAATCAAATCTATCCAAATCAAAAGCTATATCATCGACTCCTTTTATAGTTAGGTCTGTAACTTCTAAATCGATGTCAGATATTTCGAAATGACCATAATCCAATACATCAGAATAATTGAGCGGAGATTTAGTCTTGTCCTGAAGTGAGAAAATACCTTTCGTAATCATGACCCGCTTCAATAAGATAGTCATTGCCTTTTCTTTACTTGCAATTGTATCAACTACCTCAACCAACTGTTTACTGTCATTCTCTACCGAAGTCCCTTTACCATCCTTGACGATTCTAATTACGGGTTGGTCGAGTATCAATTCTTCTACATCAAATCCTCCATCCTCTAAAAAAGAATTGATAACAATGGATCCACTTTTCACATCAATCTCTTGTATTTGTTTGGTGTTTTCATTTTGAATAAGTATTCCCACATTCGTCAGGTTTACTTTCTTCACATCAATATTAAAAGGCTTGCCTTCTTTATTTCCATTTGAAGGAGTACTTAACGATGATATTATTTTTGCAAGGTTACTTTTACTTTCGCCTTCATATGTTGTAATCTTTATCTGTGGGGAATTTAAATCAATAGCATCTATCGCGACAGACTTATCAAATAGGCTATATAAACTCTGTGTAAGACTAATATCTAGTGATTGAGCGGCAAGAATAGTATCTGCCTTAGTTCCAATTAGACTAAATCCAACCAATTGCAACCCTTCCGTTATATTGACATCTATTTTATCAATCGTAACTTCCCCCTCTATCGAACTGTTAATTCGATCAGTCATGAAATCTACTAACTTGTTCTGTACAGGAGCCCACTGAATCAAAAAGAATAATAAAACAGGCAATAAGATTATAAATAGAAGTATGTAGAACAACCTCTTCCTCCACGGAGAAGATTTCTTTACATTTTCTACATTTTCATTTTCTGCCATCCTAATAATATAACCACCAAGTGGCTCTTAATTGTCAATAATTTCAGCGTTTAACAAGACCTTAATGTAAACCAGAAAGTTTTTTGTTTCAACGCGCAATTTACACAAAGCTAATCGACTATTAATCAATATGTAAACATATTATAAAAATTCATAATGTGTTAACCAATCAACTTATATAGTTTTATCACTTGCATGGCTTCTTTCACATCATGAGCTCTTAATATTTTAGCACCATTTTGCAGTGCAACCATGTGCAACGCCGTTGTCCCATTGAGTGATTCTTCCGCCGTAATATCCAGCGCATTATATATCATGGACTTCCTGCTCAGACCAGCTAACATAGGACAATCCAGTATTCTATAAATAGACAAACTCTTAAGTAGCTCATAATTTTGTTCCACCGTCTTACCAAAACCGAAACCTAGATCAATAATAATATCCACCAATCCAGCTTTTCTTAAATTATGTACTTTATGCTTAAGAAATGTAAGAATATCCATCACAACATTTTCATAAGACGGACACTCTTGCATATCTACTGGTTTTCCTTGCATATGCATAAGTATATAAGGTACTCTCTTCTCAATAGCTACTTCGATTATAGTTGGGTCAATACTTCCCGCAGATATATCATTAATTATGCTTGCACCAGCGTCGATAGCTGACTTTGCTACCGCTCCATGTACTGTATCTATAGATATTACTTGGTCGGGATACTTAGCTTTGATCAGTTCAATAATGGGTAAAACCCTCCCCATCTCTTCTTCCTGCGAAATTATTTTAGCCCCTGGTCTGGATGACATACCGCCAATATCTATAATCGCCGCTCCATCGCGTATCATCTCTTCTGCTTTAGCAAAAGAAGCTTCGATACTATTATTCTTTCCTCCATCATAAAATGAGTCCGGCGTAACATTCAAAATCCCCATAACTATTGGGACCGAAAGATCAATCAGCTTACCATTACAATTTATTGAATTCATGCCGCAAAAGTACTCAACAATTAAGTGTTTTCCTTTTTTTGTAGTGTCAATTTCAAAAATCCACTATTCAGGTATTTTTTGCAAGAAATACCGTTTGTCTTGATTGTCTATCATAATATACAAATACTTCGTTTCCTCTTAAAAAAGAAGCGAAATTCAACAGTGCAAAATCACCAGTACAGATGGAACTATGCATGAGCATCATGGATAAAAAAAACACAGAAACTGGAGCAAATCCGATAGCTAGAATTATTTGTAAAAATGTAATTAGCATGAATGGCGCAAGCAAAAAATTATAGTACTCCCTTCTCGATAAAACAAACTGGTCTGAATAACAACCATATCGAAATCTACGAAAATCAAATTCGTATTTAGTGGTTTCACTTCCCAATATTCTCAAGTATAAACCGTGCAATAATTCATGAATTGGGATCAGCAACAATCCAAAAGAAAATCCAAGCCCAGCCTGAATAAAAAAGCTTTCAAGCGAAGAATACTTAGAAAAGGAAAAATAGAAAATTGAACCAATAATGAAAGGCAGAACAGAAAGTAAACAAAGAAACAAATTCATTGACAACGATCTATTTCTTAGCTGACTATTGATAAACTCTTTAAATGAATCATCATTTTTCACAACAGCCACCTTTTCAAATTTATCACTTTGATATTGCCCCGCAGATCGATTCATATTATTTCAATTTTCTGACAGCAATAACTATAGCAACGAATATCAGAGAAGGAATTCCTATCCATATAAATTCACTCACAATAACTGCCATACCCCATTCGCTAAAAAAGTTAGATATGCCAATCGGAGAAACTTTTATCATTCTATATGGCAAAAAATATCGCCCATCATCAAATGGAGACAAATAAGCTATCCCTCTCCCACCTGTAGTCATACCATCTAATATACCATGACTTATCGTACATATCATATAGTATAAAGCCAGGATTAATTTATCCTTTACTTTGGCTCTAAAATGAAAAAATAGCATTATTAGCAGACCAAAACCCGCTCCGAAAACAATAGAATGTGTCATGCCTCTATGTCCCCAAAAACTACTATATGGAATACCTAATGTGAATGAAATCACATCAAGATCCGGCATCATAGAGCACAAAATGCCTAATGCTATTACTCCTTTTCGCCTCAGTACTTTAGGCAAAGCTACGCCAATAGCTCCTGCCAATGCTGCATGCCCAAATACTGACGCCATTTTATTCCTATTTAGTGATTGCTTCCTTAATTACATCCATCATTCTTTCTACAAAAACGAATTTCACACCTTTAAGATATTGATCTCCAATTTCTTTTACGTGTTTCTCATTCTCTTTACAAAGAATAATTTTGGTAAGACCTGCACGTTTAGCAGCTAGAATTTTTTCTTTGATGCCACCTACGGGTAGTACTTTCCCCCTGAGTGTTATCTCTCCTGTCATTGCTAGATGTGCTTTCACTTTCTTACCTGTCAGTGCAGATGTGATTGCTGTCATCATTGTGATACCCGCAGAAGGACCATCCTTAGGAACAGCTCCTTCTGGAACATGAATATGAATATCAGTTTTTTCAAAAGTATCGATTGGAATTCCTAATTCCTCACTATGCGCTTTGATAAAACTTAACGCTGTAGTTGCTGATTCTTTCATCACATCTCCAAGGTTTCCAGTAAGGTTTAGTTTCCCCTTCCCTTTACTCTTACTTGCTTCAATGAATAAGATATCACCACCGACACTCGTCCAAGCTAATCCTACCGCTACCCCAGGGACATCTACTTTTGTGTATTTGTCCATATCTACCTTTGTCGGACCTAGAATATCTTCTATCATTTCTGGAGATATCTTCTTTTCATATTCCATCTCCATGGCAACTTTCTTCGCAACATTCCTCATTACAGAACCTATTGTTCTGTCAAGAGATCTCACTCCAGCTTCTCTTGTGTAAGACTGAATAATCTTCTCAACTGATTTTGAAGGTAGAGAAAGGTCCGTTGATTTTAAACCGTGGTTTTTTCTTTGTTTTGGAATTAAATGCTTCTTCGATATTTCAATCTTTTCTTCTGTAGAATATCCACTTAATTGTATGATTTCCATTCTATCTCTTAGTGCTGGCTGGATCGTATTCAAAGAATTCGCTGTCGCTATAAATAGCACTTTACTCAAATCATATTCTAACTCCAAGTAGTTGTCATAGAAAGATTCGTTTTGCTCAGGATCAAGTACCTCCAACAAAGCAGAAGATGGATCTCCTCTAAAGTCTTTCCCAATTTTATCTATTTCATCAAGGATAAAAACTGGATTAGATGTTTTTACCTTTTGTAATGATTTAATAATTCTACCAGGCATCGCGCCGATGTATGTTTTTCTATGTCCTCGTATTTCACTTTCATCATGTAATCCACCTAACGACATTCTTACGAACTTCCTGTTTAGTGCATTCGCTATTGACTTCCCAAGGCTCGTTTTACCTACACCTGGAGGGCCTACTAAACAGATGATCGGAGCTTTCATATCTCCCTTCAACTTCAGTACTGCAAGATGTTCTAAGATCCTCTCTTTTATTTTATCAAGACCATGATGATCCGCATCCAGTACTTTTTTAACTTTTGTTAAATCAAAGTTATCTTCAGTAATATCATCCCAAGGAAGATCTAATAATGTCTCTAAATAGGATAACGTCACAGAGAATTCTGCCATTTGCGGATTGAGTCTCTTTGCCTTAGCTAGATCTTTTTCGAAAGCTGCCTTAGTTGCTTTAGGCCATTTCTTTTTCGCGGCTCTTTCTTCTAGTTGTTTGAGTTCCTCTGTTTGCGGGTTATTCCCTAACTCATCTTGAATCGTTTTTAATTGTTGATTTAAGAAGTACTCTTTTTGCTGCTTATCAATACCTCCCCTTACTTTTGACTCTATTTTATCCTTTAGCTCTAACAACTGAAGTTCCTTCCCCATCTGAGTTAAGATCACTTTCGATTTTTCGCCAAGGTCATTAATTTCAAGTATTTTTTGCTTCTCTGCAATCTTAAGGTTAAGATTCGAAGAGATAAACGAAAGAAGAAAATTATCGTTCTTTATGTTCTGAAGCATCATAACAGCTTCTGTTGGGATTTGTGGAGAGAGTTCGATTATTTTCTTAGCCAAATCTCTTATCGACGATATTGCAGCCTTAAATTCGTCCTTAACTTTAACCTTTCCTAGTGTAAGTGCTGTAACCGCAACTGTCTGATATGGCTCTGTCGATACTATTTCATCAAGATGAAATCTCTTCCTCCCCTGTAATATAGCCGTCGTGTTCCCATCAGGCATTTTTATCACCTTTATTATTCTTGCGACTGTTCCTATTTCAAATAGATCATCAATCGCTGGATCCTCGACTCCTGTCTCTCGCTGAGCTATTACAGCCAGTAACTTATCCTTTTTATCAGCTGCCTTTAATGCTTTTAATGACCGTGATCTTCCGATAGTAATTGGAATCACTTGTCCAGGAAATAGCACAGTATTTCTCAATGCAAGTAATGGGATATGGTCAGGATAAGATTCCTTTTCAATATTCTCATCATCTGAATCAGACACTGAAAATAAAGGAACCATATCATCGTTTTGACCTATCGCCTTTCTCTTTAATTCATCAAACATGTATATATATTTTTCTACTCCTATCTTTAAAATGAATTGAGCAGTTGTTTTTAATTTCTAAGTATATATAGTCAACTATTATTCCATCCCTAATTACAAGTATATATCTGTAATTATGTCTATTATTTAGATTATCAATTGACAAATAGTCAGATATAAATGACTACTCCTAAAAATATGCAGACAAAAAATGCGCTACAAAATTAATTGAAGCGCATTTTTTATAATATTATAATTTCAGATTTTCTGAAACATTTATCTTATTCATCAGCATATTTTGCTTGATATCCTTCAAAGTCAAATATCAAACTAAATCTAAGTGTATTATCAAGTGGATTCCTTCTGTTGTTTGTAGGAACCAAGTAAGATAGATTGATACCAAAGATATTGTATTGGATACCTAATCCTACAGTAAGATATTGTCTATCTCCTTTATCTTGGTGCTCCCAGTAATACCCAGCTCTTACAGCGAATTGCTTATCATACCAGTATTCAGTACCAAATGATAATGCCATTTCCTTTATTTCTTCACCAAATCCACCTTGTGCATCACCAAAAGAACCCGCTACACCTGAGAATAATGATTTTTCTCTATAATCAGCGATTCCATTTGCATTAGTATCATAATCCGGGTTATCAATAACTGTTACACCATCTGTATCCAACATAGTTTTTGCCTGCGGAGAAGGCACCAATAACTTATTCAATTCTAAGTGAAATGACATTGTATTGTACTTATCAAAGTTCATTAACAATCCAGCTCCAAATCCTAAGTTTGCAGGAAGAAAGTCTTGCACATCAGCTTGATCTGTATATGAAACCTTAGAACCAAGATTAGTTATCGCAGCTCCGTAAGTCCATTGACTATCGTATCCACCCAACTTCGATTTCTTTTTGTAAGTAATTCCGATATCCGCAGCAAATGCATTTGCACTGTTGATATTGATTCCATTTACCTGCTGACCTGAAGCTAGATTAGAATAAACATACTTTGCACTTAATGATGCAGATAAGTTATCTCCTAATTTTCTAGCATATGCTACGTTGAACTCTAATTCTCTAGGTTGTCCTAACCCGATATTTATTCCTTGAGCATCTGTAAAGTTGATTTCTCCTAATGAGAAATACCTCAAACCAAATCCTATAGTTTGTAATTTATCTAATTTCTTATACCCAGAAAAATGCAATAAGAATACATCATTTAGATTCAACTCTCTCAACCAAGGAGTATATGTTAATGCTAATGATGTAGATTTCTCTGCAAAAGCAAGGTTTGATGCATTATAGTGTATAGAGTTCGCATCTGGAACTACTGTAATTCCTACATCTCCCATAGCACCACCTCTCGCATCAGGAGCGATTCTCAAAAAAGGCATAGCTGTAAGTAGTGTATTGGGGATACAATCTCCATTTGGACCGACAACACAACCCATTACTGGATCGAATTGCGCCTTAACAGACGTAGTTGCAAGAAATAAAACTGCAATAATCGTGGTAGCTTGAATAAGTTTTTTCATTATTTTATTTGAATTGACAACCTACGTAACGAGGTTATTTTCCTATTTATTACGTTACTCGGTAGATTTCGAAATATTTTTTTCTAAAAGTTTATTATGACACGTATTTCTAACTTCTGTGCACTAGATTATATGCCTTAAAACCTATAGAGGCACAAAAGTAATTATTTTGTTCAATCTAGAACATGATATTAAAGGGAAAATATTATACTTAAACGTTATATAAACTATTACAAGATGACTAGCTTTTCAAAATCACTTTCTCTGAATTGGTTTAATTCTCTCGAAACGACCTTAATTTTATATAAATACAAGCCTTTAGCAATCCCAGCACCGTAATCATCTTTAGCATTCCATTTCACATCATCCACTCTATAACCGCTTGAGTATACATTCTGTTCGATTGTCTTCACTAGCTTGCCCGACACCGTGTATATATCCACAAAAACTTCTAAATCCGAACCTACTAAATCATGCTCAAACATGAAAGATGTACTAGTAGTAAATGGGTTAGGATAATTATAAACGTTTCTTAATTCTTCACCAACTTGGTCGACGACTGTAAATTCAATTCGTCCTTCAGTACTATTATTAGAAACATCCCAAGCTTTTACGAGTAGAGAATGTTTACCCGTCTCTAGATCTTTAAGTGGAAATTTAACTTTCCCACTTGTGTAATCATTCACGTTTGCTTCGTAAAACTCATTAAGAATAAAGGTATTTTTAGTGTCATCATCCAAAATCGCAGTGATATCATGACCGATACTCGTGCCACTCACATTTATTCCCAAATCATCATTCAGATTTATCAGAAGAATAGGATTCTCGTCTGTTGTACCACCAAATACAAATTTCTCATCATTCATAAACAACTCCAATTCCGGCCCTTCGTTATCTGCAACCGCATTAGGGTCTGTACCTCCAACTATAATATTATTGAAATTACCAGCCGCGTCTCTAGTCCCTCCATCATAGGCATAATAAGATATTCTACCGCTTCCGAATTCATAATTAATATCTTTCGGCATCACAAAAGTGAACTCGAATTCTCCATTTGCCACAGTAGCGGATCCTTTAAAGAGTATATTTCTATACACTCCAAACTCTTTCACATTACTTTTAGAATCGTTAGCCAATGTCTCCAAAGTAGATTCCTTATCAAAAACGGTTGGGTAAACTAGCCCATTGAAATCTGATATGATAGATCCATTTTCGTTCGTAACCATCCCTTTGATAGTTACTGTTTCCAATGCACTTATAGTATCTACCTGAACGACGCTCTGACCATTTACTTCGGTTGTTTGAACATTATATTGAGGTACAGCTATCCTTTGCGAAGGGTCTCCTATAAGCGCAAATTTCCTATCGTTTGTCACATTTGAAGGATTGGTTGTATTGTTTTTTGCAGTGGTCATTATACCTCCTATCGTTTGTGGTTTACCATCTACTTTTTTAAATATTTGGTCATAAACCGCCCTAGCTAACCTCTCGTTTGCACTTGCATAAACGGCCCGTACAGTAGTAAATAAGGCTACTACACCACCATTTGCTTTTTGTATTGCCTCTTCTCCTGCTGAAATTATAGCTGGATCATCATACCCTGTAAATGAACAAGTAGCTGTGATTAGAATCGGTAGCTCGTTCGGATTATTCCAAGTTTCTATATCTGATTTTTTCAAAACTCTTTCTTGCGACCATCCCTTTGGACCTCCATGTCCCATATAATTAAGCAGCAATGCTCCTTTCTGCACTACAGTATTAATAGCCGCTGATGCTCCAGGATATCGATCTCCTCCTGGCGTTGATTCTTGCACATAAGAATCAAAATACACTTTTGATTGATTATATATTGGATACGCTATTTCTACATCTTCCGCTAATTTATCAGCTTGATTTACATGAAGGTTAGAATCCTCATCATCCGCAGCAAATGCTATCCTAAGTCTCCAGTCTCCATATGATGCACTATTTGTGTCATAATTTATCACCTTATCAATCACACCATTGGCCATTTCCGCTGTAGTTACAGGGATTCTTCCAACTGATATATCCAATCCACCTCTCAATTTATTCTCACCTTCTTCATCACTTAATAATGAATAAAAATCATCTGATGGGAATCCTTCTATTGGGTGTAATGATTCGTCGGTTTCATATACTGGAATAAAATTATGATCTGATAAATTAGGTGACAATCCTCTATAATCGTAAGTCCCATCCCCCAACAATAACATATATCTAAACCCACTATCTCTCAAATGCAACATCCGCGCAAAATCTCTAATCCCAGTTGGATCAACTCTACCAGACGAAAATTCATTATAGATTTTCGCTACATCCACAACTTCCACTGAATATCCATCGTGAGATCTTCTATGATCCGCTAATCTATTAGCCGCTTCTTCAAATTCTGAATGATAAACGATAACCAAATCAGCACTTTGAATTGAATGTAGATTTTGATTTAATATCTCAACACCTGTGCCCGGCACTAAATAGTTGGTTTCATCTACAAAATAAAATGTGTTGAGAAACGCATTAGAATTGTATGTGATTTTATCATTTTGTGGCTCTACGATAGTGGAGTTATTAATATCAGTAACATTCCATACTGTAATCCCAGAAGACGGAACAGATATTGAAGACGTATTAAATGTCAAAGATTTACTATCACTGACTCTTATTTGCTCATACTTATTTGTAATTTTTTTCCTGTATTCCAATTGTATATAATCTAACCATCCCTCATCTGGAGAAGAAGATTTAACATATTCTACATCAATTTCATTAGTGCCATTCAGCAAACTGACATCTTCTCTAAATCTTACATTAAAAGCATATTGAGATTCAATATCACTTAGACTTGTGCCATTAGCTGTTTTTTTGAATTCATCGTTATTGACAGTAAGATTAACCTTAGTACTTGTCTCCCCTCTCGCTGCAAAGTTCATAGATATTGATCCAACTCCATCAAGACCCAAATCAGAAATATCAAATTTACTTCCAAAACTTTGAGTTGATTCCAGTGCAAAATATTCACCGTACCAATCTTTACCCGTACCTTCTGTACTAGAATACGTTCCTAGAAGATTAGTCCGATCGTCTTCATAAATTTGTAGAAAGTCAAATTCGTCACTATTATAGTCCGCTGTCCCTGTTGAATTAACAGTCTGAACTCGCTTCCCAGCACTCCCATCAGTTCTTAAGAAGACAAAGTTATTGACATCATATACATTCTTCTGGTGCGTATAACCAAGAATTTCTGATTCATATGACCACCTATCCGCACCTTCGGCATAAAATAAAAAGTAATCGTCAGATGACAATTTACCATCTCCCCCATCTACTATTTTAAGAGGTATCTCTGAAATATCATCTGGTTGATCCGAACTCGTATTTTGAGGCAATCTGCCTCCAATATTCCCATACAACTGAAGACCACTTGTATTTATCGTGTTTAAATCAATACCTAGTTCACTTGACAGGTAATTTCCATCAATTTTATATACACCTTCACTAGGAATAGCGATTTTATAATACTTTCCAGAAGAAAGAACAGAAGTTTCTGTCATCCCTGGATCTCTGGATGTAGAATTAGATTTAGGTGTATAATTCACTATCAGTTTGAAAGATTCTAATTTTTCGAATCCTGTACTTGTCTTCCTTATAGGTACTATTGAAATATTAGTGAAAAAATTAAATCCTGTCTGTGTCACGAGATAATCGATTTCCCAGTCCTTTTGAAAATATATAGGATCAGTTGGATCTTTTATTTCTAACAAAGATGTTTTTATTGGTTTAATTTTAATTTCAAGTTTCCCGTTTCCTGGCAATGGCATTTGATGGATAAAGCGAACTTTTCTTGGTTGCTCCGCGTCAAAAGCCTCATCAGTAAACCCTAAATATTTAATTGCAGCGTCATCGTTATGTATATTTTCAAAATATCGTTCTTCCCATTCTATATTTAACTCGGCAGAATATGAATCTTGGCCAAATGATGATGATATAAGTACAAACAGAAAAAAAGATATAGTGGATAGTTCTTTCATGCGATTTATGATTCTTGGTTCTGGTATGGATTGTAACATGTCAAATATAATTTATTTAAACATGTTGAATTGTTTATTTCAGCAATAACAACTAAAAAACGTAATCTGACCGACTGTATTGTTATAACAATGCATAAAATGTCGTTTTAAATCGTTCTTAAACTAAACGAACAACTTCAAAAATAAATGAACTACAAAAGTCGTTCTCTGGTTCACAATATACTAAACAACTTTTATTGTAAACTAAATTGCATTTTGATCATTCTAATTATTAGCTGATTGAAATTAATTTTTAGCTTTGAAGTTGAGTAAGGGGAATACTCATTTTAAAATAGTCGATGAATATTAAAATATTAGGAATCTTATTTTTTTCTTTTCTATGTGCTGTTACTGCATATGGACAGGATCCCGTCTATTCTCAATATTACAATTCGCCAATTTTAATAAACCCTGCGTTTGCTGGAAATACAAGAGGAGCATTAGTCTCAACAACATATCGAAATCAATGGCCTTCGATAAATAATGCGTATACAACCTATTCCGTTACATATGATCAGAGATGGAACAAATCATCTGGAGTTGGGCTCTATGTAACTGCGGATGACTCTGGAAACGGAGCATTAAAAACTACAAAACTAGGCGGTATGTATTCATATCGAATAAGAATAAAGGATCAGATATATATCAAAGGTGCTTTGGATGTCGCCTATGGTCAAACGAGGATTGATCAATCAAAACTTATATTTCTTGACAACTTAGACCCTCAATTTGGATTAACTACCCCAGGTGGAGTATCTTTTCCAAGTGCTGAAGTTCTAAATCCTTCTCCATCGAAGAGTTATTTAGATGTTTCTTCAGGAATCCTACTATACACACCAAAATTTTATGGAGGTATCTCATTTAAACATATGAATACCCCGAATGTAGATTTTATTGATGATTTAACAGGAGAAAAAGGAAACCTTCCACTTAGATGGTCAATACATGGAGGATCGCAAATCAATTTAGACAGAGGCAATAATGGTGAATATGGTACGTTTATATCACCAAATGTATTAATAGTAAAACAAAATGATTTTTGGCAGGCGAATGTCGGTGCGTATGTCAATGTCATTCAAGTCTTCGCAGGTGCCTGGTATAGGCATTCAGGAAACAATAGTGATTCAGTAATAGCTTCAGTTGGGGGGAAATCTGGAATATTTAAGATCACATATAGTTTCGATTATACAATTTCTGGATTAGCCATCAATAGTGGGGGCAGTCATGAGATATCAGTAGTTATGAATTTTGACAGATTAATGCCAAAAGAAAGTAAGTACAACGATTGTCTTATGTTATTTAGATAAGAATGGTATAATTTGTGCTTTTAAAATAAGAAGAGATTTAATTTCTTAATTTGGAATATATGTCTCTAAATATTTTGAATACTAAGACTAGTACTAAAATTTAATTATATTTGCCGACTTAACGGTTAAAACAAGCTAACAGAATGAAGAGTTTATTAAAATTTATGACTGTCGCTTTCACTGCAAGTTTAATATTGGGGTCTTGTAGTAAAGGTGGAGAGACTTCTGATGCCACGGGCTGGAAGTACAATGATCCTGAATGGGGAGGATTTGAAAAATTAGACTATGAAGGTCAGGTAACTGGTCCTAACTTAGTACTTGTTGAAGGTGGAACCTTTACCATGGGAACAACACAAGAAGATGTTACTTTCGAATGGAACAACATGCCTAGAAGAGTAACTGTTTCATCTTTTTACATGGATGAAACAGAAGTAAGTAATTCTTTTTACAAAGAATACCTACACTGGGTTAAGACACATTATGTTTCTTATCCAGAAGTCTATAGACAATCACTTCCTGATACATTAGTATGGAGAGAAGAATTAGCCTATAATGAACCTCTAGTAAAAACTTACTTCCGTCACCCATCATATGATGACTATCCTGTAGTTGGAGTTAACTGGGATCAAGCTACTGATTATGCAGCTTGGAGATCTGACAGAGTAAATGAAATGCTATTGATCCAGAGAGGCATACTAAATCCTAGTCCTGAGCAAAAAGATTCTGATGTATTTGATACTGAAGCATATCTTGCTGGTCAATACCAAGGTAATGTAAAAGAAAACATGCCGGATTTAGTAACTGGAGGAGAAAGAGCAGTTCAATTCGAAGATGGAATTTTACTTCCAGATTATATAATTCCTACTGAAGCCCAATGGGAATATGCAGCATTAGCTCTTCAAGGAAATCAAGCATCATCTAAAGATGAAGTAATCACCGATAAGAGAATATTTCCATGGAATGGAAATACTGCGAGGTATAAAACTAGAAACGGTACGCAAGGTAAAATTTTAGCTAACTTTAAAAGAGGTAGAGGAGATTACATGGGTATGGCTGGAGCTTTGAATGATAATGCTTCAACACCAGGTCCAGTAAGAGCATTCTTACCAAATGATTTCGGCCTATACAATATGGCTGGAAACGTAGCTGAATGGACTGCTGATGTTTATAGACCGCTTACAAGTTCTTCATTGAAAGATACAGAGCAACAAGATCTTAACCCATATAGAGGTAATGTATTCCAATCTGTCGTTATTGACGAATCAGGAAACATTGCTGAAAAGGATAGTCTTGGTAATCTTAAGTATAGAAATGTGACAGATGAAGAAGTTGCTGAAAGAGAAAACTATAGAGTTGGAGATGCCAGAGATTATCAAGATGATGACGACGAGTCAATCACTTATGGATACGGTAAAACTACTTTGATCAACGACGAATCAATGGTTATTAAAGGTGGCTCTTGGGCTGATAGACTTTTCTGGTTAGCACCTGGTGCAAGAAAATTCAAACAAAGAGATAAATCTGACAAATCATTAGGATTCAGATGTGCCATGATTAGAGTAGGTGGAGAATCTGGTAATGAAGATACTGGAGGAAACACTTTCAAAGAAGGAAAGAAAAAAGTAAAAAGAAGATATTAATTATTTCTCTTTAAAAATAAAAAAGCCTTTGCAACTTAATTGATGCAGAGGCTTTTTCTTATAAGACCACTCTCTACCTCCATTCAAAATAAACTAA
This sequence comes from uncultured Saprospiraceae bacterium, assembly GCA_938003955.1. GTDB lineage: Bacteria > Bacteroidota > Bacteroidia > Chitinophagales > Saprospiraceae > CAJXUU01. The sequence continues at coordinate 3,992 of CALKXE010000249.1, read as the reverse complement.
TGAAAACAGCTGATCTACATAAAAAATATACAGAATGCAAAGGTATATCTATTGACACAAGGTCTATTTCGGCAGGACAAATGTTCTTTGCATTAAAAGGGCCAAATTTTGATGGACATCAATACATTGATAAAGCAATAGCATTAGGTGCTAAATACTCAATAATTGATGATGAAGAATATAAGAATCTACCTAATACTATTCTAGTAAAGGATACAGAGAAAGCACTGCAAAATCTAGCCAAATTCCATCGATCAACATTAACAATACCAATAATAGGGCTTACAGGATCAAATGGAAAAACAACTACAAAAGAATTATTAGCAAGCGTATTGTCTCAAAAATTTAGTGTTTTTGCTACAAAAGGCAACTTAAACAATCACCTAGGTGTCCCGATTAGTATTTTGTCAATAAAAGAAAATCATACTATCGCCATTATAGAAATGGGTGCTAATCATATTGGAGAGATAAAATTCCTTTCAGAAATCGCAATGCCTAATTATGGATTAATTACCAATATTGGGAAAGCACATTTAGAAGGATTCGGAAGTATTGAAGGTGTAAGAAAAGGAAAAACAGAATTATACGAATACATTAGAAAAGTAAAAGGTAAAATCTTCTATAATAATTCAGATATCAACCTATTAAAATCTGTCTCCTCAGATGATGATTCTATAGTTTATAGTAATTCTGATATTGAAATAATAAATTCTTTTCCACATCTAAAAATCTTATACAAGAGACAAGTATATACTTCTAACTTAAGTGGAGCATATAATGCTACTAATATGATAGCAGCCATTACTATTGGTGAATACTTCAAAGTAGAAAGTTCTCAAATTACAAAAGGACTTTCATCATACATTCCTACAAATAATAGATCAGAAATCAGAAAGACGAATCATAACCTTCTTATTCTAGATGCTTACAATGCTAACCCTTCTAGTATGAGAGTGAGTATAGAGAATCTACACAACGCAAAAGCAAGGAATAAAGTCCTAATTGTTGGGCACATGTTAGAATTAGGAAAAGAATCAAAAATTGAACATGAAGAACTTATTAAATTTATTACTAAATGCAAATTTGATAAAGTTTTCATAGTTGGACACGAGTTTAGCAATATTACTATTCCAGAACACTGTCATTATTTTAAAAACACCCATAACCTTAATCTATACATTTCTGATAATCCTTTGGAAAATAAGACTATCCTTTTAAAAGGATCTCGGGGCATAGCACTTGAGGATTTGATACCGTCACTATAGAAGTTTTAATAATCTATCAGGAATTTCATTTTCAATAGTTTGTTGATATTCTTCATATGCACATGATACATATCTATTAGATTCATTTTCAAGCTTGAGCCACCACTTGCCAGACTTATTACTTTGAGTAAAGATCAATGAATGATCTACTTCATTTAATTCAATAATATATTCTTTAAAGTCATCAGAAAATGCTGGATGATCTTTTGGTCTCAATTCGACTCCTTCGTGCAAATACCAAAGTAGCTCTGCAACCATAAGACCCTCAATATTCGAATTCTCATCCAAACCAGAAGTATCCAGAGTAATTAGTTTCAATCTCAATCCTTCTCCAACATATCTCATAATTTGACACGCCTCTTCAGAATGTAAGCCTGTAGGAAGAGCATTATTCACATTTGGACAATCAGATTTTCTTATTGCAGCTAAATCAAAATGCAAATAGTTACATTCCCTTAGTATCGGTTCGATTATACGTTGATTTCCTCTTAGTGCCCCTAAGCTCAATCCAGGATTATTAGATGCTATAACTTCTTGGAATTGAAACTTTGGAATGACATGTCGCTGATATCCAATATTTTCAACATTATACATTTCTGGAGACAAAGAAATCCCATTAGAAATAAAAGCACAGTTATTCAATCGCTGCTCTAAATGCATTGCTTGACAGAACTCTTTAAAACAATCCAAATCAACACCAATTAGAACGGGAAGTATAAATCCATCTTGAAGCTCCGAAATAACTTGATATATAGTTGAAGCATTTGAAGAAGTCAAATTCCCAATATCAACTATTGTAGTATCAAAATGATTATGTAATTTATCAAGAGTGGACCTTACAACCGAAGAAAATTTATGATCTCTCGAAAAAACCACTATTTTTGCAGCAGTTAAGTCAGGAAAGTTGCCTTGACAACTATATTGATCGGTAAAATAATTGTTGCATTGCTCTGAAGATATAGGAGATAACCAATTAGATAACATACATATTATATTTAAAGCAAATATAAAAAATATTGTCTTATAGAGACTTATAACTAAAACAAATTTATTCTATGAAAGAAAGTTTAGATGTTTTATTAGAAAAATATAAAAATAAAAAACCAGAGATTGTATTTGAATGGCAAGATCAGCTTACTGAAGCGAAAGGTTGGGTTGTAATCAATACACTTAAGAATGGTGCAGCTGGTGGCGGCACAAGAATGAGAAAAGGATTAAACAAAGAAGAAGTTGTATCCTTGGCAAAAGTAATGGAAATAAAGTTTGGTGTTTGTGGCCCCCCTATTGGAGGAGCAAAATCAGGAATTGACTTCGACCCTAGAGATCCAAGAAGAACTGAAGTTTTAGAGAGATGGTATGCTGCAGTCTACCCTATTCTCAAAAATTACTACGGCACAGGAGGTGATCTTAATGTAGATGAACTCAAAGATGTTGTTCCAATCACGGAAGAGCTTGGTCTATGGCATCCACAAGAAGGAATAGTAAATGGTCATCTTAAATCTAACAAAGGTGAAGCTATTAATATCATTGGTCAATTAAGATATGGTTGTGCTAAAACAATCGAAGATCCAAAGTTTGCACCAGTTAGTAAAGGTCGATATGCAGTAGCTGATATGATTACTGGATATGGAGTCGCTGAATCTGTTATCCATTTTTATGATTTATTCTCAAACACAACAGTAAAGGATAAGAAAGTTATTATACAAGGTTGGGGAAATGTAGCATCTGCCACAGCATACTATCTTTCTAACGCTGGAGCTAAGATAGTAGGTATTATAGATCGAAAAGGTGGTATTATAGATAGCAATGGTTTATCAAGAGAAAGAGTTGAAAGTTTATTTGTAGCTAAAAATGGAAATGAGTTAAGTACAGAACTTATTCCTTTCGAAGAAATAAATAATAAAATTTGGGATATCGAAGCTGATGTATTCATTCCTGGAGCGGCATCTAAAATTGTAAGTAAGGATCAGGTTGAAAGATTATTGGTTAATGGATTAGAACTTATTTCATGTGGAGCAAATGTTCCATTTACAGATGATAAAATATTCTTTGGAGAAACGGCAAGGTTTTTAGATAATAAAGTAAGTATCATTCCTGATTTTTTAGCTAATTGTGGAATGGCACGTGTTTTTGCATATTTAATGCAAGAAAAAGCCGAACTAACAGATCAAGCAATATTTGAAGATGTTAGTACAACAATTAAAGAATTCATGGAAAAAATGCTCATTTCCGACAAATCAAAAGTTAAATTCAGTGAAAGAGCCCTACATAATGTATTAAATACTATTTTTGCATAGTATATTACGATGTTTTATTTGGTGTCTTAAAATATATATGTATTTTTGTGCACTATAAACTTATAAAAAGATTAAATTATTGCCCTATGACAAAAAGGATTTATTTACTCAGCTTTCTACTAGCTTTTTGCTTCCTCAGTGTGAATGCACAAGAAGACGCATTTGTAAAGACTGGTATTACAGATGAAATGACAAAAGACCCCGAACAAAACAAAATGTGGAGAATGGGTGAAACAAACTATTCCGCTAAGCCTAAAAGTGCTTGGGAATTGGGAGTTCACCTTGGACATGCATTTATAGATGGTGATGTTGACAGAACAGTCCCTGGTGGATTTGGCGTTGGTTTACACTTACGTAAAGCTGTACATTATGTTTTCTCAATACGTGCTGACTTATTTTACGGTCAAATGACTGGTAAAGAAACACAACT
>CALKXE010000248.1 GCA_938003955.1 uncultured Saprospiraceae bacterium | reverse complement strand
ACTAAAATAAACACACTAAAAACAAAATTCATAAAACAACAAGCGACAAATTATCTTTCTCAAATCGAAAACCAAGGGAAAACCCTTATTGAAAAACACTTTATTTCTATGGTAACCCCTCGTTATTTTTATAAATTGAACTCTATATTTGCTAAAGATTATTACAGTGTATTTAAGAGCATACAATATTTTTAAACGCCGCTATTTGTTATTAACAAATCCATACAAAAAGCGATCTATTAAATAAATAATCTCAACTCAATTTATACTATCTATTTATACACCAATTACGTATCTTAAACAATTGTTTATTATTTAAATTGAAAACTAAAAGATCAACTATGAAAAAATACATTCTGCTTACCCTAGTTCTAGTAGCATTCTCTACTCAGTCTACTATTGCTCAAGACATTATGCTACTCAAAACCAGCGGAAAGGTTGTCATTGGTGATACATCGTTGATCAGTACTCCAGGAGCGTACAACTTATATGTACAGAATGGAATACTTACTGAAAAGGTAAAAGTAGCTCTACGAAATGCTTCAGAATGGTCGGATGATGAATTCGAGAATACGCCTAGTCTAACGGAAGTAAAACAATCTATAGAACAAAATAGCCACCTTCCTCAAATGCCATCAGCGGAATCACTTGTTAGTGAAGGGTACGAGATCACCAGCATGGATGCAAAATTATTGGCTCAAATCGAATGGTTATGGCAACATACAATAAAAATAGATGCAGAAAACAAAATGCTAAAGAATGAACTAGCTGAAATAAAAGCACTTATAAGTATAAAAGATCGTAAGTAAGCATTTTTACCCCATTTCTAAAACCATAATTAGACTATGACCTACTTCATATCAAGATGCAGTTGTTTCATTTTCATTCTGCTTTTTCACCATTCCTTTATCATTGCCCAAGTGGATACTATAGTACTTGGTTTTGGAGGATATGAAGGTGTTTCCATCACAGCCAGCGGAAATTCCTCAGAGAGTGATCCAGACAACTCAATCAATCAAGATGGGTATTTGCCCAATCTGAATGCAGCTGCCAGATTTCTTTCCCAGTCCACACTAGGATACAATTACAATGATATCGAATCCGTAACCTTGTTGGGGATAGAAGATTGGATAAGTGATCAAATGGAAAACAAACCTATCCCGTTCACTCTATTAGACAAAGTCACAGAGTATAGACAGTTTGCTCGAGATGGTCTCAACAATCAAGAAATAAATAGTAATAGTAGAATGTGGGATTATTCTTGGTGGCAATATCACATGACATCAGATGACCTACTTCGTCAAAAAGTGGCTCTCGCGCTCAGTGAAATTATTGTTGTCTCAGAAAAATCTCCATTTGGAAATAATGGCTTTGCATTAGGGGATTATTATGATGTTCTTCTCAGTAATTCCTTTGGAAACTTTAGAGATTTGCTTCAAGATGTTACTTATCATGCCTCTATGGGCGTATATCTAACATACCTTAACAATCCAAAAACAGACACACTTAAAAATCAATATCCTGATGAAAACTACGCCAGAGAGTTAATGCAATTATTTACAATTGGACTTTATGAACTCAACAATGATGGTACTCGAATTTTAGATAATGATGGTGATCCAATATCAACATATGACAATGACGATATTTTAGAATTTTCCAAAATATTCACAGGACTAACCTGGGCAGATCGGCCAAATTTTGGAAGCAATCCATATAGAGACACAAGTTATATTGCTGAGATGGCCATGTGGAATAATTTCCATGAACCTGGAGTCAAAAATCTACTTAACGGATTTCAAGTCCCAGACAGAGATCCCGTCGATGGGAATGCTGATATCAGTGATGCTTTGGATAATCTATTTGACCATCCAAATGTAGGCCCTTTCATCAGCACATTGCTCATCCAAAGAATGGTCACTTCCAATCCTCCCGCGGAATATATAGATAGAGTCGCTTCGGCATTCAATGATAATGGTCAAGGAGTACGTGGAGATATGAAAGCAGTTGTCAATGCCATACTTCTAGATCCAATTGCAAAAGCTTGCGACTCTGGAACTGATCCTCAATTTGGAAAACTGAGAGAGCCCTTTCTTAGATACTTCCAAATCAACAAGGCATTCAATGCTAATACAACTAGTGGTGACTATCGAAATGACATGGATTATGTATACCGGTTTGTACAACAGAAACCACTCGCCTCCCCTAGTGTATTCAATTTTTATCAAATGGATTACCAGCCTTTAGGACCTGTGAATGATGCCAACTTATTTGCTCCTGAGTTTCAAATAACAAGCAGTCAGACGATAGCTGGATGGATAGATGGACTCTATAGGTTTGTTATGAATGAAAACATAGCCGATGAATATGACATCTATTCTGGTGAGCAAAATGCAGACTACGATGATGAAATATCAACTATAGATCTCACTACAGAGATGACAATGACCAATGATAATGAATTACATATATTGATTGACCGATTGAACTTACTACTGGCTCAAGGTCGCCTCAGCGAACCTACCATCGAGAAAATAGTAGCGGCCCTCAAACAATTCGACAATGATGATGAATCAGATATGGAACTAAGAGTCAAACTAGCTATCTATCTCGTAATGTCATCCCCAGAATACCTAATCAATAGATAAAAGACTATGAGCAAAAGAAAAATATCAAGAAGATCATTCCTTGGCGAAGCAAGTTGTGCAGCTATTGGATCTACTGCATTTTTATCTTCATTCTTGAATTTAGGAATGATCAATACATTATCCGCTAGACCTCATATCATAAGTAACACCAATGATTATAAAGCAATGGTGTGTATTCTTCTAGCGGGAGGTGCAGATACTTACAATGTTCTTGTGCCTACAGAGAATACAGAATACTCTGACTACCAAACAACTCGTGGAGACCTCGCATTGGACAAAGATGCCGTAAACCCTGAACAATTAATAGACTTAGATTATGATGATAATGGCAGAACATTCGCAGTTCATGGAGGCATGACTCGAGTGCGTGATATGTTTGACAGTGGAGATCTTTCTTTTCTATCAAACATAGGAACGTTAGTGGAGCCGATTGCCAATCAGGCTGAATTTGATGCGGGCATAAAAAAACTACCCCTCGGACTGTACTCTCACAGTGATCAGATAATGCACTGGCAAACTTCTGTTCCTCAGAGCAGATCTGCAGTGGGTGTTGGTGGAAGGATGTCAGATATACTTCATGATATGAATACAATCTCCAACGTATCAATGAATATTTCATTAGCCGGAAAAAACAGATTCCAGACAGGTAATCAGTATCAAGAATACTCTATCGGTAATAGTACTACCGCTGCGAATATTGGGCTAGATGGGTTTTCATCTTACTTGAACAACTCAGGCTTACTAAATGACATAAAAAACAATACAATAAGTAATGTTGTAGAACAAGAATACAATAACATATTCGAACAGACAATTGGTTCTTTAACATCACAAACAAGTGAAAGCATCGAAATATTCGAGGCTGCATTTGCCAACATTGTCCCTTTATCTACTTCTTTTTCTGATAACAACCTATCCAATGATCTCAAAAAGATAGCCGAAACGATCAGTGTTCGATCACACTTGGGAGCGAATCGTCAAATATTTTTTGTGACCATAGGTGGATGGGATCACCATGACAATGTGCTAGACAATCAGAATGCAATGCTTCCAGTAGTGAGTAATGCGCTTGGAGAATTCAATGATGCGCTTACTGAAATCGGTATGCATAATGATGTTGTAACATTTACCATATCAGACTTTGCACGAACACTTACTTCCAATGGGAATGGCTCAGATCATGCATGGGGAGGAAACCATATGATTATGGGAGGCCCCATTAATGGAGGACAAATCTTCGGTGACTATCCTTCATTAGCTTTGGATGGAAATGATCTTAACTTATCGAATCGTGGAAGGATTCTACCGACCACATCAGTCGATGAATTCTATGCGGAGATAGCTCTATGGTTTGGAGTATCCCCTAATGATTTGGATTATATCTTACCTAATTTATGCAACTTTTATTCTAGCTCCAACTGTACTCAGCCCCCCGGTATGAATTATAGCCCGCTAGGCATGTTTTCTTAATCCTCATCTAAGATCAACTGAAAATGAATAACATAATTTATATAATTTGTATAGTGATATGTCTACCTATATTGGGCAATAGCCAGATATGCCCAGGTAGTGAGGGACAACTTGAATGGGAAGCATATTTCGATACTTTCGATGATGAATTAGGTCATCTTACCGCTAAATATGATTACCCACAGAGACCAGATTTAGTTAAAACAGTGTACAAGACTCAGACACCGATTAATTACTCCAATTATTTTGGAGGAAGACTCAGAGGATATATCAATGTACCTCAAGCAACAGATGTAACGTTTAATATTACTGGGGATGATCATGTATATTTCTATCTAAGCACTGATCAAGATCCTAACAATAAAGTATTACAAACCTCTATTACCTCATATGCGAGTGTGACAGATCACGATAAGTATCCAGAACAGACTACTGGTATCGTTAGTTTAATCGATGGTGTGGACTACTATTTTGAAATTCTATATCTCGAAAATAGCGGAGGAGATCACGCTTCATTGTATTGGAAAACTGACTTAGTAGATACAACAAATTGGAATCTTATCACGGCAGACTTTTTGAAGGCAGTAGCATGTACGGTTGATGAATGTCCTGCAGAAGGCACTATCTGCGATGATGGAAATCCAGGCACCGAAAATGATATAGAAGATGGATTTTGTAATTGTTCGGGAAGTACATCGACTACAAACACTTGTATTGGTGATCGCGGTGTCCTAGAAGCATACAGATTTGAAAACATAACGGGTAGTGACATATCAGCCCTATACGAAGCTCCCAACTTTCCTGGGATACCAGATTATGGATATATGCTGCCTCAATATTCTAGACCATATAGTAATAACATAGATGACTTTGGAGTGCAAATTCAATCCTACATATCTGTCCCAATTACTGGAGACTATAAATTTAATGTGACGGGCAATGACAACACCGTTTTATTCATTAGTTCGGATGAAACTCCAGAGAATAAACAAGCACATCAGGCACTCGTATCAGGGAATTCGAATATGGTACAGCATGATAAATATATATGGCAAAGTACAGGAAATATAAATCTAGTCGCAGGGCAGTATTACTATGTAGAGTTGAATTTCAAAGCTGGCACAGGCGGAGAGCACTACTCTATCTTCTGGCAAACACCATTCACTGAGGTAGATACATGGAAGAGGATTCCAGCGACTTACTTCTATGACTATGGCTGCGAGCTAGCCTGCATACCAGAAAACACTCCGTGTGATGATGGTAATCCATTCACTAATAGCGATACTTATGACGACAACTGTACCTGTGCAGGTATTCCTTGTTCTGGACCAGATTGTGACAGTCCGTTGGCTAATTATGTGCCTTATGACAAGTGCTCGGTTACGGATCAATTAGATAACAATCCTGCCAATAACTGGCTGTCTTGTGCCATTACTCCAAATCCGAATAATGTAAGAGCAGATGGTCACTGGATCATGTATGATCTAGGACAAAGACACGAGCTGCACCAAACACAGATCTGGAACTATAATGTAGAAAACGAAACGGATAAAGGCTTCCAATCTGTAGCCGTAGACATCTCAGATGATGGTGTCACTTGGACTGAATATGGACTATATCAATGGGCACTAGCATCAGGAGATTCCGGATACTCTGGTTTCTCAGGTCCGCACTTCCAGGGACAATATGCTCAATATGTTATGTTTACTTCATTAGATGACCCTTCTTCTTGTAAAGGCTTAGGGAAGGTTGCATTCACAGCTGTGTTGTGCCCACTTGTGGATACACCTTGTGATGATGGTGATATTTATACATTAAATGATAAGTACGATAACAACTGTCTCTGTATCGGAGACCAAATGGAAGAAAACGAATGCCAAGATGAGACCTTGACATTAGGTGATTCTACTTTATATTCTGATATATTCAGTGCAGAAGTATATGTAAACTCTATCAGTAAAATCGCTAGTCAGAATGTCGTAAGTTTTGTAGGTGGTTCATCGGTAATTTTGAATCCTGGGTTCGAAACAGAAGACAATACTTTATTTATTGCAACCATAGACACTTGTGATACAGAAGGCAATAAACTAGCAGAACCATTACTAAGATCCGAAGTCATCAATCAGAAAAGGGAAGATAGAGAGGAGACAATGCTTCTAAAACTTCAAGTTATAGCACAAGAAGAGTCAGATATACAGACAATCAAGTTCTATATACCCAAAGCAGGAGATGTCAATATTTCTATCATAGATCAATCAGAAAATAAAGTATTTGATATTCTATCCCACGAATTTACAAATCAAGGAGTATACGAGAAGAAAATCAGGACTAAGAAATTTGATTCTGGAGTCTATAATGTATTATTGACTTATGATGAATATGCGATTAGAGAGAAGATTGTTGTGGCTAGGTTGTAAATCTAAAGAGACTTTAGTTCTACCTTTCATAACATGCATTATATAAATGAGTTCTAATACCAATTCTGTTTGAAATTGTCGGTTATTTTATTGATTATTTAACCAGTTTCTGCGTTAAAAAAACGTCTAATATATTCCGACATTCCAAAACAGAATTGGTATAAGCATGCTATTTCACCCCCAACAATTTCAATGTTGCAAAATCCAATTGTCCGACTGGTAAATTATTTTGTTTCTGAAATTGTTCTAACGCTTCCTTCATTCTCTTATCAACCTTATTCGTATCGTCTAAGTCAAAACCTCTTTCGATAAGCGCTTTCTTAACTCTTAAATAAATATTTGGCGGGCAATTGGTACCATAGACCAGTGCTCTTTCCGCACTCCATTTTCCAGACGGTAAGTAAAGTTGATTCTCTTTAATAGTCTCTGGTTTTTCAGCTATCTCAAAGTACTTAATTCCTGAAGGTTTAACTATCTCAATGATTTCGACTTCAATATAATCCGTCAATAGGCTATCCTTATGGAATCCCTTGTACGCTGGAGGTTTTTCAATGATACAGTAAGCATATCCAGTATCTCCTTTATAATTCAACTCCTCGAGCTGCGACATACCAAATCGGTAGACTACATGCGCCTTTCTAGTTAGTATAGAAATGGTGCTTTGATTCGGATTCTGCGCTAGTAACTCTGAGACCTCGAAAGATTTCATTTTCTTAACATATACCGGAGCTTCAATTTCTAATAAAACGGGTGATCTAAAAGCCCATTCATCCACTTCATTATTTCTTATTGAATAGTAGCACTTACCAGGCTCCTGAGTAACTGCAGATTGGTCAACGATCTCATTGCGTACAACTTGCTTAGTTGCACACGAAATAGATAATATCCAAATCAATATCAGCAATTCTCTCATTTT
>CALKXE010000247.1 GCA_938003955.1 uncultured Saprospiraceae bacterium | reverse complement strand
ACATCACCAGCATAGAAAGTTGTATTCTCAATGTTGTTGAGACGGGCGTTTTCTTTAGCGTCAGTGATTGCTGCTTCTACTTCTTCGATTCCTGTTACGTGACTAGCTGATTGGCTTACATATAGTGCGATACTTCCAAGTCCAGTGTAAAGATCATATACATTTTCTCCTCCTTTTAGCTCTGCGAAGTCTACGACTGTTTCGAAGAGTACATTCGCTTGAGCTGTATTTGTTTGAAAGAAAGACTTTGGTCCTATTTTGTATTTTACTTCACCTAACTGTTCTATGATAAACGGATCACCATTATATAAGATGATATCTTGATCTAGGATTGTATCATTTAGTTTTTTGTTGATCACATAATGCAGAGAAGATATTTGAGGAAACTTTTCTTTCAATACGTCAAGGAATGGCATGATTCGTTCGTCTTCTTTAGCAAACGAAACGATGATCATCCAGTGGCCAAGTGTAGTATTACGTACCACCATATTTCTCATCAGACCAGTATGAGCACGAGCATCATAGTATTCCATACCATTTTCATGCGTATAGTCTCTTGTGAAGTTTCTGATGTCATTACTCAGATCATCCTGAAGGTGACATTTATTGACATCTACTACTTTGTCGAATGCCCCTGGAGCATGAAAGCCTAATGCTGGCGACTGCTCTATCTTTCCATCGGTAGCAACTTCTGCATCTGTTAGCCAGCGTTTACTAGAGAATGAATATTCCATTTTGTTTCTATAATTGAATATCTGCTCCGCTCTCTTTATTGGCTGGATTAGGGACGCATCTAGTTTTCCGATCCGAGTCATAGCATTTACAACTGTATTCGACTTGAATTTTAGTTGCGCTTCATAGTCTAAGTGTTGCCATTTGCAGCCTCCACATACGCCAAAGTGCTCACACCTAGCTTCTACTCTGTCTTCTGATAACTTTTTATATTCTTTGACTACACCTTGGAAGAATGATTTCTTTTTCTTCAAAACCAAAATATCTACAACATCGCCTGGAACAGCTTTGTCGATAAAATAGACTTTGCCTTCAGCATCTTTAGCAACAGATTTTCCTCTGTCAGCAACATCTACTACAGGTACATCGTACACCATTCTCTGCTTTTGCTTTCTGCCCATTTTGCTATATTTTGTGGATTTGAAATGCGAAGATTGGCAATTATCGCTCTAATTTCAAATACTGAACGATATTTCATTCGAAAAGGAAGGACTGTAACACGTATAGATTTTATAAGACCAAAATTATGCTTACATATGATAATGAAAACATCGATTATGATCGATAGAGTAAGTTGATGATTATAACCTATTGGGATATAGAATTAATCAATACAGAAAAAATAAAATATAGAAATTAGCTATGGATTATTGTGGCTAATTTATATCGAAAAGGCTAATAGAAATCTAAAAGAAAAACCCTGCGGATAGAGAAAATGAATTAAACTTAGAAGCTGGTTTTTTGTAATAAGCATTTAGTACTCCGAATTCGTATTCGAAATCTAAGACAAATGGACCTATATCAAATCCAAGACCCGTAACTCCTCCTAACCAACCATCATTCAATATGTAGTCAACTGGGACAGAAGGTTCTCCCTTTGTGAATAAAATCAAATCAAAACTAGCTAGTGCTTTTGTACGGATTTTAAATAACTCACCGAAACTTATGATGTTGTACCCTAGACCAACTCTTCCATTTGTTACTGAGATCTGTGAATCATGACCAAATATTTTAATGCTTTCTTGGGGTCCACTAGAAACAACAGTATATCTAACTCCTACTAGGAACGACATAGTCCCAGACATAAGTCTTCCATCTGCTCCGATATGATATCCAGAATAGGTTTGTCCCTCTGGGTTGACTTTGGTGTCTTGGTTTGTCATCGTAGTGATGCCGGTATAAGCACGCATTCCGCCATTCTGGGCCTGTCCGACGTTTACCGATAGAATTACTACTAATAGTATAAAGAAAAGGTTTTTCATAGTCCCTGATTTGAGTTTACTCCGGATACAGATAATCACATTTTGTGCCGATTTTTGCGACCGGGAGTTTTTTGGTTAAGAAAAAGGTGTTTAACTCTTTTGTGGGATTAGAAATCTTATTGCAACTGAGTTAGGAGCCACTTTTTTTCAGTTAATACTTCTAGGCTACTTATTTCGTCAGTCAAGTTACTAATTGCAAGTTTATCAAACTTGTTTGTTTTTAACAACTTTCTAGTCATCTTTATTATGTTTTTGTAATTGACTTTGTAGTAACCGATTATTCTTTTTCGCAGGACGTACATCTGCATAGCATCAAGATGTGACTCTAGCAGATCATATTCATCTGATTCGTAATATACTTTTAACTGTATCACTTTTGCAGCCAAATTAAATAAGTGATCTGTGAAATCTACTAATTGCAATGATGATAGAGCTGTGTTGAAATCTTGTTTGTGATAGCTAATTAGAGCAAGATTGAAGTGATATGCACTACTTTGTTCTTCTTTTTTAAGATCAGATTTATAGTCAGCTGTAAATTTTTCTGCTCGATCATATTCTCCTATTTTGACGGCAATAGACGCTATGTTTCTATATGTGAATCGAGATAAATGTCCCTCCACCATCAAGTATTTATTTTCTAATGCTTCTTGATATAGATCGAGAGAAATATTTCCATATTCTAAGTTTCCTCGATTATGTAGTCGTATACACTGATTGATAGCAATTCGAAATATACCTTGTAACTCATCAACAGGAAAGAGGTGCTTCAGATCATCAATGTCTTTTTTGAATTCGTTGAAGTATCTTGCTTCTTTAGGGTTCTTTAGCATCTTGAAACCACTATAGTATAGGCGAATACTGGGTATATTATTTAAATCTGTTTTTTCAATATAGTCTATATAAACTTGCAATAGGCCATAGTCATAAGACTGCCCATATACACGACTGTGACTAATGGCGAAACATGCTTGTCTTAATTTTTTACTTATGCTAATATGGTCGAGATCATCTAATAGTTCCTGCAGGTTGAGATCTTGCGTCCTACTATTACTAGATACGTGAGTCTCTTTTTTGAATCCTAAGTCGAATTTTAATTCATGATAATTTGCATTTCTATATGGGTGATTTTCTAATCTTTTGGTGCTTAGTGCGAATTGGCTATCGTATAGTTTCTCATCATCATTGTCTTTATATCTATCTATAAGTACTTCATCTTGATAATATGAATCTTCTTTTGCTGTTATCAATACCAATGCAAGCGAGATAATCCTATACAATTCAGACATATGTAACCTGAGCTGCGCATCAGATATCTTGTTTTTGTATATTATCTTATTGATCTCCTCTCGGCTTATTTCAGTGTTTTTAGCTTTTATGGATATCAAGAAATTGAAAAGTATCAGATGATATTCCTTTCCCTCAAGAATGGGTGATAGGATCGAACCTTGTATAGTTTGTTTTTCTTTTTTGGTCAATTGATGAATAATTCGACCCAATTTACTATTTCGCATCTATAATTTTATTGTGCAGTAAATCTATTTAATAATCTAATAATAAGTGTATTATGGATTAATTAATTTATATTTATTGAAACAAATGGCTATTATTGTCTTTTTTTTTAATAGAAATGTTACTCATATTTGCATCAGAGAGGATAATTAAAACGATTTAATATTGTTTAATATCTGAATTACAGAATTGATAGGTGGCTCCCCCGAATAAAAGACACTCGTCAAATTAACTGAAACCATGTTACTATGAAAAAACCATTGAACAGCCTACTCGTAGGAATAATAATGTTACTCAATACACTAGTTGTGAATTCACAGTGTTTAGATTTTTCATTTGAAGAATCAACGGATGGTACAGATGTATTGGTAGATGTACGTGTGGATAATTTCACTGATATTTTATCTCTTCAGGTTGCATTCGGTTATCCCGCTGATAAGTTACAATTATTAGATATCGTAGGGAATAGTCAGTTAAATATAAATTCATCAAATCTTAATGACCTGGATCCTGGATACATCACTCTTGTTTGGTTTAAAGCTGATGTAGGTGAGACTTTATTAGATGGCAGTTCTTTGTTACAGTTTAGATTTCAATTATTGGATTCTAGTCCTGCAACAATTCTACTATTGGATAATGATTACATAGAAATAGTCGATGACTCGTTCGAAAACGTTTGTTATACGAGCCAAGACATCATCATCAATGATCCAAGAGCTATGATTTCTGGCAATGTTTTTCATGATATAAATGGAAACTGCTTGGAGAGTGCTGACGACATAGCCTTAGGGGGATGGAAAGTGAAAATAACATCAAATACAGAGACATTCTATAGAATTACAAATAAGTCTGGTCAATACATACTACCAGTCGAGCTTGGAGAATACACAATAGAGGTACTACCGATTAATGACTTATGGTCTCCGTGTATAGCTTCGGAAACAATAATAGTTGATACAGAAGGTGAAGAGTATCTCGCTTCATTTGTGATGAGCCCTAATGAAACATCGTCTGCTCTATCGGTTACTATGAAAGCTCAACGACTCAGAAGGTGTTTTAATAATAAATATCAAGTTACGTATAGAAATGATGGAACGGCGGCCTCTACAAACACAATTATTGAGATCGAACTAGATGATAATTTGGAATATGTAGATGCTAACATATCCGACGTTTCGACGGCTGGCCAATTGATTAATGTAGATATCGGAACTGTTGAAGCCGGAGAATCATCAAATTTCAATATTACAGTGAATGTGAATTGTGACAACACTGTATTGGGAGAAACATTATGTGCCGAAGCGGAAATAATGTCTGATGATAGTATGGTGCCTCCATCAAGTTGGGA
>CALKXE010000246.1 GCA_938003955.1 uncultured Saprospiraceae bacterium | reverse complement strand
TCAACTCCGTATAAATCTCCCGCTAATACTATCCCCTTTAGAATTCGTAATGCTGAAGTAATAAAGACCTGCCGCGGCATTTTCAAGATTAAGTTGATATTGATTGCTATTAATGTTATCAGAAAGCACAACAGCCCCCTTTGTATTAAAGATCTTAATAATCATATTTTGACGATCTAAATTATCAAAATCTATGATAGATAAATCGTTTGTTGGATTAGGGTATAATCGGTATTTTTCTGGATCATCTTGTTTTTCTATTGATGAGGTGATTGAGGTGAAAGCCGGTAACTCCACAACATAAGAATCCACTGATAATCCATCTTCTGCACCACTCCAATCAGAAGCAAATAGAACTCTAGTTCCGGTAGGGCTTATTACGGCATGCGGTTCTCCCCAATAGTCATATTGGTCCTCATCACTTCTATGGTGTCCTATTCTGCAAACCTTTATATTTCCCTCTTCTGCCTTGACGATTACTAATTCCTGATCTAGTAGTTCCTGGCCATCTTGATCATATCCAACCATTGACGCAGCTACCCAGCCACCTTCAGTATTCTTGTGGGCTAAGGCTGATATATGAGTTCCTGATTGTGGGTAGTCATATCCCTGACTCTGGCTTATTATTGGATAACACATGCCTGTTGTTAAGTCATGAGCTATTATATCCCCAATACATCCTCCTTGAGGACCTTGAGCAAATGCGATGGCAAAATGTGCATCATTACCATTCGACAACTGACCGATACAAGAATGTTCTGTAGAGCTTTCATTCAACTCTGCCAGGCTATTTCCTTGGCTATTATAAATACTGCTTCTATGATAATACACGTTTCCACTTGGCGCGACAGATGTAGCTGTAAAGCCAATGTTGTCGATATCAAAAGGTGTTAGTTCTCCTGTTGATATTCGATAGGCATATGCTGCTTCATTGTTGCATCGGAAAGTGAAAACATCTGAATCCCAAGACATCATTTGAATATCGTTTCCCATACTTATTCCTCCACTGCAATTCGAGACATCTTTAATATTGACGAGTGTTTCTTTTTCCTGAGTACTGACAGTATAACGAATGAAGTCAGTGGTTGAGTTTTCTGGATAATAGAATATATCTGGGTCATTGAAGTCCCAAAATATCTGTTCGAGATCTGCTGGAGATACATCGTTCAAGTATCTAAGGAATTGATAATTTTTTCCATCTAATAATTCGTGAGACCCTTTAGATTGATTGTATAATATCATCATAGATTCATCCGAATTCCATGCTTGCACAGTACTGTACATAGGGACGATAACCTCACCTTGAGCTGCATTTGTTATCCTTCTGATCGTAGTCCCAAAAGAAGGGTCCGTTATCGTATTCAGATATGAGGGCTTGTCTATAGCCTGCATAGGATGAAGAGACATGTCATTAATGATCAAACCTTCTGATAGGTCTTGTGCAGATATAGCAAAAGGGAATACGAACATTATTAATCCTATAATTTTCATTCCTATTTTCATAATTCCTTCATTTCTAGATATTAAAAAGTACATGTGCTAAGGTAAGTGATTCAATATGGCAAGCGCTTAGGGTATTCCCTAGATATGAAAATAGTAGAAGTAAGTAGAAAGCACTAAGAGGCTTTATCTATAGCCATTTGGTTACATTCTTTGGCTCGTAGCTTTTGATTCTTTCTATGAGTTTTACAGGATCAGATTCTAGTATCAAATTGTCTACATGGAATTGTTTGAGAAAACCTTCCTCGACCATATGCTTCATGAAATCAAAAAGCTTAGTGTAGTATCCATTTACATTGTAGAAACAAACTGGGTAAGGATGTAAATCGAGTTGCGACCATGTCATGACCTCTATTATCTCCTCTAATGTACCGATCCCTCCTGGCATCGCTATGAAGCCATTTGTGCGCTTAGCCATGATCATCTTCCGCTCATGCATAGTCTGAGTGACGATAAGTTCAGTCAGTCCCTTATGACCGACTTCTCTGTCCATGAGATGTTGTGGGATTACTCCTACCGCTTCTCCTCCAAGAAGCATTACTTCATCTGCAATTACACCCATCAGACCTACATTACCAGCACCGTACATAAGGTGGTAATCGTTGGCGACCATTTCCTTGGCAAGTAATTTACTTTGAGCTGTGTAGACAGCGTTGGATCCACTACTTGATCCACAATAGACAGTTAGATGTTTTTTCATGGAACGAAAGTAGAAAACAATTTTTATAAATGAGAAAATGACAAAGAGAGATCGAGAATTCGAGACATTGAGATTTAAATTGCATGAGACATGCCTATAATTTAAACATAGAATATCTGAAAATGTCAATATCAAAAAACAAATCCACAAATCCAACAATTTAAAAAACTACTCTTCAACATCGTATATCGTAATGTTTTCTAGTGCAAAAAGTCCAAGTCCTCCTTCTATATTAGACGATATCTGTACTGGAGAAGCGAATGGGTTTTCTATATTGTCAAAATATCTAGAAAGAATCCTATCATGATCATATTGTTCTTTAGAAATACTTTTCATTATAACTTTGTATTCTTGAACGCCTAACTCTTCGTTGTCGAAATCATGGAAAAGTAGGCGCAATTTAAATTGCTGCCCATTGAATTGATCATCATTTATTAGGATATCTGAATATGTAGTCGATTGAATTGCGAAAGCATTGTTACTCGAAAGGTAAAGGGGTTGATCATAGACGTTCAGTTCTTTTATTGCTGCTATTTTGTAATAATTAACCTCATCTGGCGAATCATCAATAAGTATATCTATGGCACTTACATCATTACCATCGTTATCGAGGCCACCATTTTCTAAATAAAGAGCCGATATAAGCTTGTTGTTTGGTGGCATTTTTACTGTAGATGTTACAGTTTTTTCGCTTTGAGTAACTTCTATTTTATATTCTTCATTTGGTTGTAAATCTGGTAGTTGACCTTGGTAGTTAAACGGGATGGAACTGTTAGATCCATTAGAAATATCAACATGTTTTAGGTTATACGTAATTCCATTAGGGTATATTATGTTAACGTTAGCGTCCGACACATAACTATTTATAGGGTTATCGTTTAGGCCTATTGTTTTAGACACTAATGCATAAGATTGATCTAAATTTAGGTTGTTAATTATACAGTTTACTACCAACTGTTCAGTAAATTCTGGTTCTTCAAGCTCCAGTGTTGTTTCAAAAAAATCTTCACAAGAAAATAGTAGAAAGCAAAATAGGATTAGAAAAGTATATTTCATAATAGATATATTAATTTGTGGAGTAAGTTGGTTAAAAGTCTATTGCATAGGTGACATATGGAATAATAGGAAATAAACTAGCTTGTTTAAGAACTGATTTTGGTTCAAATACACCAGTTTCAGGATTCTCCTCGTATTCTGTACTTCTGTAGATGTAAAACGGATTTTGACGAGAATATGTATTGTAAGCTCCAACCGACCAAGTACGCTCATATTTATCACGTTTCTTTACGAAATTTATGCCTACATCAAGTCTGTGGTAAGACCTCATTCTGTAATTGTTTCTGTCAGTAAAATTACTGCCTTCATAATTAAATCCATTTTGACCGTTGTTTCCATAAGCTCCTTGGAATTGACTCTCGGATAGTGATACTGCATTCCCAGTTCCATATACCCATGAACTTGATATGTTGATGTTTTCTTTGATTTCATAATTAGCTACGATAGAGAAGTCATGTCTTCTATCATATTTATAATCAAACTCTTTTCCGAAATTCAGATCGTCGAATTGTCTGGTAGACCAGGCGAGGGTATAACCAACCCATCCAGAAAGCCTGCCCGTTTTTTTCTGTAGAAATAACTCTAGACCGTATGATTTGCCATCCCCTTGAGTGATCCTATCTTGCCAGTCATTTGTGTTGAATAGTCCTTCACCATCTTTATATGAGATTAGATTACTCATGCTTTTATAGTATGCCTCGGCACTTACTTCATAATCGTTTCCTATTGACTTGGCAGCTCCTAGTGCGACTTGCCATGCATCTTGAGGTTTTACTTTATCTGTAGTCGGTAACCAGAGATCTGTAGGTAATCCTATGCCCTCAAAAGCCAGTAGCTGAATATATTGTCTCATGGTAGAGAATGATCCTTTCAATGAATACTGATTAGGTAGTAAATATCTAGCCCCTAGTCGTGGTTGCAGTGAGTGATATCCTTCTCCTTTGACAAAGAATGAAGATGTATGAAGACCGATGTTTACTTTCAGTTCGTCCGTGATTTCTAGGTCATCTTCTATATATGCTGCTATTTCTTGGGCGGGTATGTCTTGTTGTCCAACTTGAGTTTTGAAACTATAATCAGTAGATTCATCTAATTGCTCAAGATCAAATATCCCAGGTTTGAAATTATGATGAATACCACTAATTCCAAATTTGATATAGTGCTCTGGAGAGGGTAGGTAATCAAAATCGATCTTAGCTGCAATGTCATCTATCCCTGATACATAACCCAATGATATCCTATCCTCTAAATCATTTTCTGTGTCGACAGTACCATATTCAGCACCAAAGTCAAGATTGTATCTACTAAAAGTTGTAGTTGTGTTAGAGAATAGCTTGGGACTCCAGACATGGTTCCACCTCAATGCTGCAGTTACATTCCCCCAACCAAACCTGTTGTCATAGTAATCTTGAATTACATTCTCTTTCTCTCTTTCGTTAAAGTAGAATTTATCTTTTCCACCATAGAAGCTAAGATAGAGTCTGTCTTTATCAGAAAATTTGTGATTTACTTTTGCATTAAGATCGTAGAAAAAATATCCTGTGCCTCCTTCATTACCATTATTCTCAAATGATTTCTTGATGAATGGCCTTGCTAATACATCAATGTAAGTCCTTCTTCCTGACACAATGAATGACGTCTTGTCTTTGATGATTGGTCCTTCTAATGTGAGTTTAGATGCGACCAAGCCAATGCTCGCTGATCCATGAAATTCCTGAGTGTTACCTTCTTTCATATTGATTTCCAATACAGAAGACAGTCTTCCTCCATATCTTGCTGGGAATCCACCCTTAATCAGTTTTACATCTTTGATCGCATCTGCATTAAAAACAGAAAAGAATCCAAATAAATGAGATGCATTATATACTGGAACTCCATCAAGAAGTATCAAGTTTTGATCCGGGCTACCTCCTCTGACATAGAGACCACTTTGCCCTTCACCTCCGGATTGTACACCTGGCAAAAGTTGGAGCGCTTTCAGAACATCGACTTCACCTAATAATGCTGGGATCTTCTTAATTTGAGCAATGGGCACCTCAATAGTACTCATTTGTGATCTTTCTTCTATCCGCTCCGCTTGTTTTGCTGTTATGACAACTTCATCCATTTCTACACTCGATTGCAGCGCAATATCCATTAACGTATCTTTCTGAAGATCCATCTGAATCAATCCTGGTTGGAATCCAATATATGTTAGTGCGAGTTCTACATTCCCCGCAGGCATCGTTAATGAAAAGAAGCCATATGTATTTGTGACTGTACCATCTCCAGATATTAAATCGATGACATTGGCACCAATGAGTTTTTCACCGGTTGCTGCATCTTCCATATAACCTGAGATGGTATGTGTTTGTGCCGATATTGTAATTGAGAACAATAGGAATAGTAGTAAATGAATGGGTTTGTTAGTCCTCATTATATAGTTTTAGTTAGTTGTTCTAAGTGTTATCTTATTCAAACGTCTGTAATTAATGTTATGTTATCTTAGGTCGTTATTTACAAGCTTAAGGTTTGGGAGATGAGTAGTCGACTATAACTATGTATTGGATTCAAATTTGAAATAGGGTAGATAGAAAGGGATTAGACTATTAAAATAACAAAAGGGACTTCGTAATTAAACGAAATCCCTTTGTTGGGTGAAAGATGGGATTCGAACCCACGGCCCCCGGAACCACAAACCGGTGCTCTAACCAACTGAGCTACAATCACCATGATTATTTAAAATCGATTGCAAAAATAGTACATTACTTGACACCAAAAAGGGTGAGGCCTATAAATTTTAAAATTATTTTCATTTAGTTTTCTAGAATGATTGTATGTGCTTGAAAATGTGGTGTATAGGAAATAAAAAAAGCGAACATAAAGTTCGCTTTTTCTTAATCAAAATATCTAATTGCTCATTTTACTCAGCAGGATCTGCTTTTAATGTGAATTTTCTTGTCACAGGATTGAGAGGAGTATCAATTTTATTTCCTTTCATATCTGTTAATGTAAGTTCAATTGTGTTTTCTCCCATAGGCATTCCTGTAATATAATATGGTTGCCATTTTGTGATCTCATGTTCCTCACCGTTTATAGTTGCGATGATTTTTTGTGTAGTACCAATGTTTGCGTTTACTGCATAAAAATCTAACATTACCTTTTCAGTGTCGTTTTTACCTACATATGTTCCTTTTGGTCTACTGTAGAAAAGCATCGGGGCAGTTATTGGTTGCGCGTTTGTGATTCCTTTATCTGCAACAGTAACTTTCTTTGCAACATGCGCTTTGTCAGTTTTGATACTTTCGTGGTATGATCTAGATAAAAATGCAAGTAGGTAATGATCTCCATCCTCTACATCATATTCAAACTCATTAGTGTATTTCGCAGCATATGGAGCATTGTCTATTATCAAATGAATGTGCTGTCCTTTTCCACTGTTTGCACACATTTTTTGTGGAGCATCTGTCGTCTGTTGACCTAGGGTATAATCTCCCTCTGCCACTTTAAAATTAAAAGCCCCTGCAGAATATGCCATTTCTTCTATTTCTGCATCAGCAAAAGTCTTAGAGGCATCGAAGGGTGTTAATGTGTATTTTTTAGCTGTTTCTATCTTTGCTTTTTCGGAGATATCTGCCGATTTAGTATCTGATTTACAAGAAAATAAGACAAAAGACAAGAAGAAAACTAGTATAAAAGTGTTTTTCATTTTGTTAAATATTACTAAGTGGATTAATTTATTGGTAGACTAAATTTCCGACATAGAAATTTAATTTCTAATGCCAGAAGTGTTAATGTATTACAATTATAGTTAATAAATAACTACTTTGCAGTCAAATTCTTCATTGATTTATATTGTTTTCAGTACCTAATGATTTATAATCATAACCCCAAGGGAAATAGATAAGGAGAATTCTGAATGATTAACTTTTGTATGGATAGCTCAGTAGTTCCAGAAATAGAAATATTAGATATATTGAAGAGTAAGCCAGACGTTGCGTTGCGGTCTCTTTACAGTTCATACTATAGATATGTTTGTAGCGTAGTCTATAAAATGACTGGCGATGCAGCTGTTGCAGAAGATATTTCGCAAGAAGTGTTTTTAGAAGTCTGGAAACGTAGAGAAACTCTAGAGGTAAAAACAACACTTAAGGGCTACCTTAGGAAAGTAGCGGTAAATAAAACATTGAACCAAATAAGGTCAAAAAAAATGAATTTTGAGCAAGAAGATACTATCTTGCAAGTACCAAGTACAGAAAATTCAACCCAGAAAATTTTAGAAGCAGAGGATTTGCAGAAAGCAATCAATATAGCTGTTGATAGTCTCCCTGAGAGATGTCGACTAGTTTTTGGATTGAGTAGATATGAAGAAAAGACCTATAAAGAAATAGCGGACCTTCTTACAATATCTATAAAAACAGTAGAGAACCAGATGTCAAAAGCACTGAAAATTGTAAGACAAGCAGTGTTAGAATATCAAAATGAAAATAAAAATAAAAATAATTAGGGTTGACGTAGGGGTATACTATTAATTAGTGTGTCACTATATTAGAAACAGGTGTAATTAGATGAAAATCGAAGAGATGGAAAATATATTGGCAAAGAAAGCGACAGGGGAAGCAACTTCATCTGAGCTTGCTATTTTGGACCAGTGGAGGACAGAATCAGCTGAGAATCAGGCGTTGTATGATGAGTATTCTATTTTGTGGGATATGTCAGCTAATTATGTGCCTGAATATTTTAATCCAAACTTTGAATCTGCATTATCATCTCACCTATCATTAATAGAAGAAGAAACAACAAATCAAGCAACTGCAAAAAAAGAAACAATAGTTAAATCAATTGATTCAAGACGTAGTTCGAAACTATTCTCAATAAAAAACATATCATCTATAGCTGCCATTTTTGTTTTAGGCATCGCGGCAGTATTCTTATTTGGAAATCAAACAAACACGATAACAGCAGAAAATGGAATTCGTTTTGCTTCTCTAGAAGATGGTTCGAAGGTATGGTTAGATGAAGGATCATCTGTAGAGTATGAAAGTGGTTTTGGTGTTGATCATAGAAACATTAAGCTAAATGGAAAAGCATTCTTTGATGTGAATAAAAATGAAAGTTTGCCATTCATTATTAAGGATGATGAGATTAATGTTACTGTTTTGGGTACAAGCTTTACAGTTGACGGTGATAATGACATAGTATCTGTAATAAGCGGGCGAGTGTCAGTTGAAAACATATCTGACAATGTAGTTTTAACTAAAAATCAAGAAGTTAGACTTTCCAATAATAAATTTAACACAACTTCATCAACTGATAATACAGCGATTTGGAGAAATACATCCCTCTCATTTGATGATTCTCCAATTACTCAAGTAGTTGCTGACATTAATATGTTTCATAATGATAAATTGGAGCTAGTCTCTAATTCAATCGCTTCAAGTTGTACATTTACTTCAGGTGGTTTGGCAACGGAATCATTAGATAATATCATTGAGATCCTAAGAAAGAGTTTTGATCTAAAAGTTTCTACTACTGAAAATGGACAAATTAAGCTATTGATTTCTGACTGTAACTAATTGATTTTTATTTACTTGGCATGTTAATCTATGTGTCTTTATTTTTACTTTTTTATTAATATGCTGTTGTTTCATCGTTAGCTAGCACGTAACATTTATCTTTGGGTATGGTTTTTGGATTTATACCATGTAACTAGGATCTTTTATATGCCAACATATTGGCCGTGTGCCATAATTATGAGAATTATTACTTTAATGGTAGTGCTTTGTACTACTGTAGAAGTCTATAGCCAGAACGATCCTCTTCCCGATGAAGTAGTCCTTACATATATAACTAGAAATAAGCCATTGAGCTCTGTTCTTAAAGAGCTAGATAAAAGATCAGGTGTGAGGATCAATTTTACATCTAAACGAATTCCCGCAAATAAAAAAATAACGATTAACGCAGTTAGTCAACCTCTTGGGATCATTCTTAAGTCAATACTAAAAGGTACAAAATCTAGATACAGTGTAGTCGGAAATGCCATAGTCATATCTAAGGATAAACTAGTAGATGCTGTACGGGATCTTACTATTAGTGGATATATAACTGATAAGACCTCCGGAGAGCAATTAATAGGAGCAAACGTATATCTCTATGATAAATCTATAGGAACTCAAACGAATGAGCACGGATTCTATAGTTTTACATTGGCTAAAGGAACCAAGCGTATATATTATTCTTATTTAGGGTATCGTCAAGAGGTACGTGAAATATTTCTCGATCTAGATACAATCGTAAACATTGAGCTCGACCCAGATGCTCTTTTGAATGAGATTATCATTTTAGATGATGTAGAAAATCAAGAAGAACCAGAAGCTGCTAACATAACTAAATTAAGCCTTGATAAGATAAGAACCGCATCTTCACTAGGAGGAGAAACAGACATTATAAGATTACTTGGAATGATGCCTGGAGTTGATGGCGGTGCAGATGGTGTTGGTGGTATGAATGTAAGAGGAGGTTCTGCAGATCAAAACCTAATACTATATGACGGAGTACCTATATATAACGTAAATCATGCATTAGGTCTATTTTCAGTTTTTAACAGTAGCATCATTAAGAATGCAAAACTTATTAAGGGAAATATTCCAGCTCGATACGCAGGTAGATTATCCTCAGTATTGGATGTTAGGGTAAGAGATGGTAACATCAAACGTTTTACAGGAGACGCGAGCGTTTCTTCTTTGGCGCTCAAAGCTTCATTTGAAGGGCCTATTGGAGAGAATGGAAGTAGCTTTTTACTATCCGCAAGGAAAACGCATTTAGGCCAATGGGTAAAGTTGATTACAAAATCAATTAATAGCGGATCTGGTAGCACCGGCTTCTCTGATTATAGTTTCATTGACTTGAATGGAAAGGTTAGCTTAAAACTAAATAAAAACCACACTCTCTATATAAATGGATTTTTCGGGAGAGATGATTTCAATACGAATAAGCAAACTATTACGAATGACGAATCCTCAGTAGCTACTAATACAATAGATACAGAAACAGACTGGGATTGGGGTAATGATGTCGCTTCTGTAAGGCTAGCTTCACAGTTTAGCAAAAAAGCTTTTGGTAGATTGATAGCATATTATACAAGCTATAATTTTGACTCTTTTGAAAAGGATGCATTTATTACTGATTCAGTTGATATCAGCAGATTGATATTTAAGGCTGGTTATTTTAAATCTGCTATTACAGATCTTGCTTTAAAATATGATTTTGATTATATTCCTAATCCAATCCATACAATTAGAACAGGTGTAGGTATTATTAATCATAAATTTAGCCCTGGCTTAGTTTCTATTAATAATGCTGATAATAAATTTAGCTCAAATGATCTGATTACAAAAACGAATGTAAAACGAGAAATCGAAGAGCCTGATTTAAGTGGTACAGAATATTTTGGTTATTTAGAAGATGAAATATCTATCGGTTATGCGACGACTTTAAATTTAGGTTTGCATGCGAACTATGCTAAGACAGGAGAGAAGTCATACCTTAGTTTGCAACCAAGAATCTCATTTTTAGCTAAATGGGAAGACTCTTACTTTAAAGCGGGTGTTACGAGAATGAATCAATATTTGCATTTGCTGTCGAGTAATGGTTTGGGTTTGCCTACTGATGTATGGCTGCCATCTACAGATAATATTGCTCCTGAAAAACTTTGGATGGCTTCGATGGGGGTTGGATATTTTACTTCTTCTGGACTTCGATTTGGAATAGAAGGATACTTTAAGATATTTGATGATCTTACTACATTTGATGAGGGAGGAATATCGACAATAAGCGCTAGCACAAACTGGGAATCAAAAATTCCTGTAGGAACTGGTAAGGCTTATGGTATCGAAACAAATTTTGATAAAATAATAGGGAGGACAACTTGGAATCTTAACTATACACTTGCATTTTCTGAAAGAAATTTTGATGGTCTTAATCCAAATGGTGAATCTTTTCCATTTAGGTATAATAGAAGGCATAATATAAAGCTTGGAGTACTTCATAAAATTACGGATAATACAGAGTTCGTATTTAATTGGAATTTAAGTAGTGGCAATCCGATCACATCACCCGAATTTACAATATTGATTGATAGTATTATAACGCCTGTTTATCTTGTTAAAAACGGTGGGCAATTAGCAACTTACAATAGAGTGGATATTGGTTTTAATTTTTACAGCAAGTACAAATGGGGTAGGAGTAAGTTGTTTTTAGGATTGTACAATGCGTTTAATAGATCCAATCCATTTTATCAAGATGTGGAAAATTCAGCAGCAAATCCTGAAAGCTTCGAATTAATTCAATATTCTATTTTACCGATTATTCCATCCTTAGGATATTCGGTTTCATTTTAATCGACTTACTATCAGTTATTTATATTCTTTTTAATGCTGATATGAGGGTGGTTTTCTAAATATGTTAAAATTGCCATGAGATGTTTTTTTTGCTAAATAGGTGACATTATTGTTAATTATTTGTCTTAAATTTGATGGACAAACAAAAAGCATTGAAACACTTAGCTTATTCCCTTTTCTTAGTTGTTGCTGTGAGCATGGTTTCATGCGTCAGTAAAGTGTCTATACCAGACGAAGAAAAGCCAAAGCTTGTTATAGATCTACAAATGCTTCTTGGCTCGGACGATATTATTGCTACAGTCCATACTTCTAATAATCTTAATGGTACATATAAAATAGAACATCCAGAGGATGTAGTTATTAAAGTAGTGGATCTAGAAGTTCAAGATAATAAGATTGATTTTATTTATAATGCAGATAGAAACGTTTATGAGTTTTTTGCAACTGAAGGAGTTCTAAAATCCAACAAACGTTTTAATTTGACAGCTGAAATTTTAGGAAGTGATATTCCTAAAATAAATGCAGTCAGTAAAGTGCCTATGGCAAATAACTTGGTAGATACTGAGTTAGTATCTACTGATTCTTATATAAATGATGTTGGTCAAGAGTTTTGGCAAGGAACGGTAAGATTCAATTTTAAGAGTCTGAATACATCAGAATCACTTTATTATCAATTAAGCCTTAACGAAAAGTTGCAAACGAAATCTACAGTAGATGGAGATTTTGTTTATAAAACAATTTCTGATGATAAAAGTGAATTTGAAATCATTAATGTAAATTCTGGTGGCTTTGCAGTGAAGGAATTTATAAATAATAATGGTTTGTGGATTGATCTTGATCAACTTGATAATGACGAGTTCTTCGAAATAGAAATTAGATCAAGTTTTCCAATAGAACTCGAAGATCAATCATCTGATAATCTTTTTGTAAATATTACTTCAATAACAGAAGAGCATTACAATTACTACTTAGGATTAAACAATATAGAATCTTCTTCTTCAACACTTTTTAATGAAAAGGGGCTCTACAGATCGAATATTGTAAATGGATCAGGTATTTTCTCTACTGCCGTTCAAACTGAAAGTGTAATTAATTTAGCTCAATAGAGTCTTCTTATTCTTCTTCTTCTTCTTCTTCTTCTTAGATTAATTCTATCTATCTATCTATCTATCTATCTATCTATCTATCTATCTAAGTCTTACCATGTGTTTTGAGTCTGCTATCATTGTTAATGATAAGATGCACAAGTATATTGTAGTGTATTTCTTGATATTTGGCCTTAGTTTGGTTTTGTATGGACGTAGCTAATAAGATCTTCCGAATACGGTAAAAGGTAGCTTATGTAGGCCTAGACTAACAATTTACCTTCACAGTGAAGTAGACAAACATGTTTCTATTAAATGATGGGTCTATTATGAAAGAGTATGCAACGAAAGAGACGATAGCGTTATGTAATAAAAAAGCCAGCAAATTAATTTGCCGGCTTTTTTATTTTTCATTTTAGATCAAGAATTATTCTTTCTCTGTTGAATCTTCTGACTTAGCTGTTTCTTCTGTTTTAGCAGTTTCCTCAGTTTTAGTAGCGTCTTCTGTAGATTTAGTTTCTTCAGCTTTTTCTCCATCTGCTGGTTTCTTTCCAGCTTCCGGTTTAGGCTTTGGTTTTTTAACAGGCTCTTTTGCAATACCTACATTAACGGCACTTGCTCCTTTAGGACCCATTTCTACTTCAAAAGTAACTTTGTCTCCTTCTGCAATAGGCTCGTTTACATTGTTAATGTGTACGAATACGCTTTCCCTTGTATCCATATCAACAATGAATCCAAACCCTTTCTCATCATTAAAGAAGTTAACTCTACCTCTTCTTACAGGATCAAACGGTTCACTATCTCTAGAAGGTACACCTAACTGAATATCAGCTGCATTGATTTTCTTCTTCTTAGTTGGATCTGGCTTCTCTGTTGTAAGATTACCATTTTCATCCACATATCTAATTAGATCTTCAAAGCTAACTTTTCCAGCTTCAGCTTTTTCTAATTTTCTTTGTTCTCTTTTTTCAGCTTTATCTTGCTTCTTTTTTCTACGTTTTTTTTCTTTTTCACTTTTGTTAAATGTCTGTTGTGACTTTGCCATTCTTGAGTATTAGGTTAAATAAAAATTCCTGGTGAGTTATAGAACACTGGCAAACGTAACTTTGGAAAGCTTACTAGAGGTTGCAATATCAAACGGAAAATAAAAGTATCAATATAAATTGAAATATTGGTATCCTTCGCTACATAATGAAGCAAATTTATTGAGAAATAGTTCCAAGAAAGATCTTAAATTTTATAAATCCTTACCTTTTTCTTCTTCAGACGAGTATTATTGATCTTTTCGATCACTTTTTCGATATGTTGGCTATTAACGCCCACAAAGGAACATTCTTCTTTTAATTCTATAATACCAAGATCATCCTTGCCCACACCACCTTGCTTAATGAACAGTCCAGCTATATCTCCTTTTGATATTTTGTCCCTTCTGCCACCACTAACGAATACAGTTTGCCAGCCAGTAGCTTCAGGTGGATATGTATCAGTAATTTCCTCTGTAGGTGGTTCTGAAATAAACTCTGGTAGAACCTCATCAATCCATTTTAATAAATAAGCGGCACCTTGATTTTTCATACGAGCCGTCCGGCCATTCCTATGTACAAACTCATGTTTGTGATTTGGCAAATGATAATGGATAATAAAATCTAATTCTGGTATGTCGATTCCTCGTGCTGCCAAGTCTGTTGCAAGCAATAGCCTGTGAGTTCCGTTTCTGAATTGTATAAGAGCACGTTCCCGGTCTTGTTGCTCCATCCCTCCCTGAAAGATGCCATGCTCGATATTACGCTCTGTAAGATAGTCGCTAATCCGTTTTATACTTTCTTTAAAATTACAAAAGACAATACCTGATTTCTCTCCTAGGTGACAGAGTGCTTTATAAAGGGTTTCTACTTTATCTTTCTCAGGAGATACAAACTGTTTTAAAGACAATTGAGCTCCATCTTTATCGTGGAAGTCTAGCTTAGTAGGATCATCAAATTTAATAAACCTAGGAATGTCAATGTTTGTAGTTGCTGACGTTAAGATCGTTCTTTCTAGATGTCGTAGGTCTTGAACAATCTCTTCCATATCTGCATCAAAACCAATCTCGAGAGACTTGTCAAATTCATCAAGAACTAAAAAACGAATATTAGCTATATCAAATGTTTCTCGTCGTATATGATCAGCCATTCTACCTGGAGTCCCTACAATAATCGTAGGGCTATGAGCAAGCTCTATTTTATCTTTCTTTATCGTTCTTCCGCCATAGACTACATTGGTCTTATATCCAGTGCCCATCTGTCGTATTACACCTTCGATCTGAATTCCTAATTCTCTTGTCGGGACGATGATCATAGCTTGTACTCCTTCGAGTTTATCATCTATCAATTCAAATAGGGGCATTAAGAAAGCGAGCGTTTTCCCTGTCCCCGTTGGGGAACTGATCATAACTTCACTATTCTTTAGAATTGCTTGTTCTACAGCTATCTGCATCTCGTTTTGTACCTCAATACCAAGCTTAGCTAGTAATTCCTTTTTAGTCTTTTTTGATTTTACCATAGGTCAAAGTTAGTTTCCTTAATTTTATAAAGTCCTTTTATGTTTAGTTATTTCGTTTTAGTCTTTCATTTATATGATTCAATATTCATGTGAAACTTAAAATCAAGATCTCGCATATTAATCAGCATATAGAATTATCTTTGAGCATTATTAGATTGATAAATCTCATCATTACATTATCACTTCAACATATTAAGTATTAGCAAGGATGGACATTGAACACCTAAAAGTGAAGTATATACCGAAGATCATTGGAAGTGGAATTAATACAGTGGGATTAGTTGCTCCGGATAAAGCTGTATCTATTGCACTTGACATCTTTAGAACTCCTAGGAAGGGTAGAGTGGAATCATATCAAAGGAAATTCCTTAAAAAATTCAAGTATGTAGAGTTATCATTCGACAACATGCCTGTCGCTACATATGATAATGGAAAGTCAGGACAGAAGATACTTTTGTGCCATGGATGGGAATCTAACTCATATAGGTGGCGGAAGTTATATCGGGAGTTGAACAAACAGAATTATAATATCATTCTCTTGGATGCTCCTGCGCACGGAGCCAGTGGTAGTGATAGGTTTGACGGCAAAATCTATGGCGGGTTTATTAATGCTGCATTTGAGCATTACCAACCAGAAGTACTAATCGGTCATAGTGTTGGCGCATATTCGGCTATCTACGCGATGTCTATCTATAAGCCAGCATCGATTCGTAAAGTTGTGATATTGGCTTCACCAGATAAATTTATGGATATAAGTGATCGGTATTTCAATATGATTGGTCTGAGTTCTAAACTAAGGAAGAAATACTATACGAAAGTCGAAAGTATGTTTGGTAAGCCTGCTAATTACTACAATGCAGCTGATTTTGCAAAAGACATAAAAGTGGAAGGAATTATCATTCATGATAAAGACGATACTGTTAATCTTTACTACGAAGCGGAAGCAATTCATAAATCTTGGCCTAAATCAAAATTAATTTCAACTTCAGGATTGGGCCACAGTTTGCAGGACGAAAGTGTCTATGATTTAGTACTGGACTACGTTATGTAACTTCTCTTGTCCTCTCAGATCTACCTATGTCCAGTTTTTTTATTCGATCTTTTTTTATTCTATTTCTAATTTAACTTGGATAACTAATTTCTATTCTTACTTTTGCGACTTGTGAGGGCTATACGGTCAGCTCCTGTTGAATCCCCCCAGGTCAGAAATGAAGCAAGGGTAGGCGGTTGAGCGACTCGGTGTAGTTCCTCACATTTTTTTTATCTGCAAGACTCCTTGCAATCCATGGTCAGAAAGACAAAGTTCATGGGATATTAAAAATCTAAACATGACTTACTTAATAGTCATTTTACAATAATTTAAAATTCTATCTTCCTATGAAATTTTTCGTTGATACAGCAAATTTAGATCAAATAGCAGAGGCCAAGGCATTTGGTATTCTTGACGGTGTCACTACTAATCCATCATTGATGGCTAAGGAGGGAATAACTGGGGAAGAAAATGTACATGCACATTATGCAGCAATTTGCAATCTAATTGATGGTGATGTGAGTGCTGAAGTGATATCTACGGATTTCGAGGGCATGATTGCGGAAGGACAAAAATTAGCTAAGATCGCACCCAATATTGTAGTGAAAGTACCTATGATTAAAGATGGGATTAAAGCGATCAGTTGGTTCACAGAGCACGGAATTAGAACAAACTGTACACTCGTTTTTTCTGCGGGACAAGCAATATTGGCCGCTAAAGCTGGAGCTACTTATTTATCCCCATTTATCGGAAGAATAGATGATATTACATGGGATGGAATGGCGCTTATCCAAGACATAGCTGAGATATATGCAATACAAGGATATGATACTGAAATCTTAGCTGCGTCAGTAAGATCACCACTACATATCGTTCAGGCTGCAAGAAGTGGAGCGGATATCATTACATGCGGATTGTCTGCTATGTTAGGATTATTGAAGCATCCACTAACGGATATTGGTTTGGCTAAGTTTTTAGCCGATCATGAAAAGGCAAATGGATAATCAATAGATTATCTTTAAAATATTTATACACCTTGAGTTTATAAAAGCTATCAGGGGAAGGTTTACTAATTACACCACTCAAAAAAATGGGAAATTAAGCCACTAATTCGAAAGAACTAGTGGCTTTTATGTTTTGCGTGCTTAGAGAAATTACCGTTCAATGAGATTAAGCTACTCAAGCTTATTGATGATTAACTGAGAGTTTTAATGTTTAAATAAAGAATGGTGTTAAATTAAAAAGCGTTTAACTTGTTTTAAGAGTTAAACGCTTCTATTATTTGGTATGACTGGAGAATACGTTTAGTTATCCTCTCAGTGTATTTACGTCAATTTTAAATAGATACTTACCGCATTGTTCAGCTGGTGCTTGTGGATCTTTCTGTACTTTATATCCTTTCATTGCTGTAAGTGCTTGTTTAAGCTTCTTTTGATTCGTTTCCGTAGTTCCCTCTTCTAGTATTTCAACAAATGTTACTAAACCATCTCGATCTACGCAAAATTTCATAACTATTTGCCCAACACCTTTTGATAGATCTAGTCCTCTCCAGTTTCTATGAATTATTTTTCTGCCAAATATACCGTCACCACTACCATCATAATCTCCGGTTCCACTTCCTGCATCGCCTACACCTTCGTCGCCATCATTTCCACTTGATGCACCATCACCTTCTCCAGCTCCCGCTTCTCCCGTTCCACCGTCTCCTTCTATTGATGAATCTGTTTTGTCATCTCCACCATCACCACTAGTACCTCCAGTTTCAGAAACTTCTTCTGCTTCTGCTTCACCTTCTGCTTCTTCTTCCATGAGCTCTTCTAGATCTTCTTCAGTGATTACTTCTTCTTCAACAGGTTCTTCTACTGGTTCCTCCACTACTTCAACTTCTTCAACTTCTATAATTTCTTCTGGTTCAGGAATATCCATTTCCATTTCTTCTTCTACAGCAACGACAGGACTTTCTTCGACTGTTGTTTTTGATACGATAGGATCAGTTGGTGTTGGCTTAACTACGGGTTTTGGAACAGGAACTACCACTTTTGGTTTTGGTGGAGTCACTACTGGTTTTGGCTTTTTAGTTTCTATTTTTTTAGTAGATTCTGTTTTCGCTTTCTTCTTACCAGCATCTGCATGTGCATACTTACTCAGGCTACTCTCTTTGAATTCGATTGCCACATAAGTAGTTACATTTTCTTTTGGAATTGGTTTTATGTCCGTCGTCAAGACGTAGAAAAATACAATAAGCAATAATAACAGGTGAATTATGATAGACGTGTTACGTGCTTTGTTTTTATCTTTTTTTTCTAATAAAGTTGCAGTCATCATAATCAATGGATTTTGCTAGTTTTTTTTAATGTCAATTGTCGATCTAATGAAATCACTAATTAACCTTTATTTTATATCACTTATTATGCCGTATCTGGCCTAAATGTACAATACAGACGATATAAAACGTATTGAAGGGTTAAAAATATATTAATACTACATATTTTTTTAATAATCATATGATTAATATTGGATTTGGGGTGAAATATAATTTTAGGTTGGTCTCTATATGCATTAATTTTTAGTGATTTAATCATTTATCAGTAATGAATAGATTAATTATACATGCTGCATGACATATCTTAAAGAATAGTTACGTTTTTTCAATCTGAAACTCTATTTTCAAGCTTAATTATTAAAAACCAATCATTCAATCTCATGAGAACATTTATACGAGCTTTTAAATTAATGGCTATTTTGATTTTAGTATTAAGTCAAACAACTATTAGCGCACAAGTAACATTCACCAATAAAACAGACGACCTTATTTTATCTTCAGGCAAAAGTGGAGTAGCACTAGCTGTTATAGATATGAATGATGATGGCTTAGATGACATAGTAAGACTTGATGATGCAAGAGATCTGTATGTAGAATATCAACGTCAAGATGGTTCAATGTTTGAGACATTACCTTTCGGAGCGGTGACGACTCAAGGACAATGGAGTATGTGCATCGGTGACGTGGATAATAATGGTACCAATGAAATTCTATCTGGAGGAGCTTATAATGGTTTGACCCTTATGAACTCGGGAGTAGATGGTGATATAAGTATGATAGATGAATTAGAAGAAAGCTCAAATGTCTTTGTTCAAGGATCTAATTTTGTAGACATTAACAATGATGGATTTTTAGATGTATTTGCTTGCCATGATGATGGTGCATCTTATATATGGGTAAATGATGGTAACGGTAATTTTTCAGTAAATACAGATTTGATTGATTTATCAATAGGAGGTTCTCTAGGAGAAAATGCAAGTGGGAATTACGGTAGTATTTGGTCGGATATTGATAGTGACGGTGATATTGACCTTTACATTGCCAAATGTCGACAAGGAGTATCAAATCCAGCGGATCATCGAAGAATCAATAAGTTGTACATTAATGACGGTGAAGGCAACTATACAGAAGAGAGTGCTGCAAGAGGATTGGATATTGGATGGCAATCATGGACTGCCGATATGCAGGATATTAACAATGATGGTCATTTTGATGTGTTTGTAACCAATCATGATTTCCAGTCTCAAATGTTAATTAATGATGGAGCAGGTAACTTTACGGAACTTGCGAATACTGGAATAACTGTCAATGGATTACCAATCCAAGGAGTTATGAGAGATTTTAATAATGATGGTTGGGTCGATGTTTTAGTAGCCGGGAGTACTTCGCAATTGTTTTTGAATAATAGAGATAGTACATTTACTGAAGTCACAGATGCATTTGATACAGGAGGAATGCAATCCTATGCTTTAGGGGACCTTAACAATGATGGATATGTAGATATTTTTGGTGGCTACGCTACTGGATTCAATAACCCTAGTAATGAGAAAGATAAAGTATGGATCAATGACGGAGGAGATAATAATTATCTTTCAGTCAATCTGAAAGGACAGATTTCAAATGTAAATGGAATTGGTGCGAGAATAGAAATTTATGGTGATTGGGGGATGCAGATCAGAGAGGTAAGGTCAGGCGAAAGCTACGGGATTATGAATTCAACAACTCAATATTTTGGACTAGAACAAGCGGAAGCTGTAGATTCGATTATTGTTAAATGGCCTTCTGGTCTCACTCAAGTGGAATATAATGTTTCTATAAATTCTAAGATAATCTTGTTGGAAGGTGGGTGTCTTGCTGAAGCGCCTGAATTAGTTGTTGTTGGGAATACTACATTTTGTACTGGTGATAGTATCGTATTAAGTGTTCCTGATGAGTACACTTCTTATAAGTGGTCAAACGGCGATGTTTCAGCTACTACCACTATATATGAAGCGGGAACGTATTCACTCATATTAGAAAATGAGGAAGGGTGTACTGCTTTTTCTGAATCGATTACTGTTGTGGTAGATCCACAATTGAATCCGATAATTTCTAGTCTAGGAGCAGAGGTATTTTGTGCAGGTGATGAAGTAGAGCTTTCACTTGCCGATCTTGGAGAAGATTACTCTTTAATTTGGACTTCGGGAGGCACAGAGTCATCAATAACGGTAAATGAAAACGGAATTTATTCCGTAAGTGTACAGGGACTGTGTGGTTCGTTCGAGTCAAATAGCATTGAAGTAACAGTTATAGAATATCCTGATGCTCCTACCGCAGCAGGAGACACAATTGTAGAGGGAGAGATAGCGACTCTTACTGCGCAAGGTAATAATATAGGTTGGTACTTAGGTGAGGCGGATGATAACCATATTGCTGTGGGGAATACTTTCGAAGTTGCAGGGTTGACCGTAAATACATCATTCTATGCAGCGGATAGAAGCGGAGAAGCAGGTGTCACAGCTGAGGTAGGAATGATAGATCATGGAGGATCAGAGTATAGTGGTGTAGCAAATAGTAATAATCTACTAATATTTGATGCTTTGGAAGATTTTAGATTAGACTCCGTAAAAGTATATACAGATATGCCAGGTGTGAGGAAAATGCGATTATTAGATGAATTGTTAAATGAAATAAGTTCAATTCTAATTGATGTGCCATTAGGTGAGAATTATATCTATGTAGGACTTGATATCCCAGCGGGTGAAAATATGAGCCTAACCACAGATGGAGCGACCAATGAACAGAATATAGGGTCTACGGGACCTCGTCTCCAGAGAAGTAGTGATAATGTAGACTATCCATACATGGTTGATGATATAGTAAGAATTGAGGATTCTAATTATGGCGGAGATTACTATTATTACTTCTATGATTGGAGAATATCTACTGGAAGTAGTGCATGCCCAAGTGAAAAAACAAAAGTTGATGTTATACTTGAAGAGCCCAATGCATTAGTTGAGCTAATTGAAGGAAATGATATTTCGATATTTCCTAATCCAAGTTCTGGATTACTGAATGTTGTATTGGAGTCTCATGTATTGTTACCTATCGAGGTTTCATTATTTAGCACAGATGGAAGATTATTAGAAACAGTTTCAATATTAAATAAGGAAACATTGGTGGACTTTTTAGTAATTCCAACAGGAATGTATTTGTTAGAAATTAAGAATGATAGATCTATTTTGAATAAAAAGGTAATTATAACAGATTGATGCTATAAGGATTTTATTAAACTAACCATCAGCCGCCGATAGGCGTATAGATTATAATAATAATGGAGTTTGTGAAGTATTATCTGGTAGTTTTGGTAAAATTAGCATAGCTGAAATAAATCCAACAACTGATAGTTTAGAGAAAACAGAACTAGAAGGAAGAGATCAGATCTTTGCTCAAGGAGCTAATTTTGTAGATATAAATAATGACGATTTTCTAGACCTTTTTGCATGTCATGATAATGGTGCTAGTTTCATATGGGGAAATGATGGAATGGGTAACTTCACAAGGAAGGACATTATATCTCTAAAATTATTAAACAATAATATCAATAATAACCTTTGTGGTTTAGAGCTGAATATTAATATTAAAATGAAAAGTAACAAAATGAAAAGAATAATCAACATCTTAATCTTGGTACTTATAGCTCAAGCAAGCTATAGTCAGATGATAAATCTCGAGCAGTATGTCACTGGTCTTTCAAACCCTACAGATATAACAAATGCTGGAGACGATAGGTTATTTGTCGTAGAAAGAAGAGGTAAAGTAAAGATTATAGATAAAGAAGGAAACATACTTCCGACGCCGTTTATTGATATTGATAATATGGTTTCGAATGCGAGTGGTCAAGATGAAAGAGGTATGCTAGGAATTGCTTTTCATCCAGATTTTGCAAATAATGGCTATTTCTTTCTAAATCATACGGATAATGATGATCATACAAATGTTGCTCGATATCAAGTGGATCCAACAGACCCGAATATTGCAGATCCGAGTACTCGAGAGCTGATTATAAAAATTGACCAACCATACTGGAATCATAATGGGGGCGGAATCAAATTTGGACCGGATGGATATTTGTATATTGGTATGGGAGATGGCGGGTCAGGAAATGATCCTCAAAACAATGGACAAAATAAGCAATCACTCTTAGGCAAGATGTTGAGGCTTGATGTCGATAATGGATTACCATATACTATCCCGGCTGACAATCCATTTGTTGGTGATGATACCACATTAGACGAGATATGGGCAATAGGCATGAGGAACCCGTGGAGATTCTCTTTTGATAAGACGACTGGAGATCTTTGGATAGGAGATGTAGGGCAAGGAGCAATCGAAGAGATAGATTTCGAGCCTGCAGGAGATGCAGGAGGACACAATTATGGATGGAGGTGTTACGAGGGAACAGATTTCACAAACAACAATTCGATGGCTAATTGTAACGAGAATTATGTAGATCCAGTATATGAGATTCCTCATCAAGGATTCTCTGGACCTTGCTCTATTACAGGAGGCTTCGTTTATCGAGGAACTAAATATACAGACCTAGAGGGTCATTATATATGCACTGATTATTGTTCAGGTGAGTTTTTTACAGTTGCTCCTGATGGCAATGGTGGATGGGAAGGCAAAGAGGTAGCCACTATAAATTTTGGAGTTTCTACTTTTGGAGAAGATATAAATGGAGAGCTTTATTTAGCAACGCTATCAGAGGGGAGTATATATAAAGTCTTAGGAGGCGTATTGAATGCAAATGAAGTGATAGAACAAATCCAAGAAGTGTCAATAAGCCCTAATCCAGTGAAAAATGTAGCTGGTATAACTATAGAAACAAATGAATCAATAGATGTTGATTTAATATTAATCGATATGAATGGTAAAGTGGTGTTTGAGCGAAGTGTAAATATAAATGGTGTATATAATACATCTATTAATATGGAAAATAAGGCTACTGGAACATATATATTAAGTGTAAATACAGCTAAAGGACTCGTTACAAAGAAGATGATCAAGCAATAAATTTATAGAGGTTAAATCCCTTTTTTTATAGATGGGATTACTGCAAATTTGATTGGTAGCACAAACAAAAATATAATAGTAGAATGAAGGCATTGAATGGGAAATATGTAGTAGCTATAGCAATGTTTGCTTCCATTGTCTTACTCGCGATGATTCCAGAAAGAGAGAATCCAGATGCATTTCATACAATTGCAGAGTGGGATAGATTTGTGGATGAACGATTGATGCATGCGCCAGCTGATACAATACATTTGTTTCCTACGGCAAGTACTTGCGAAGGGTGTCACGGACATGATCCGCAGATGAATGCTATGGTAGATTGGATGGGGAATGATGTTAATACGCATGATGACTGGGCTTCAAGTATGATGGCTAATTCTGCAAAAGACCCATTCTGGAGGGCAAAAGTAAGTCATGAGGTGTTGGTGAATCCGACGCATAAGATGGATTTAGAAACTAAGTGTACATCCTGTCACGCGCCACAAGGTCACTTTACAGCATTACTGAGAGGAGCCGATCATTATAGTATTACTGAGATGGAGAATGATACCATAGCAATGGATGGAGTCTCATGTGGTGCTTGTCATATGAAAGCTAAAGAGGATCTTGATCAGCTCTTTTCCGGTGAAGCTAAATACGATACTTCGGGAGTAATGTATGGTCCATTTGAAATGCCTTTTGCTGCACCAATGAATGATTTCGTAGGATTTAATCCAGTATATAGTAAGCACATCAATGATGCTGGGATCTGTGCATCTTGTCATACATTGTTGACCAACTCAACAGATCTAGAAGGCAACTATACAGGAAGGCAATTTGTAGAGCAAGCGACTTATCATGAATGGATCAATTCTGATTTTGATGATGATGGGGCAAGCCCCAAGACTTGTCAAGGTTGTCATATGCCTAGACTAGAAGATAATATTGTTATATCTGCAAATTACCTTTTTCTTGAGCCTAGATCACCATTCGCATTGCACGATTTAGTAGGAGCGAATGTGACTATGCTAGAGCTTATGAAAGATAATAAGAAAGCTCTGAATATAAAAGCGGCAGACGAGCACTTTGATGAGACGATAGCAAAGACACTAAATATGCTCCAAAAGCAATCTCTAGCGGTTGAATTAAGTAATACCAAAATAGAATCAGATTCTGTTTACTTTGATTTTAAAATTAGAAATAAGGCAGGACATAAGTTTCCATCTGGTT
Source organism: uncultured Saprospiraceae bacterium (assembly GCA_938003955.1). Taxonomy (GTDB): domain Bacteria; phylum Bacteroidota; class Bacteroidia; order Chitinophagales; family Saprospiraceae; genus CAJXUU01. The sequence continues at coordinate 8,151 of CALKXE010000246.1, read as the reverse complement.
TTCCTTCGAGAAGAGTATTTGTTGAATTTACGATCACAGATGATCAGGACGATACATTATGGAAGAGTGGCGGTACTGATGAAAACTTCGAAGTCATCGGGCATAGCGATAAAGTCATGCCACACTATAATGTAATCACATCAGAGGATCAAGTTCAGATATATGAATTTGTACTTGCAGATGTAAACGGAGACTTTACCACAGTATTAGAACAAGCGGATGGATCTTTGAAAGATAATAGATTGCTTCCAAAAGGTTTTTCTACCAGTCATTCGGCGTATGATACAACTAAGATTTATGGAGCAGCACTCGCGGATCCAAATTTCAATTATATAGGATCAGAAGAGGGGAGTGGTACGGATATTATAAGCTACCATATCCCAACAAATGGATATACAGGAAATATAAATGTATCAGCAAAAATATACTACCAAGCCATAGCGCCAAGATGGATAAAGCCTATGTTTGACGAAACTACTCCAGAAATTGAAATATTCAGATCTATGTATGATGCCGCGGACTTATCTCCAGTATTAGTCGCACAAGATTCTATCAATGACCTGTTCATTGAAAGTCTGGCTATTGAGAATGAGATGTTCGTTAATGTGACCGTCTATCCAAATCCAAGTGACAATGGACTGCTTTATATTAAGTCTGAAAGCACTGTAGACAGAGTTAGAGTTGTGAATATGGAGGGTAAGCTTATATTGGATCAATACAGTCCAAAAGAATCGATTCAACTACCCAACATATCTGGATTGTACGCTGTTGAGTTATTCCTTGATGGAGGTTCAGTAGTTCGTAAGATTTATATTAGGTAGATGATTCAACCTAGTATATGATAATCGATGAGTTATATTTAAATGCAAACATTTCAATTCTAGTACTTTATGTCAAATCTAAAATCTCTTTTTATTTACGCGCTGATTATATTCTTTGCACAAAACAGTGCAGCTCAAAATTTCTTGCAGACCAAAGGAAGAGCGATCGTCAATGAGGATCAAGATACGATCCTTCTCAAAGGGATGGGCTTAGGTGGTTGGATGGTACAAGAGGGCTATATGCTGCAAACATCTGGATTTGCAAATCCGCAACATAAGATCAGAGAGACGATAGAAAACTTGATCGGGACAGAAGACACAGACTTATTCTATGAAGCGTGGTTATCAAATCATGTCAGGAAATCAGATGTCGATTCATTGAAGGCATGGGGTTTTAATTCTGTGAGACTACCGATGCATTATAATCTATTTACACTGCCTATCGAGGACGAACCTGTAGTTGGTGAGGACACTTGGTTGGACAAAGGGTTTCAGCTAACGGATCAACTCATCGAATGGTGTAAGGAGAACGAGATGTATGTCATCTTAGACATGCATGCAACTCCGGGAGGACAAGGCTATGATGCAGCGATTTCTGATTATGACGATACAAAACCATCACTATGGGAAAGTGCGGAAAATAGAAGAAAACTAGTCGCTTTATGGACTAGAATATCCGCTCGATATGCAAACGAAGAATGGGTAGCTGGTTATGATCTTATTAATGAAGTGAATTGGGATTTACCAGGAGGTAGTGCCCTCAAAACAATTTATCAAAATATAACAGAGGAAATTAGAGGACAGGGTGACAATCACATTGTTTTTATTGAAGGGAATTGGTTTGCGAATGACTTTTCAGGTCTTACGCCTCCTTGGACTGATAATTTTGTCTACTCACCACACAAGTACTGGTCGAATAATGATGAAGAGACCATGCAGTGGGTGATTGATTTGCGAAACAATTATAACGTGCCGTTATATTTAGGAGAAACAGGAGAGAATTCTAATGTGTGGTTTCGGGATGCAGCACGCTTGTTTGAAGATTTAGATATTGGATGGGCTTGGTGGCCAATGAAAAAAGTAGAAGCTATCGCTGGTCCGTTGTCTATCATTAAATCAAATGAATATCAGACTCTTTTGGATTACTGGAGTGGAAGTGGATCCGCTCCAACGGCTGCGTTTGCTAGGGATGCACTTATGGATCTTACAGAGAAGTTGAAGACAGAAAACTGTGTCTATCAAAAAGATGTGATTGATGCTTTGTTTCGTCAAGTATTTTCTAATGAGACCTTACCTTTTAAGAATCATACGGTTCCTGGTTTGATACACGCAACAGATTATGATTTAGGGGTTGTTGGCCAAGCGTATCAAGATAAAACGGTTGCTAATTATCAAGTATCTACAGGAGAATTCACCACATGGAATGAAGGTTGGGCATATAGGAATGACGGTGTAGATATCGAACAGTCAGAAAATACAATAAATAGCAATGGATACAATGTAGGATTCATGGATGTAGACGAATGGATGCAATATGAAGTGAATGTCGAAGAGAGTGGAGTCTATGAAGCACATGTCAGAACTTCTTCTGGAGGATCAGGTGGAATGTTTCATTTTTCAATGGATGGGGTAGACATCACACCTAAATCAGTTGCAGGGCCTACTGGTGATTGGCAAAATTGGCAGACGGTTGTCGTTCCCAATATCATATTAAATGAAGGCGATAAGAAGTTAAGATTCCATACGGATGCCGCTGGATATAACTTATCAAGCTTTGATTTTATAAAAACAGGGATTAATGTAGAGGAGCTTTCCACCATTTTTGTTTCGGCACAAACATTGGACGATAAGACAATTCAGCTAACGGTAAACAAGTCAATCAATGCGGCTTCTCTTTCTTTGCCTGGCGGATTTGAGATTTTCATAAATGGTTCTTCTGTTCCTTTGACGGATATAGCCATTGATTCTGAAAACAATAGAAAAATAAAATTCACTTCTAACGTAGTTATGAATTCCACACAAGTAATCAGGATTTCGTACTCAGGAGCTGAGATTGAGGCTGTTGATAATACAAAATTATTAGACTTTGAGATGGAAGATGTGAAGAACACATTGTCAATAGTCCATCAAATTCCAGGTAGGATTCAGTCGGAAGATTTTATTTTCCAGTCTGGTGTTTCATTGGAGTCTACAACAGATACAGGTGGAGGACAGAACATAGGCTTCCTTGATGTTAATGATTATTTAGATTATGATGTTAATGTCACAGTGGCCGGCACATATAAGATTGATTATAGGACTGCAGCGCAATTTGGCACTGGAGGAGTTCAGCTACAATTGATAGATGCCAATGGAGTCTCAACTACCGTTAATTCTCCAACTTTCTCTTCAACGGGTGACTGGCAGACTTGGGTAACAACAAGTGAGACAGCTATTCTTCCAAAAGGACGATATACAATGAGAGTTCTTATCACTCAATCTCCCTTCAATATGAATTGGATGGACTTTGATCTGATAACTGAAGTGAATGAATTGGTTAATGGCATTGAAACGGTAAATGTATATCCTATTCCTAGTGACGATATAATTAATATTGAAGCGTCCTTGGCTATACCTCAAGATGTGGATATCATGATTCTTGATATGAAGGGTAAGTTATTAATGCAAAAGGAAATCAAGAATGCGTCTCAAATAGATGAGACAATATCAATTGATGGTATACTGGCTGGATATTATTTATTGAAGATGGAGGCTGCTAATGGTACTGTGTACACTAAGCGGTTTTTGAAAATATAGAGATATTACTTCTGCCTACTTGAAATAATACTTTCTAAATCCATTTAATTTGCCATTTAAGTACTCTGTTTTTTGATGGATTTGGCAATCGTCACCATACTTAATTTCAGTTGTTAAAACATCTGAAGTCCATAGTTTAGTCTTTCCATTGATTCCTAATATGGTGGTTGCATGATTTAGGGTATGTGAGGTTACAAACGGTTCTGTACTATAATCAAAATATTTAATCAGTTTTCGTTTACCATCTTTGAATAGTTTATATCTGTGAGTTACCTTATTATTCTCGTTATATTGGCCTACGAAGGTTTCTTTTGAAGGAACTAGATTTTCTGTTTCTATTATATTCCCATTTGCATCGTATTTGTATTTGATGTCTTTTACCTTTCTACCATTGAACTTTAAACTATACCTTTTAAGCTGGCCTTTTTTATTGTATTTATATTTGGACTTGCCGTTGTATTTTGCTGACGAATACGTGTCGTACACTTTTTCTAGTTTGTAATTTTCATCATAGTCACTCTTAGTCTCAGCAATCAATACTAAGCCAGTATCTTGATATGAGTATGTGCGTACTATAGAGTTAACGGTATCTCCTAGATAGTCATATTCGTATTTCATACGGAGGTTACCTTCAGCATATACAGATGTCTCAGTTCTATAGCCCCGAATATTAAATTTTCTCCGCACAGCAATTACAGAATCTTGAGTGATCTTGCCGTTTACAATCTTGTAATTATATCCTGTAGATTCTGAAATCTCAAATGCAGCACGATTACTTGCAGTCTTATTGATAAATGATTGCGCATTCCCGATCAAACAAAAACTCAGAACAGCTATTGCAGAAAGAACAAACCTGAGGCTTGAGTAGATGAAATGTTTCACTATAGAATTTTATTAATTTATCAAACACTTGAATTCAATAACTCATCAATTCGATAATTCATTCACTCAGGTAACTGAACAACTTTCTAACTCAACTATTTATTTCTCTTTCACGTCTATTGTTCTCTTTCATTCTCAATATCCAAGCCATGAATAGACCGAACATCATAAACATGCATCCAAACCATAGTAGATTGATTGCAGGGAATACCTGTGCTTGAAGAATTAAGTAATCAGAACGAGATACATTTTCAGTAATCTCTAACGGAATAGAGAAATTCATTTTCCGTTTGTCTTTTGCAATTTGGAATTTGAATTTTTGACTTACTGGATCAATGTTAGTGAATCTGATATGTACTCCAAATTCTGGAACATAAGATTTTACTCCCATCGGACTAGAGCCTCTGATGATATAGATAGGTTCGGCTGGAATCGATTTGCCATCCTTCTTAACTATCATTTGAGCACTTACAGCTATGTCTCCTTCTTCTGGTTCGTAGTTTCTGTTTACTGGTTCTTTATTGAATCCAGTGAGAGATATTTCCATATCCTCGAATTCAAATGTCTCTAAGCTAGGAACCTCAATTTCTTGATAATCTAGTTGGTCTTCCGAACTAAATATCTCTTCAATGAATGTATCTGAAAGTCTGACACGTGCACCAAGATCTTCCTCACCATCAGGATATTTATAGAGCAATGCACCTTGGAGTCCCAATGCTGTTTTTAATTCAAATTTGTTTCCGAATTTATAATTACCTGCGGTTACATTTACCTCAATTCCAAAATCGTTGTCTTCCGGCTTATATTCTCTGTGTGATGGAGCGTAAGAAAGCTCATTGATCACATACCAGTTATCGAATTCTGTTCTTAGTGTATCTCCGATCAGAAGATCATGCCTATTCCATACCAATGAATCTTCGAATAGTTTTGCAGCATCTGCGTCCTGTTTTGTTGGAGCAAGTGCTACGATACAAGAGAAAATATCTTTAGTTAAGTAGTGTTTCGTATCAGGATTAAAAACATTTTGAGTTTTGAAATCATTAGAGTAAACAGATGAAGGACGAAGTTTGAAACGTTCGATTTCATTATTGTTTTCATCTACTTTTTTGAATTCGACATCATAATATCTATTTCTGCCGATAAGGGTATCCGATTCATAAGTGATCCAATATCCTTGTGCCCAAAGCGGCTTTCCTTTTATAACTCTTACATAGTTTCTTAGATCATCTTCATTCTCAAACATATCCTTGAACATGAATGGATTTGTCGAGATCGTCTCTTTATTTAAACCACTTCCTAGTAATCCGATCAACATCATACCGAAGCCGAAATGGGCTATAGCACTAGCAGCCAGTTTCATATTCCCTTTTATGACAGTAATAATGTAGTCTAAATTGGAAAACATAACAAAGAAACCTGTAAATGCTAATAGGTAGAACTTCCAAGAGTACAGCTTAAACCATAATGTCAGAATTCCTGTAAATATGATAGATAGCAATACGCTTATTCCAAGATGCTTCATTAAAAAACTAGATCGTTTCTCGAAATTCTTCTCATTAAATCTAAGCATAATTGATACTCCACTTAGAATAGCGACAAAAACAGCAATCCATATTTGGAATTTATTATAGAATGGAACCACATCTTGAATAACCTTACCTACAAATGATTCATCGAAGTATGAAACGATAGAGTTGTATACTGGCAGTGATGTAGGAACCCCAATTAGTACCGCTGAAAACAGAAGTACGAGTGATCCGATAAACATCCAGAATTCTCTACTGTATATTGATTCCTCTTTGTCTTTGGATGGGATGTTCTTAGCATGATAGACCAATGCTCCTAGTCCAATTATAAAGAAATACATAAAGAAGGCAATCAACTGCTTCTCAAGCCCCATCTCTGTAAATGCATGTGCACTAGTATCTCCTAGGATTCCACTTCTAGTCAAGAATGTAGAATATACAATCAAAGGAAATGCTGTCACATAAAAGAAAATAGTAGCCTTGATCGAAAATCCAGTTGCTCTTGCGACTAAGTGTGTGTGTAGACCAGCAACAAGCATGATCCACGGAACTAGTACCGCATTTTCAACAGGATCCCATGCCCAATATCCACCAAAAGATAATGCCTCATAAGCCCATACAGAACCCATAAGAATACCTGTGCCGAGAATTCCGGCTGAGAACAATGCCCATGGTAAAGCGGCAGTCAGCCATTTTTTATATTGTCTGGTCCATAATCCTGCGATAGCAAAAGCAAATGGAACAATCGTAGATGCAAAACCTAAGAAAGTCACTGGAGGGTGGATTGTCATCCAATAGTTCTGGAGAAGTGGGTTTAGTCCATTTCCAGATATCAATGAAACATAATCTGCATTATTGAATAATACGGGCGCTTGCATTGTTTCTCTCAAGAGAAGTAGGGGATTACTACCAAACTTAGTCACCCAATCTCCGATTTCTAGATGCACACCTAGTATCATGGAAGATAGATATATCTCGGCCATGGCAAAAATAGCCATCACTGGACTTTCCCATTTTGTTCCTCTATATATGATAAACCAACCAAGGACGATATGCCAAAACATCCACAATAAGAAGCTACCTTCTTGTCCTTCCCAAAAAGCGGATAGTGTATATTTTAGTGGTAGATCATCTGATACATGTTGATAGACATATGCATATTCGTAGTACTTATTGTACATAGCATAGAAGAGAATGCTTACAATTGTTAGAATACTGAGGCCATGTAGTATGTAACCTAATCGTCCAATTGATCTCCAATTGTTTTGATAGTTTTCATTCTTGGCATTTATGGAGTATGCTATGGCAGACATGATACTAGCTACAAATGCTAGGACTACTGCAAAATGGCCAACTTGACCTACCCATAGGTGTTCACCTATATATTGGATTTCGTTCATATAGCGGTTTTCTTATACCTTTTTAAGGCTTAGTTCTTCGTCCTTGTACTTAGATGGACATTTGGTTAGTATCTCATCAGCGTAAAACACATCGTCTTTTAACGAGCCAGTTAATACAATAGATTCTGCACGTTCTATGTCTATAGGTTTTGCCTTAGCCAGTATTACCTGCTTTTCTTTGCCTTCACTGTCTTTTAGAAAAAACTTGAAGATGTTAGGATCGATATCAGGTCGATATTCTATCGCCTTGTTTTTTGCCATCTCTCCAGTAATTTTCACTCTTTGACCATCCGAGGCCATTTCGAAAGTAGCATATTCACTTACATCTTTTGATGCTGAGAACAATATTGCAATCGCCGCTACAATGGCTATTAACGCAACTATTTGAAACTTTTTCATGGCTTGAATATTTAAAAGTGATTACTCCCTAAAATACTAACGCAAAGTTAGTCAAAATAGGCTATGATACACAGTGGAATCAGTTTATTTAGATTTCATCTAAATAGTGATTTTGGTACTGTTTTTAAAGTGGTGAATTTACTTCCAGGCAGAATAACCACCTTTCATATTCGTCAAGTTCTTAAATCCTGCGGCACTCATTTTTTCGCATGCACTGACACTTCTACCTCCAGATCTACAATATACTAGGTAGGATTTTGACTTGTCTAGTTTGTTTATTTCTGTTTCGAAGTTTGAGTTTTTATAATCAATCTCGATTGCATTTGG
>CALKXE010000245.1 GCA_938003955.1 uncultured Saprospiraceae bacterium | reverse complement strand
GATGATTATAAATATGGAGGAAAGAAATTACCACTTAAATCTACACTCAACTATTTGACATTTAATGTTGGGATGTATTTTTAAGGTGAAATAAATTAAAGATGGGCAAGCTTGTCTTAATAATTAAGTTTTGATTTTAGTAGTAAATAGTTAAAGCCATGCTCAAAGGAGTGTGGCTTTTTTTATGTAATAAGAAGAATTAAACGGCTTTAGCAATAGAGTCTTTTAAAATAGAATGCAAACAAAATTAGGAATGTAGTGATCTTATGACAAAATAAAGCTTGCTGGCAAACGCTCGTTTTGATTCTTTTTGCCCCAAAGGAAAGCGGTTATGAGATAAGTTATAGTACTCAATTTCGTTGTGCATAGTTTCATTATGTAATTGTATAGCATCAATTAATTCATTGAATTCATCATCAATGTTTCTTTTATTATCGACTATCCGAGGAATTTATCCACTCTTCCATCGGTTATATAACGAATAGTCATAAATTGCATTTCTTATAATATATCATATTAGTATGGCAGAGACATTATCCATAACGGATCAAGAACAAGAAGTAATCCATGGCGAGTTTGAAAAACTCCTTCTCAGCATGAAGACTAGCTTGGTCAATGATGATAAAGCTAATCTGCGGAAAGCTTTTGAGCTAGCAAATCATGCACATAGGCATCAAAGACGTAAGTCTGGAGAACCTTATATATTGCACCCAATTGAGGTGGCGCGAATCTGTTACCAAGAGATTGGACTTGGACCTACAGCTGTAATAAGTGCTATTTTACATGATATAGTAGAGGATACACCTGTCACTCAAGATGAAATTCTACAATTATTTGGTTCAAAGATCAGTAAGATAGTAGATGGGTTGACTAAGCTTGATGGATTATACAATAAGGAAAGTAATAATGTAGAGAGCCCACAAGCGGAAAATTTTAAGAAAGTACTCAGTACACTAGTCGAAGATGTAAGAGTTGTACTTATAAAGATGGCAGATAGATTACATAATCTCAGGACTATCGGGTCTATGCCACAACATAAACAGTTGAAAATATCTGCGGAGACTAGTTATATATATATTCCTCTTGCGCATAGGTTGGGTCTATATTCAGTAAAAACAGAGTTTCAGGATATCTGTATGAAAATATCTGATTCTGAGACGTATGCAGATATAAAGACAAAGCTTAACGAAAGTAAAGAGAGTCGTAATCAATATGTAGATAAGTTCTTGGCACCGATCAATGAGAAGTTAAAAAACACAAAAGTATCTTATAGAACAATGGGTAGGCCAAAGGCAATTCATTCCATCTATAATAAGATAAAAACAAAAGGAATTCCTTTTGAGGAAATCTATGATCTGTTTGCCGTAAGAGTAATAGTAGATGTACCTATCGAAGATGAGAAAAGTATTTGTTGGCAAGTCTATTCGGTCATCACTGATGTGTACAAACCAATACCAGAAAGATTAAAAGATTGGGTTACTTCACCAAAAGGAAATGGATACGAATCTCTTCACACCACAGTAATTGGGCCTGATGGAAAGTTTGTAGAAGTTCAGATTAGAAGTGAACGAATGGATGAGATTGCAGAACGTGGTTTTGCGGCTCACTGGAAATATAAAGGTGTTAAAGATGATCATTCTGTATACGATACTTGGTTAGAGAATGTGCGAGATATACTCGATACACAGCATTCTGATGCATTGGAATTTATTAATGATTTCAAAACAAATTTATTCAACGAAGAAGTATATGCGTTTACGCCGAATGGAGATATGCGAATATTACCTAAAGGTGCTACAGCGTTAGATTTTGCATTTGATATACATTCTGATATAGGATATAAAGCTGTTGCCATCAAGGTGAATAATAAGCTGGTTCCTATGGGGCAAACGCTAGAGAATGGTGATCAAGTAACCGTTACAACAAGTAAAAATCAGAAGCCAAATGAGGAATGGCTGAAGATGGTGGTCACTGGAAAAGCCAGGTCAAAGATCAGATCTTCTATGAAGGAAGAGCGACGTAAAGAAGGTGAACTCGCTAAAGAAGCCATCCAAAGAAAGCTGAAAAACATGAAGCTTCTTTCGGAGGAAAATATGGACTTTTTAGTGAAACATTATGGTTTCAAGAATAGACCAGATTTTTATATTGCCGTTGCACAACAAAAGATCAAAGTGACTGATTTTAAAAACATACCGATAGAAAACGGTAAGTTTATAGTTGTTAAAATAAAAACACTAGAAGTACCCTTAGTAAAAGAAGAAAAAGTTACAGTAAAAGCGGGTAAAAACAGATCAAATATATTGGTTAATGGAGAACCTGTTGATCTATATAAATATGAATTGGCAACTTGTTGTACACCTGTACAAGGTGATAATATATTCGCATATACAAACTCTAACTTAGAGCTTAAGATTCATAGACAAAACTGCTCAAATGCTACTCATTTATTAGCCAATTATGGTTACCGTGTACTAAAGGCAGAATGGGCAAATCGAATAGGAAATAACTTCGTTGTTGACCTTATGATCACAGGGGTTGATAGTGGTATTGGAGTAATACAGTCTCTAACGAATGAGATTAGTAACAAATTGGGTGTGAATATACGCTCATTTAGTATTGATGGGGTAGAGGGATATTTTGAAGGACGTATCAGTGTGGTAGTTATCAATAAAGATCAATTAAATTTGGTCATGAGATCAGTTGAAAAGTTAAGAGGAATTTCTACAGTAACTAGAATAGATAAATCTGAATAAAATGGATGTGAATCTAACAATAGAGGAAAAGAAGAAGAAGTTGATTGAAGAAGTGAAACAGATATTTACTACTCATCTTGAAAAAGGGAAGTCTCGTAAAACTCCTGAAAGGTACGCGATTCTTGAAGAGATATATAATAGAACGGATCACTTTGATGCTGAGGCATTATATATACACATGAAAAATCAAAATTATCGTGTGAGTAGAGCTACTGTATATAATACACTGGAACTTCTAGTGTCATGTGATCTAGTAACAAAACATCAATTCGGAAAGAATCTAGCTCAGTATGAGAAATCTTACGGTTACAAACAACACGATCATCTAATATGTGTTGACTGCGGAAAAGTATTAGAATTTTGTGATCCTAGACTACAAGGGATCAAAGACATGATGGGCGATATTCTGAAATTCAAAATCACTCACCATTCTCTTAACCTCTATGGGAACTGTGATGGAGCTTGTGACCGAACAGCAAAGACGGAACAATAAGATCGCGTTTTAAATCAGATTCCTGTAATGAACATAAATATCGACGCCTCCTGGAAAACAGTTCTCAAAGATGAGTTAGCTAAGCCCTATTTTTCCAAGATAGAAGATGGAATATTAAAAAGTAAAGCAGAGGGAAAAAATGTGTATCCACCAGTAGCGGAAATATTTAATGCATTTAATTTTACGCCATTTGATAAGGTAAGGGTTGTAATCCTTGGCCAGGATCCATATCATGGAGACGGACAAGCAATGGGATTATGTTTTTCTGTAAAACCTGGAATAAAGCCTCCAAGATCTCTTAATAGAATTTATAAAGAACTGCACGCTGATCTCGGATGTTCAATTCCTGATCACGGTGATCTGTCTTCGTGGGCTCGACAAGGAGTATTTATGCCCAATGCAATACTTACAGTAGAAGCGGGGAGTCCTGCATCTCATTCTAAAATTGGCTGGCATCACTTTACAGATGCAGTTATCCAATCCATTTCTGATCATAAAGAGGGTGTGTGTTTTATGTTATGGGGCGGATTCGCTAAAGGGAAAAAGAAATTCATCGATACAACCAAACATTATGTTTTTGAATCTGCACATCCATCGCCCCTAGCTGGAAATGCGTTTTTCGGGAATCATCATTTTTCGAGTGTGAATGAGGTGTTGGAAGAACGAGGGGGAAGTCCTATTGATTGGCAGGTTTAGCTATCAAAATATGACTGCAACAAAAACTAAAAGAGTACATCTCATTTAATAGTTTGCATGATCTGGATCTAGTTTAATATCTACTATTCTCTTTACAAAAGTAGTGTTTTCTATCGATTCCGTATCTCCGGTTGACTTATCCTTATAGAGCGTACTGGTACTTGGGCGTCTTCCACTTTTATTACCACTTTGCTTGAAATAGTATTGATTCTTCTTCATTCCTGTTATGGCAAAGCATCGCTCCAAACTCAATCCCTGAGAATTATACTCTCTTATCTTTTCCGTTTTCTCAACTCTGGATACTTTTTTTAAGAAGATCATCATCCAGTTTACTTTCTAATTCCTTTTCTGCAAGTAAGATCTTTAAGACTTCATCTTCCTTCTCCAAATCCTTGATCTTCTTTACTTTTCTTTTGCTTCAATCCTGATTCACTGTATACTGTAAGTTTTTTCTTCCAGTAATAGTAGATCCCTGGATACAACGCATACTCGTCTAGGGTTTTCTTAACTCCATTCTTCTTCCCTTCTGATAAGATCAGTAACTTTTCTGACTTCATAAATTTCTTTGTCCCTTTTGATGTCTTTTTCACATCAATAATTACAATTATTTTTCCGAAAAAAAAAGCGAAATTTCCCGCACAAATATTTTCTAGGTGACAATCAAAATGCAATTTGAATTCAAATAGACATATTATTCCCTTGGATTCAATACAAATTCTTTTTTTATTAAAATCAGCTTTACTGAAATAGGTAATTTTGTTTTAATTCACTGAATTGAAACAAATGTTTTGTTAAACCTTATTTTTCGCATAATAAATAATTGAAAATAGTGTGAATAATACATGTAGGTGTTAAGTCTATTATTTACAAATAATTACATATGGTAATATAATTACATATGTTTTTTTTCATTTTGTTTTTGGTTGATATTGTGCTTTTTAGGGAAAGAGAGTGAATGTAAATCGGCTTTTTTTTATTCAAAAAGATGATACATTTGAAATGTGTTAAGTATTTAAAAAAGATTAGAAACTTAATATGAAACTCCACCCCAGAGTTTTAAAATTAAACCAATTAATTGAAGTTATATCCTCTTTTTCTTTCGACGAAGTGCGTAAACCTTAATTATTTCTTAAAGTTCTTAGCTTTTTAAGTAGTTATCTAATGTAGAGTTTTATCTAAAGTGCTCAGGCAATCAGATACTTTGCAATTTGTAACTAAGACGTGGTTATTATATACTGATTGTTTGATTTTGGCAATGGACTCCGCCCAGATAAATAATATTCTTATAATATTCTATACAAAACTGTATCGAAATTTTCGAGTGTTTAGAACTACAATCAATTATTTAGGCGTCGAAAAGCTTTTATAGAAAAAAAATATCGCAAAAATCATTTAGATGCCCTTAAGTATTATCAATTTTTAATAAAGCAAAACAAAACCTAATACTCTATGAAACGTAGAAACTTACTATTTACAATAATTCTGCTAATGGGATTTGTCCTTTCTAATGTTGTGGCTAAAGATTATAGCATGAGCATTAAAAACTTGAAGTTGTTTAATTTTTCATTGCTATTGTTATCAGATACTCAAGAACCGGATCCAGTTACAGGATTGGAAATATGTATAGGCGACCCAGATGGTGATTTAGCAACAGGAATGACAGCCACGTGTTCTGATTGTCCAGATGTGCCATGTACAGATCCATGCGCACCATGTTCAGCGGGCCAGCCACTAAGTATACTTATAGTTGAAGGTAGTAGTGCTACAGGGAGTGCGGATTATATGTCCTCAGATTGTTGCGGAGCAGGGAATCCAGGAGATCCAACAACAACCAATAATGGAAGTTTAGTAATAAATCCATCGATACCAAGTGCTCCTTCCGATTTGCCAGCATGTGCGAATGAATTAGGGTATGCATTAAGTATAACATATGATTTTACAGCGGCACCAAATGGCTCATGGTCAAATGAATTAGGCTTGTTGATAATGGATGGAGCGGGTACACAATTATTTTTGAATACAACTTCATTACCTGGGACATCTAACAATAATGATCCCATAGTAGGAGTAACATTCGAAACAGGATGTACAACAAATCCTCCTGTATTGCCAATAACATTTACATTTGACGATGGATTTGATGACGGAACGTCTACAGATATAGATGGTACATTTACAGTTACTTCAGCGGTGGTAACATATAAGTATGAAGTTCCGGATTTAGGACCTACAACACCAGGAGGAGCGGTAGTTACAAATTGGTATGATGCAGTAACATCAGGTACACTTCAGGGTACAGGTATGTCATTAGATCCAACAGGAACAACATCAGCGGAAGGCGCTTTCGATGTAAATACAGCTGGAACATATACATACTATGCTGAATGTGTATGTGACGGATGTCCAAGTACAAGAGTTGCTACAACAACAGTTGTGTCAGCAAGTGCATTGGCGTTTAGTTACACAGATGTATGTTCCACAGATGAAGATATGCAACTTCCAAGTGTCACACAGACAGAAGCTGGATTATATAGTATAACTCCAGTAGGAACAGTAACAATAAATCCTTCTACGGGAGCCCTTGATTTTACAGGAGTAGTATGTACGGATAACATAACAACATATACAATTACATATACGCCAGATGCACCCAATAGTTCGTGTTCTGAATCAGCAATGATAGTAGTTACTCCACCATCATGTCCAGCGGCCCCTGTTACAGGCTTGGAAATATGTATAGGCGATCCAGATGGTGATTTAGCAACAGGAATGACAGCCACGTGTGCTGATTGTCCAGATGTACCATGTACAGATCCATGTGCACCTTGTTCAGCGGGCCAGCCACTAAGTATACTTACAGTTGAGGGTAGTAGTGCTACAGGGAGTTCGGATTATATGTCTTCAGATTGTTGCGGAGCTGGGAATCCAGGAGATCCAACAACAACCAATAATGGAAGTTTAGTAATAAATCCATCGATACCAAGTGCTCCTTCCGATTTGCCAGCATGTGCAAATGTATTGGGATATGCATTAAATATAACATATGATTTTACAGCGGCACCAAATGGCTCATGGTCAAATGAATTAGGCGTGTTGATAATGGATGGAGCGGGTACGCAATTATTTTTGAATACAACTTCATTACCTGGGACATCTAATAATAATGATCCAATAGTAGGAGTAACATTCGAAACAGGATGTACAACAAATCCTCCTGTATTGCCAATAACATTTACATTTGATGATGGATTTGATGACGGAACGTCTACAGATATAGATGGTACATTTACAGTTACTTCAGCGGTGGTAACATATAAGTATGAAGTTCCGAATTTAGGACCTACTACACCAGGAGGAGCTGTAGTTACAAATTGGTATGATTCAGCAACATCAGGTACACTTCAGGGTACAGGAATGTCTTTAGATCCAACAGGAACAACATCAGCGGAAAGCGCTTTCGATGTAAATACAGCGGGAACATATACATACTATGCAGAATGTGTATGTGACGGATGTCCAAGTACAAGAGTTGCTACAACAACAGTTGTGAACTCACTACCAACACCATCTGCAGGAACATATGCAGCACTTTGTGTCGATGCACCTCAGATAACACTTACTGGAACTCCGACCGATGCAAATGGAGTATGGACAGGCACAGGGGTTACAGATAATTTAGATGGAACAGCAAGTTTTGATCCATCGACAGCGGGAGTAGGGATGACAGCAGTCACATATACATATACAGATGGAAATTCTTGTGTTAATTCAGGGACTACAGATATAACAGTCAATGCATTACCAACACCAAGTGCAGGGATTTATGCGGCCTTATGTGTAGATGCTCCAATGATAACACTTACTGGAACTCCGACCGATGCAAATGGAGTATGGACAGGCACAGGGGTTACAGATAATTTAGATGGAACAGCAAGTTTTGATCCATCGACAGCGGGAGTAGGGATGACAACAGTCATATATACATATACAGATGGAAATTCTTGTGTTAATTCAGGGACTACAGATATAACAGTCAATGCATTACCAACACCAAGTGCAGGGATCTATGCGGCCTTATGTGTAGATGCGCCAACGATAACACTTACGGGAACTCCAACCGATGCAAATGGAGTATGGACAGGCACAGGGGTTACAGATAATTTAGATGGTACAGCAAGTTTTGATCCATCGATAGCGGGAGTAGGGATGACAACAGTCACATATACATATACAGATGCAAATTCTTGTGTTAACTTTAGTAATACTGATGTTATTGTTAATAGTTTGCCAGTGGTAACTGCTGGTAGTTATGGACCTTTTTGTAACATTGCAACCACTCCTATGCAAAATCTAAGCAATTTGGGTAATGGTACACCTACAGAGGGAACAAGTATTGGAGATGAAGGAGTTTATTCTGGTTTAGGTGTTACAAATAATGGAGATGGTACATTTAATTTTGATCCAACTGGATTAGATTTAGTAAGCCCAGTATCTATTACTTATACTTATACAGATGGAAATGGTTGTGTTAATACTGCTTCTAGTGATGTTATCATTTATAATTGTGAATTTGATGTTACAAATAATTTTTCAGCGGATGATCCTTGTAGTTGTAATGGAGATCAAGGATTGAATAACGTTTCAGGAGATGGTACATTTAATGAATTGGTTACTATTGAGGGAACAGCTGGTTTACTTGTAAGAGTTGCATCGGAAAGTGTAGGATCAACAGATATTATTTTGCCAGCAGGTATGGCAGAAAATGCTGGAGGTATTTATGAACTCATGTTTAATCATGTTGATAGAGCGGGTTACAATATAGATGTATTTGAATTTTCTATTGACGGTGGTTTGACATGGTTTATTGTTACAGATGCAGTTGGAGATCAATTAGAAATTTCCAATGTATGTGCTTACCCAATTCTAGAATTTACTTTTTTAGAATATTGTGAAAATGATCCAGCTATTACTCTAGCTGATTTTATTCAATTTAATGATGATCCGACTATTGTAAACCCTTCTCCAATTTTTACTCCTGATCCGAGTTCATCAATATTTACTATTGATGGAATTATAATGACTATGGCTGATATCATGACACTTGGAGCGGGGACATATAATATTGGGGCTACGTTCTCTTATATGAATGGTTTAGGTGATTTTGGGACGATAGTAAATCCTGCAATTGCGCAGAATGCTAGTGAATGTCCAACTAATATTGAAATGACATTAATCATTAATGAAAGACCAGATCCACCAGTAACACAAGAGGCTTATATTTGT
>CALKXE010000244.1 GCA_938003955.1 uncultured Saprospiraceae bacterium | reverse complement strand
CATATTTTATGCCCTACCATGCTATCCATAATAGTGGTGAACTAGCATTGTTGT
The DNA here is from genome assembly GCA_938003955.1 of uncultured Saprospiraceae bacterium. Lineage (GTDB taxonomy): Bacteria > Bacteroidota > Bacteroidia > Chitinophagales > Saprospiraceae > CAJXUU01. The sequence continues at coordinate 3,186 of CALKXE010000244.1, read as the reverse complement.
TTTTTAAAGATCCAGTGAGACTCAAATTACTTACCAGCCTCGTAGAAGAAAAGTACAAGAAAGTATCAGAAGAAGAGCATAAAGCTTGGTTATTGACATTGAAGCTCCGGTTTGATGGATCCAATACTACCAAATACCTTAAATACTTAAGTGATACCCCTAAACTAATACCTGAGGTACTACATCGACTGATCCAACTCAAGGCTCATAAAACGTCTCTACAATTACTAAAAGAGCTCATAAAAGCTGAACCTAACTCATTAAAACTCCATGAGCGATACTTAGATGTTGCAATAGGTTTAGAGGATTGGGATAAGACGATAGAGTTGACCATATGGCTATGTAAAAAGACTCAACGTCTACTCTATTATAAAAAGGCTCATGAAGCATTGGATGACAGCTATCGAGCATTGTTATACAAGAAAATCATATCGCAACTAGAAGACCCTAATGGTCGAGAAGATTATTTCCGAATGAGTATTTTTCACTTAGAGGACAACTGGCGAGGTATTCTAGAATTTGCTACACTTACTCAAGACTTCATCCTGATGGAGCGGTACATGATCTTCCTTAATGAGAAATCAGAGGACGAATATAGTTTTGCCTACATTCAGATGTTGGATCAATATTTTGAGCATCACATTGGCGATAAAGCAGATATTTTCCTAACAGAAACCTTGGAGTTATTGAGAACAAATCGTTGCACATATGTAGCAGATCTGATTGTTAAATTCGTTAAGTCCAAATATCCAGTTCGCTTAGATCCCAAATAGGTTTTGTATTTGATGGTTAATACCTAGATATGTCTCTTTAAAAAATGAAAATCGAAGATAAACATAGAATTCAAGAGCTAAAAAGTAAATCCTTTGAGGTTATAGATCATTTGTTTATTCTACAATATTTCTACGATCAATTTAAGGAAGGTAATTCTGAATACTATTTACTGGCTCGATATTTTGTAAATGGAATTGATGATTTGCCAAAATTAAAAGAGAAAGCATTATGGAAATTGTCGGAATTCGAAGAGCATCGAAAGCTATTCTATAACAACCACGATGAGCTAATTGAAATTATTGAAACGTATTATGAATTAGATGAAAATGAAATACTTGTTCAGGAATTTCATCCAAACGGAAATTTAGAAATGATTTGGATTGAAAAGGATGGAAATCAAAATGGTGTTTTTAGACGATATTATGACAATACCCAAATTGCAATTGAATCAAATTTTCAGAACGGTAAAAGAAATGGTAATTTAAAAGAATGGTATCTAAACGGTAAACAATTAGAAATTGGAAAATATGTCGATGGAGAATATATTGCTGAACAATTTTGGGATGAAAACGAAAATCAACTATTGATAAGTGGGACGGGTAAAATAATTCGTTTCTATGGAACAAATGATGATACTGTGTATGAACAATATTTTGAAAACTATATATTTAAAGGAGAGAAGAAACTCAGAACCGTAAGTTATGGTAAATTCAAACCAAAGAAAAACGAAACATAAAAAACTATGATCATATCAGAGTGGCTATCGCAAGATATCGCCGATCCGATACCTAACACGGCATTGATTTATATCACTTTATGTAATGTGATATTGGATATTTGCGTAAGCACATACAAGAAAAATAAAATAATATCAATAAATAGGTAAAGCGTATAGCTAAAGATTTAGTTTATTTGAATTTCCAAATCGAGCATTAATTTTCTCTTTGGATTCATAATTTGATAAGAAACAGTAAACCAATAGTAGAATGATAAAAGCATGTATTTTTGATTTGGATGGTGTAATAGTAGATACTGCTAAGTATCATTTCAAGGCATGGAATAGACTCGCTCAGACTATGGGCTTCGAGATAACAAATGAGCAAAATGAACTACTCAAAGGTGTGAGCCGTATGGAGTCATTGGAGGTCATATTGTCGTTAGCCAAGAAAGAACTTACCCAGGAAGAAAAGATCGAAGCTTGCCGCCAAAAGAATGAGTGGTATGTAGAGTTCATATCCAAGATGGATGAAAAAGAAATCTTACCAGGTGCTGTATTACTCTTAGATGAGCTTATCGCGAATAATATCAAAATAGCTCTAGGTAGTGCTAGCAGAAATGCTGTACCACTGCTTACAAAACTCAACATCATCGATCGGTTTGAGGTCATCGTAGACGGTACTAAAACAACTGAAAGTAAACCTCACCCACAAGTATTCTTGATGGGTGCAGATGCACTCGGTGTAAAACCAGAAGAAAGCATCGTATTTGAGGATTCTGTAAGCGGTGTACAAGCTGCTAATACTGGTAACTTTATGTCTGTAGGTATCGGAGATGAAGATCAGTTGCACGAAGCTGATATAATATTCTCAGGATTGAATGATATCAACCTGCTCATATTACAGAGGGCATTCGCAATCTAATGTATTAAGTACTTTCCCAACTTTAAACTTGTATCTATGAAAAGCTATATCAAGCATCATCCGTGGCATATAATAGAAGATCAATATGATCTAGAGAATAATAAAATCTCTGAAAGCTTATTTAGTATTGGTAATGGTAAAATGGGTCAACGTGCCTGTTTTGAGGAGTTTTACTCTGGTGATACCATGTCGGGTAATTATATAGGAGGTGTCTACTATCCTGATAAAACAAAAGTCGGTTGGTGGAAGAATGGATACCCAGAATACTTTGCCAAAGTACTGAATAGTGTCAACTGGATCAAACTAGATATCTACTGTGATGGTGAGCGATTGGATCTTAATAAATTGAAGGTCAAAAGTTTTCAGAGAGTACTGGACATGAAGGAAGGTGTCTTATACCGTAACTGCGAAGTCGAGCTAACAAATGGGACTAGTATCGAGATATGTTCTGAGCGATTCTGCTCGATGGACAACTCCATGGTCGGTGCTATGAGGTACTCAATCAAGTCGATCAATTACTCAGGTACGCTGGCATTGAGGAGTTATCTTGATTTCGATGTAAGGAATGAAGACGCTAACTATGATGAGAAATTCTGGATACCCCAAACTGCACATGCCGAAGAGAATCTATTATTTGTACAATCCAAGACTCGTAAAACTGACTTTGTAGCAGGAGCTGTGGCGGTACATAACTTCAAGCACAATGAAGAGCCTGTAGTAGCTACCGAAATAGATCAAGAAGCAACGGATACGTTGTCGATATTATATCAAG
>CALKXE010000243.1 GCA_938003955.1 uncultured Saprospiraceae bacterium | reverse complement strand
AGGAGAAGGATGGATTTGAAAATAAGGAATGGATATTGCCTTATTGATCAGTGTAGCCACTTAACTAAGAACTCAAGAAACTAATAAAACACTATTGTTGAATATAAAAACAAACATATCATTTTTCTTTTTTCTGGTCCTAGCACAAGCCTTAATAGGTCAACACACGCTATCGGGAAAAATCAAAAATCTTAATACCGGAGAAGTCATCGTAGGCACAGAAGTGTATAATCAACAGACCGACGAAGTAGTATTTACAAATGCCAATGGCTACTACAAATTTGACAACCTGAAGAATGGGATATACGATCTCACAATATTCACATTTGATTATATAACTCAGACAAAGTCAATTGAAGTCAATTCAAATGCATCGCTTGACTTTAAATTAGAACCACTATCACAACAACTAACACAGGTAGAAATAATAGCCAAGAAAGCTGAGTTCTTCGATATTCGTCGATTGAGACCAGTGGAAGGGACATCTATATTTGCAGGTAAAAAATCAGAAGTCGTCCTTCTTGATCAAGCGGTAGCTGGTGTTGCTTCTAATACGGCGAGACAGATATATGCACAAGTTGTTGGTCTTAATATATATGAAAGTAATGATGCAGGTCTGCAGTTAAGTATCGGGGGTAGAGGATTAGATCCTAATAGAACTGCCAACTTTAATACGCGACAGAACGGTTACGATATCAGTGCCGATGTATTGGGATATCCTGAGAGTTATTACTCTCCTCCAGCCGAGGCACTGTCTGAAATTCAGGTAATTCGTGGGGCCGCTTCTCTACAGTATGGTACTCAGTTTGGTGGATTGATCAACTTCAAAATGAAGAAGCCTGTCAGAGATAAAAAAATAGAGTTGATATCTAGACAAACACTCGGTTCGTTTGGACTTTTCACGTCTTTTAATAGTATCGGAGGTACTGTTGGTAAGGTTAGTTATTACACTTATTTCAACTATAAGCGTGGAGATGGATACAGAGATAACTCAGAATTTGATTCGAAGAACTTCTATGGATTTGTCAACTATAGGTTGGGGTCTAATACCAATTTATCGATTGAGGGAACATATCTAAAATATTTGGCAAAACAAGCAGGAGGATTGACAGATGCACAGTTTGCAGAGACACCCAGGTTGAGTACTAGAGATCGGAATTGGTTTGAGGTGGATTGGAAGCTCTATTCTGCAAAGTTGAATCATAAGTTCTCTGAGAATTCGGAATTGGATTTTATGGTATTTGGATTGGATGCAGAGCGTAATTCAGTAGGGTTCAGAGGTAATCCGATAAATCTAAATAGTAATCCGATTACTGAGATTGACGAACAAGACGCGGATGGTAATTATATACTTCCACGAGATTTACTGAGAGGCAGTTTTAATAATTGGGGTTTGGAGTCTAGGTTTTTGTCAAGGTATAAATTTGGGGATCGAAATGGAGTCTATCTTATTGGAGCCAAACTTTACAAAGCAAACAACACCAGTATTCAGACTGCAGGGACAAGTGGATCTGATGCTGATTTTTCTATTGCGGATGATCTCTTTCCAGAATATGCCAACCAGTCTAGTTTCGAATTTCCCAACCTTAATGCTTCTGTATTTGGTGAAAATATCTTTTTCTTGAATGATAATTTATCGATTACCCCGGGTTTCAGATTCGAGTATATTAAAACAGAAAGTGAAGGTCGGTACCAACAAATAAATTTCGATAATGCAGGGAATGTAATAAGTCAAGAAGAACTGCAAGACAACAATGTACTAGAAAGAAAATTTGCACTTTTTGGAATCGGTGCGAGTTATAAACCCGCTAAGAATTCTGAGATTTACGCCAATATTTCGCAAAATTATAGATCAGTAACATTCAGTGATATTAGAGTAGTGAGTCCGACCTTTATTATCGATTCATTAATAACCGATGAGAAGGGTTTTACTGCGGATCTTGGACTTAGGGGAAGATGGAAGAAGTATCTAGCATTCGACGTTGGGGCTTTTGCATTACAATACAATAATAGGATAGGTATTCTACTCGATTCACGTGCAAACCGTGTCAGGAAAAATATAGGAACAGCATTTATTTATGGAATAGAAGCATTTGCGGATTGGAATATTGCTGCTACCTTTTTACCAGATAACAGGAAAGCGAAGCTGAACCTCTTTATTAATACAGCAATTACTGATTCAGAATATATTGCTTCTGAAGAAAACAATGTTGAGGGAAATAAAGTAGAATTTATACCAGCTATAAATTTCAAATCAGGAATAAAAGCGGGATACAAAAATCTACTTTTTAGTATTCAATATTCAAGTTTATCGAAACAGTTTACAGATGCTGAAAACAGTTCTGTTCCCGAGGAAGGCGACAGTCGTAGTGGTGTTATTGGTGAGATTCCTGGATATAGCATTCTAGATTTTTCAATGTCATATCAGTTCAAGAAATTTACATTGGAGTCAGGTGTACTGAACCTTCTGGATAATCAATATTATACTAGACGTGCGACTGGTTATCCTGGTCCTGGGATTATTCCTAGTGATGGTAGAGGGTTTTATTTGACATTGGGAGTTAGGATATAGCTGTCAGAAATAAGCCATTCACTTTTAATTAAAAAACAGCTACTATTTAGTCTTTTTTCTACCTTCAATCTCAGGATATAAATCCGCTACAGGATCTGATTGCCAAAACTGATCTGTGCCATGTTCCCAAATTGTAAGTTTGCCTTCCCATCCACCGCCTTGATCAGTATTTACTACGTTACACATGAGGATAGGTTCTTCATTGTTACGAGTAGTCGTTGTATGACCGATATAGATACGCTCAAATCCTCCAATTTTTTTATTTTCTGGTTTCAAGACAGCACCTCGACCTTCTAGGTTATGCAGATGTAGAGCTCTTTCATATAGCTTCCTGTCCCAATATAAAGTTGCAGGTTCATTATGGACAGTATAATCAAGCTCAAATTTGTAGTTATATCCGGCATGCACGTATAGTACATTCTCTTCTAAATGATAGAGTTCTAGTTTATCGTAGAATCGTTCTTTATGTCTAATTATGTCCTTGTCAGAATGATTTGCATATGACCTATAAGTTGCCTGACCACCTTGCCTGTACCAATTAGTATAAAACGCGCTGATGAATTGCTCATTTCTAAATTGGTCCAAATTATCTCTTAATATCTCTGAAAACCTTTGATCGTGATTGCCTAAGATATATATGTTTCTATTGTTACATTTTTCTTGTAAATCTATCAAGTAATCGACCACTTCATATGATTCGGGCCATCCATCTACATAATCGCCAATACAGATTACTCTGTCATTCGACGTATCAAACCCTGATCGCAAGATCACTTGCTGTAGAGATCGAAAACCTCCGTGAATATCTCCTATAATGAATGTTCGCATCTTTGAATTTAAAATGTTTGACTATGTAGATTAATAATTTAAAACTCACCATTCAAAAATTCAATCAGCTCATTTCCTGATTTACTAGGATCATAATACATGTTTTCTATAATGAGATCTTCACTTGCATTGTAAAAGACTAGCTTATAATAACCAGCAGCAAAGTCTGATTGGAATTGTATTTGGATATTTTGAGTTACAAGGTCAATAGTAGTGGAGTGAAGCGTATAAAGTAAATCTATTGAATATTGAAATTTGTAATCATTGAATTCAATATCTGAATACATGGTATCTTTTTCGCAAGGGATGATAAACAATTCATATTCAATATCATTTTGTTTGAATATACCGATCACTGCATTATTAGGGTTTGGATATACACTGATAGGATTTTCTGCAGTGACATTAGGATTTCCTGTTTGTCCCATTGGACTGCCGGTCTCATCAAAAAATCTAATTCCGGTTACGAGACCGAGGGACTTCTCATCTATTGCTGAACAGTCTGGTTCATTCATCATTTCAGGATCTTCCATAGGAGGATTTAAAATAGGATCATCACACGAAACTAGCTGAAAAAACAAACTAAAAAAGAGAAGGAAATACTTCATTAAGGACTAGTTGAAATAATTAGGACTCTAAGAACCAAACGAGTATAGAGGTTTTATATTTTGTATATACTTCAAAGTGCTGTATTTCTTAGCAATAAGATTAGGCAAATTCCTTAAAATATCTTACATTTGCAGTAGATTGGAGAGTAGAAGAGGGAACGGTTAGTTCCCTTTTTTCATTCTAATAGGTCATTGTAAGCGAAATTGAGCATGATAGAAAAGAAATTGGAAAAACTTATTGATCAGGCTATCAAGGAGTTAGAGTATGATGATTGCTTTCTGGTAGATTTGAAAGTAAACAACAATAAGGTGGAGGTTTTCCTCGACAGTGATGATTCTGTTACTTTTTTGAAATGCAGAAAAGTAAGTCGATTTCTTGAAGAAGTAATTGATGAGGAAGAATGGCTAGGTATAAAATACACACTTGATGTTAGTTCTGCGGGAGTAACTAAGCCTTTAAAAATGACAAGACAGTATGTAAAAAATATTGGTAGAGACATAGAGGTGAAGATCTACGGGGAAGAAAAAGTGAAAGTTCTTGGAGAACTCATGACGGCATCTGATGAAAGTATCAGTGTATATTATGAAGAAATTGTCAAAGAGGGAAAAAAGAAGAAAACACTGGAAATTACTCGAGAGATCCTTAGAAGTGAGATTAAGGAAGCTAAAATTAAAATTAGCTTCAAAAAGAAAAAGAAGAAATAAAGTAAAGTCTCTTAATATTGAAATCCTATTTTTTGAAGGAAGCTTATTGAGATACTTAGAATATAAAAGATAGAATAATATGGTAGTTAAAAATTTAAAGAAATGATGAATTTAGTAGAATCATTCTCGGAATTTAAAGCCGGTAAAAATATAGACAGACCTACAATGGTTCGTGTACTAGAAGATGTTCTTCGTACATTGATCAAGAAAAAATATGGGTCTGATGAAAATTTTGATGTTATCGTAAATACACAAAACGGTGATCTCGAAATGTGGAGAGTAAGACAGATAGTACCAGATGGTGAGGTGATGGATGAGCAAGCTCAGATATCGTTCTCTGAAGCGGTTTCTATTGATGAGGATTATGAAGTGGGTGAAGAATGTTATGAAGGGTTGACACTTGAAGAATTCGGTAGAAGATCAATAATGGCAGCACGTCAAACATTGATTTCTCGTATTATGGATCTTGAAAAAGATGAAATATACAAGAAGTACATGGAAAGAGTGGGTGAAATCGTACTTGGAGAAGTAAGTCAAATCTTGAAGAGAGAATTACTTATCTTGGATGATGTAACAGGAAATGAATTGATTCTACCTAGAAATGAAATGATTCGAGCTGATTATTATCGTAAAGGTGATATGGTGAGAGGAATCATCAGAAGAGTAGAAATGAAGAACAATAATCCAGTGGTAATAGTATCACGTACGGATAGTTTATTTCTAGAAAAATTACTAGAACAAGAAGTACCAGAAATAGAAGATGGACTGATCACTGTAAAGAAGATCGTAAGAATCCCTGGAGAAAGAGCAAAAGTAGCGGTAGAATCTTACGATGATAGAATCGATCCAGTAGGTGCATGTGTCGGTATGAAAGGATCAAGAATCCACGGAATCGTTAGAGAGTTGAAGAATGAAAATATTGATATTGTAAATTATACTGCAAATAATCAGTTGTTCATCCAGAGATCATTGACACCAGCAAAGGTGTCGTCTATTAATTTGGATGATGAAAAGATGACTGCAGCCGTATTCCTTAAGCCTGATCAAGTATCATTGGCTATTGGAAAAGGTGGAAGTAATATTAAGTTAGCTAGTAAGTTGACGGGATATGAAATCGATGTATTCAGAGAGACAGACGAAGCTGAATTAGAAGATGTAGAACTTGACGAATTTAGCGATGAGATCGAAGAGTGGGTAATTACTTCACTTAAGAACATCGGTTGTGATACAGCAAGATCAGTATTAGTATTGAGCAAGCAAGAATTGGTTAGAAGAACGGATCTGGAAGAAGAGACGATCGACGAGGTAATCAAAATCTTAGAGACAGAACTTAAGGAAGATTAGTGAGTGTTTTCACTGATTCTCAAAAAACATATTAGAGATATTGGCAATGTCTCTTTAAAGTCGAATCATAGATGAGACTGATATAAAAAGAGATATAGCGATATATCTATACCTTGATCCCTGATGGTGATAGGCTAATATTAATAAGAAGGTATGATTTATGTACCTTGTAAGAAAAGAAACTTAAAAAAGCTGAATGGCGGCAATAAGATTAGTAAAAATAGCGAAAGAACTTAACGTAGGTACGAGCACTATCGTAGACTTCCTCAAGGGGAAGGGATATGATATTGAAAATAAACCTACGTCTAAGATTTCGGACCAGATGCACGATGAGTTGCTTCAAGAATTTAGCGATTCTATGGCAGCAAAGGAAAAAGCTGACAAGTTAGTCATCGGAAGTCGTTACGAAAGTAAAGAAGAGACTCCTGCACCTCCGGTAGTGAAGGCCCCAGAGCCAGCACCTGCACCAGTGGTGGAGAAAATCCCAGAACCTACTCCGGAGCCTATTCCAGAACCTACCCCAGAGCCTTTTCCAGAACCTACCCCGGAACCTACTCCAGAACCAGTAAAAGAAGTAGAAGTTCCTGTAGTAGTAGAACCTACTCCAGCTCCTGTTGTCGAAGTGGCAGCACCTATAAAGGAGGAAGTGAAGGTCGTCGAACCTATCAAAGAAGAGGTGAAAGCACCAGTAGAAGCTCCTAAAAGGACAGTTCCTGGTATTAAAATCTTGGGTAAAATCGATCTTAGTACAGCTGGAAAACCGCCAAAGAAAGCTAAAACAGAAGTGCCAAAACAAAAGCCTACTCCAGTGGTAAAACCTGAAGTGAAGAAAGAGGTAGAAACGAAAGCTCCAGTTGAAAAGGTAGAAACACCGAAACCAGCTAAAGCTACACCTACTCAAAAAGGATCTAAAGCTCCTGTTGTAGAGGAAATGATGAGAGCGAAAACTCCAGCATTAGCAGGCCTTAAAATTCAAGGTAAGATTGATCTTAGTACTATTCAGCCAGATAAAAAGCCGAAAAAAGATACGAAGAAAGACGAAGGAGATAGAAAGAAAAGAAAGCGTAAAAAGATTCCTTCTAAAGGTGTACCAGCAACAGGTGGTGGTAGTAACAGAAATGCCAGACCAGGAAGTAATAGAGCTGGTAGCAACAGAGCTGGTAGTAACAGAGGAGGTAGCTCAAGAGGCAGTAGCCGAAGAGATGAAGTAAAAGAAGTTACTCAGAAAGAGATCGATGATAAGATCAAAGCAACTATGGCTAGATTATCTGGCGGCGGAAAGAACAAACGTCAAAAGATAAGAAGAGAAAATAGAGACGAGAAGAAAGAAAAGCAAGAAATCAAAGATTTAGAAGCTGTAGAAACGACACTGAAAGTGACGGAATTTGTAGCTGTATCTGAATTAGCTAGTCTTATGGACAAGCCAGTAACAGAGGTAATCATGACTTGTATGTCTCTTGGAGTGATCGTATCGATAAATCAGAGATTGGATGCAGAAGTTATCGAGTTGGTAGCAACTGAATTTGGTTTTGAAGTAGAATTTATCGGGGCGGATGAAGAAGCTGAAGAGGAAGAAGAGATCATCGATGATCCTGCAGATTTGGTGTCAAGAGCACCGATCGTAACTGTAATGGGTCACGTAGATCATGGTAAGACATCACTATTGGATTTTATCAGAAGCGCAAATGTAGCAGATGGTGAAGCAGGGGGTATCACGCAGCACATTGGTGCATACGAAGTAGCCGCTGGTCCTGATAAGAAGAAAGTTACTTTCTTAGATACGCCGGGTCACGAAGCCTTTACTGCCATGAGAGCAAGGGGTGCAAAAGTTACCGATGTTGCGATTATTATCGTAGCGGCGGATGACAGGATAATGCCTCAAACGAAAGAAGCAATATCTCACGCTCAAGCAGCAGGTGTACCGATCGTATTTGCAATCAACAAGATTGATAAAGATGGTGCGGATCCAGAAAGAATAAAAGCAGAATTAGCACAAATGAATTTTCAAGTAGAAGATTGGGGTGGAACATTCCAATCTCAAGATATATCTGCTAAGAAAGGAGAGAATATTGATAAGCTTCTTGAAAAAGTATTGCTAGAATCAGAAATGCTAGACCTTAAAGCTAATCCAAGTAGAGAAGCTCATGGTACAGTAATAGAAGCCTCACTTGATAAAGGTAAAGGTTATGTTACTAAGATGCTTGTTCAGAACGGGACATTGAGAGTCGGAGACTCTATGGTAGCTGGATCACACTCAGGTAAGGTGAAGGCGATGTTCAATGAGAAAGGAAAGAGAGTAAAAGAAGCTGGACCTTCAGCTCCTGTATTGGTTCTAGGATTGAGCGGAGCACCACAAGCGGGTGAGAAGTTTAAGGTAATGGAGTCAGAGCAAGAAGCTAGACAATTAGCAACTAAGCGTTCTCAGATCGAAAGAGAACAGTCTAACAGAGCAAGTAAGCGTATCTCACTTGATGAGATCGGAAGAAGATTGGCTCTTGGTAGTTTCAAAGAATTAAACTTGATAGTCAAGGGTGATGTAGATGGATCGATCGAGGCTCTTTCTGATGCATTGATCAAACAATCTGTAGAGTCTATCCAAGTAAATGTGATACACAAAGCAGTAGGTCAGATCGTAGAATCAGATATTCTATTGGCTTCTGCATCAGATGCGATCATAATTGGATTCCAAGTAAGACCTTCATCTAATGCTAGACAATTGGCAGAAAGAGAAGGTGTAGAAATCAAAACATACTCTATCATCTACGAAGCGATCGAAGAGATCAAATTGGCGATGGAAGGAATGCTAGAACCTACAAAAGAGGAGAAAATTCAGGGTCAAGTTGAAGTGCGTGAAACATACAAAATATCTAAGATCGGTACGATTGCAGGTTGTTATGTTACAGAAGGTAAGATCTTCAGAAACAGTCACATCAGAATCATCAGAGATGGTATCGTTGTGTATCCTACGAAAGAAGGAGTTGTTGGTGAAATTTCTGGCTTGAAGCGTTTCAAAGATGATGCTAAAGAAGTGAAGTTTGGATTTGAGTGTGGTATCACAATCAAAAATTTCAATGACATCAAAGCAGGTGATATAATAGAGCCATATGAAGTTATAGAAGTAAAACAGACCTTAATGGGTAAAAAATAAGAGCTAATTGCTCGATGTTTATAAATGAATATAAATCCCTAGATGAATTTTTGTCTAGGGATTTTTTTGGTTTGATATAGCTTGGTACGCTTTACATATTATTTTATTGTTGTATATTACTTACCAATTACGTCCCTTCTTATTTGTTATATCTATTTTTTAACCATAAATGAATGCTATCATGAGAGGGGCTTTGTTATTTATTATCATTAGTTATTGTGGATTTTGTTCTGGTCAATCAACGTATGAGTTATATGCTCAGCAGGGGTTGAGGTTTAATTATGCTGCATATGAAGTAGATGGAATGGAAGGATTTAGTAATTTCTATTCTTTTATTTTTGAGAAGACAGAGGAAAGTTGTGGGATGGAGTACTTAGTATTTCGATATGGTCAACATCCTAGCGTTAGTCAATATCTCAGAATCGAGGGTAAAAAAGTATTTTCTAAATATGGTTCTAATTGTGTTGAATCACTCTTGTATGACTTTGGGCTTCAAGTAGGAGATGTTGTTGAAAGTGAATTTAATGTGTTCAATGATATGTATGTCAGTGCTAGAGATTCTGTAGAAATTGCTTCAGGGGAGATGAGGCTTAGGATGACAATAACCGATGGTGTTTCCACAAGAACTTGGATAGAAGGAATAGGCGACACAGAAGTGGGAATGGCACTTGTCCAGTTAATCGCTCCAGACAATGTATTAAATTGTGTAAATAAGGATGGCGAATTGATTTTTAAAGGATTTTTATTTAATGAAGTTCTATGCGATTCACTCAACTGTGCCTACAGTAACCCAGAATTCACTAATATAAATAGCAATTTGAAGAGCGAGTTCAATAATGAATCATCGTTTGCAAAAGATTATTTATGGAACTTCGGAGACGGAACCACATCTGTGGAATCTGACCCTATTCACGACTATGAGGAAGCTGGATGTTATGATGTCTATCTTGAAACCTCTGATACATGCACTACGTTAAAATTCAGAAAGGAAATTGTGAATAACATTTGCTTTGATAATGCCTGGAAACTATTTGAACCTGCATCAGATTTGGAAGCTTATGGTATTTATGAATCGAATGGAATAGTCTTTCTCTACAATGGGAACAAAATATTCAGGTCTGATAATTCATTGGAGACCTGGGATGAAATCGAGGTTTTATGTCAAGATGACGCTACTCGATCTATTACGGACATTACAATGTTTGATGCTTACCGTGGATATCTGATTAGTAGAATATACAATAGTAGTACATCAATAAATGAGTCAATAATGTATACTAATGATGCGGGTTATACTTGGGAAATAGCTGAAAATAGTCTAGTAGCGCCAGGGGTTACACTAAATAATAGCAAAGGTGTAGCATTAGCTAATGGCATAGTTTCTATGAATAGAAGTAATAATTTTGGAAAAATATGGACTGTCACACAAACTGATCTTGTGGAGTCCGATGTGCCAGGAATATGGAGAAAGTCATGGGTGTTGCATGATGATGCTAGATTTATCACTGATTCGTTGATAATTTCATCTGGATTTGATTGGAAATATAATCGAGACTTGCGGCATATATTTAAATCTTTTGATGCAGGTTTGACGTGGGATACTATTCATCCGCCGCAAGATATTTCAGGGGTATATTTCTTCAATAAAGATGAAGGTTTAGGATACAACCGAGTAGGAAAAGGCCTCTTTAAAACTTACGATGGAGGACATACATGGGAACTTATAGATCAATCGATTGATGTCGATAATATTTATTTTACAGATGAAGGAAATGGATGGATAAATACTAAAAGTGGAAAGACATATTATACTGATGATTTTATGGAGACTTATACCAATGTACAATGCGATCCACGTAAAATAAATAGTGTTGCAGCAAATGATTCAGATTACATTTGGGCACTAAGAGGCGGGAGAGTTGTAACGTTTAGACCAGAAGAATTAGTCGACTGTATAAGTACAAAGGTAGAGAAAGTAGATACTGAAAGTGTAATTATCTTTCCTAATCCTACTTCAGGGAAAGTCAATATTAGTGGCGAAAATTTAGCTAGTGTAGTTGTTTATGGGTCGACAGGTAATCGCCTTCTGTCAAAAGATATTTCGACAAAGAAGAGTTATAGTTTTGACTTGTCTGAATTTGAAACGGGTATTTATTTTATCTCTTTTATTAAAATTGATGGGAATATTGATCTTCGTAAAATTGTGAAAATTAGATAACGATAGTTTAATACTTAAATTCTCCGATGCTTGTGTTGGGGTTATACAAAAGGTGTTTTTGCATAAAAACGCTTTACACAAAAAAGATACTATTTTCGACTTTTAGGGTGGAAAAATTTTGGCGAATGCCCCATCCGCTTGTGGTGGAGTAGTCAAAATTTTGGATCTTTTTTACTTGAATTATTAATATAAATCGTCTTTATGGCAAGTTTAAATCTCAAGTTGAAAAATCTACTTGACTCTAAGGTTGAGAAATACAATAATCCAGGTTTTATAGACCTGGATCCAGTAGGAATCCCTCATAGATTTACTAAAAAAGAGGATATAGAAATTACTGCATTCTGGACATCAATCTTAGCTTGGGGTCAGAGAGTAACAATTATAAATAAAGCAAATCAGCTATTCGAATTGATGGATGGGGCTCCACACGATTTTATTGTTAATCATGAGGAAAGTGATCGAAAACGGTTTGCAGATTTCAAACATCGAACTTTCAATTTTACAGATACGATTTACTTTTTAGAGTTCTTGCAGAACCATTATCGCAAGTTTGATTCGCTAGAAGACGCCTTTTTGATAGAGGGTAAGTTTACAGATGTAGAAACCTCTTTGATTCACTTTAGAGAATACTTTTTTGACCATCCTTATGCACCTCAGCGTACGACTAAACACATTGCTAGTCCTGCAAGGAAGTCTACTTGTAAGCGATTAAATATGTTTCTTAGGTGGATGGTTAGAAAAGATGATAAAGGAGTAGATTTTGGTTTATGGGATCGCATTCATACATCAGCACTCATGATGCCGTTAGATGTGCATGTGGAACGTGTATCTAGGCATATCGGTATTTTGAAGAGAAAGCAAAGAGATTGGCAAACAGTGGTAGAATTAACAGAGAGCCTTCGTCAATTTGACCCTGAAGATCCAGTGAAGTATGATTTTGCACTGTTTGGAATGGGTGTAGATCCAGAGGTATAATTATTGAGTTCAAGATTTCTCTTGATCTTACTTTCGATTTTAGGTCTTTAAATTAGATAATTGTTGTCCCAAAAAAGAGCGGCTAGTTGTGTAATTAATCTAATAATAAACAATCACATCATCTGCTTCTTTTCTATCAAGCACAGGTACTACTGCATCGTCTGTAGGATAACCTACAGGTAACAATAGGAATGGGCGCTCATTATCTGGTCTTCCTAATAGTTTTTGCAAAAAATTCATAGGACTAGGTGTATGAGTTAATGTAACCAGGCCGGCATTATGAACAGCAGAGATGAAAAATCCTGCAGCTATACCAACTGATTCATTTACATAGTAGTTTTTCATTTTTTTGCCGTCTTCATCAAGATCATAAGCCTTTTTGAATAGAACTATAATCCAAGGAGCGATATCGATGAACGGTTTATTCCAATCTGTATCAAACTTTTTCAAATCTTCGATCCATTCTTCTGACATTCGACCATTATAGCTGATATGCTCTTCTTTTTCTGCGGCTTCTCTGATCTTAGCTTTTATTTCTGCAGATGAGATAGCGCAGAATGTCCACGGTTGCTTATGGGCGCCCGATGGAGCGGATGACGCTGTCATTATTATATTTTCTATGGTTTCTTTACTCACTTCCTTGTCAGAAAAAAAACGAAGAGATCTTCGCTGATCAAGGAACGCTCTATACTCAGCTGACCTTTCTAGTGGAGTGTGGTTTTGGTTGTTTATTGGTGTATATTTAATAAAGTTACTAGCTTCCATTCAATTATGTGTTTTACAGATATCAAATGTAAGTTGAATTGTGCGAAATTTGTTTCTAGTGGAAGACAGATATAGATTATTTTTGAAAAGATGGTTGATATATTAATATTATCTTAGCCGTTGAGAAATTAAAGAATATAAAGGAAGGTAGTTGAAAACAGCAATTACTTCTTGCAAAATATAGACATGAGCAAACTAAAACTAGGAATTACAATAGGAGATATAAATGGAGTAGGTACTGAAGTTATCATAAAAGTATTAAGTGATGAACGAATGCTTAATCTGTTTACGCCAATTATATATGGATCATCGAAAGTTGTATCTTATTACAAGAATATAGTCAGTGATAATTTTCAATTTTCGACTATTTCTGGTGCCGAATCGGCAAAATACAATAGGGTAAATGTTCTTAACTGTTGGGAAGAAAAGGCTGAGATAGAGCTTGGTAAAGCCACTGTAGATGGAGGTAAATTTGCTCATATTGCACTGGATAGAGCAGTAAGAGATTTTCAAGATAATCAAATAGACGGTATCGTTACCGCTCCGATAAACAAGAATGCTATGAAAATGGCGGACTTCCCATTTCCTGGACATACAGAGTTTATTGCTGACAAATTTCAGAGTAGTGAAAGTATGATGATGATGGTTAGTGACACACTGAAAGTCGCACTCGTAACGAATCATGAACCAGTATCTAAAGTGGCAAGTTTGGTTACAAAAGATCTGATAACTAAAAAGTTGAGTATCTTAAACAAAACGTTGATAGAAGACTTTGGAATACAAAAACCAATAATCGCAGTGCTAGGATTAAATCCTCACGCTGGGGATGATGGAGCGATCGGAACGGAGGATGATACTGACGTTAGACCTGCAGTTCTAGAAGCTAAGAAAAGTGGTATGATTGTAACTGGACCTTATCCTGCTGACGGTTTCTTTGGTTCATCTCAATATAAAAAAGTAGATGCTGTCTTGGCAATGTATCATGATCAAGGATTGATACCATTCAAAGCACTTTCATTTGGTAAAGGAGTCAACTTTACGGCAGGGTTGCCTATAGTGCGTACTTCGCCAGATCACGGAACTGCATATGATATAGCGGGTAAGAGTTTAGCGGATGCATCATCAATGAGAAGTGCCATTTTTGCGGCTATCGATATCGCCAAAACAAGAAAAGAATATCACTCTGATAGAGAGAATCAATTGGAGAGAAAAGATAGATCAAGAAGTAACCGAGATAGAAGACCTAAATAGATGAAATATACCTTTGCCGGTCTCTTTTCTTTTTTTGTGGTGTTTGGTTTTGGTCAAGTTGATCCAGACACAACGTTGAAAAAACGGGTGGAAGAGTTAGAAATATCGAGTGCTAGAGTCTATGAAAATGGAGCTGTAACGCTGAATCGGAAGCAATTTCTGACGATGGCTGGTGCACTAGAAGATCCAACTCGACTACTGATTAAAACTCCAGGAATTAGTACCGCTAATGATCAGGCAAACTCTGTGATATATCACGGAATGCCAGCGCAATATCATCAATGGAGTCTTTATGGGGCACGTATTCTGAACCCAAATCACAACTCTAATGCAGGAACAATCTCTGATTTGCCGTCTACCTCTGCAGGAGGTGTGAATATGATGAGTGGTCAGGTAATAGGGTCACTGGAATTTAACGGTAATCCATCTGAAAAGTCATTAGGCTCACTGGCAGGAATGTCTGATATAAAATTTAGAAATCCATATAAATCGGGACTAACAACTAATCTTAGTTTGATTGGCCTAGAAGCCGGGTATGATAAAATGCTAGGACAGGATAACCTCATGGTCAATTATAGATATTCTACAGTAGGTATTTTAACGTCTGGCTTAGGGTTAGATTTTGGAGGTGAGCAAATCAACTACCAGGACCTTACTGGAAAATATAGTATGAATCGCAGCAGTGGAGACTTCTCGTTTTATATGACCGCAGGTGCTAATAGTACAAGAAAAGATTCTTTTGAATCTGCTCTAGTTACTGAATTCAAAGACTTGCAGAAATCTGATTATGTGGCTAAGATTTTGATTGGTGGTATGCATCATAGCTATTCTAATGATAAGTTTGACATCAATAATACGATCAATATTAGCCGTAGAGTTGTCGATAAGACGGCTGAGGCAAATATTCCAATCAATTCGTCTATTGAATATAAGAATAGAGCCACTCTATTATCGTTGAATCATAATTATACTAGAAAGTATAAAAAATGGAAAATTGGGTATCAAGTTGAATCCTGGCTTGAAGATCAAATCTTGTTTAAAGCTTTTCCAGCTGAGATTGAAGGACTATCCGTCGAACGTCAAATAAATAGATCAAGTTTATCTTTTCAACCCACTCTAAATATCGGTGTTGACTTATTGCATAACTTAGTTCTTAGCTCCACTCTAGGAGTAACTTCTCAGCATACAGAAGAAAACCTAGTCGATGTTATAGG
>CALKXE010000242.1 GCA_938003955.1 uncultured Saprospiraceae bacterium | reverse complement strand
AAAGTCTCCAGCTGCAACTTCCGCTACACCCGTCTGTCCTGCAACTAATGTTGCCGCACCCATACCTGTCGGTGCATAGTCAGATACATCTATATCATACCCATCCAAGGTTCCTTGGTTGTATATGGTAATTGTAAACTGTACTGTACTTCCTGGCATATATGGTGATGGTGTTGCTGTCATATTAACAACCTTTGTCAAGGCTAAATCAAATACTGTAGGTGCTATTGAACACCCATTAGGAGCATCAAAAGTATCTGTATCGCTACAAGAGTTATCACCAGCATCTTCTACCGTAAGTGAAATACCCGTAGTCCCGTCTGCCATTATATTATTGATGATAAAAAACTCAGAACCACTGCCATCTGTAGTGAAATTATTTCCATTGATCGTAAGGTCGGTACCCGATAATTCTGCATACGTAACATATACGTTAAGATCAAACATCTGATTTACAGGATCGCATGAACTTATTACTGTTGAATCTATCATAATCGTACATGCCAATCGGCTACTTGATTCCGCTATATTTTCATTACCTCCACAAGTAGTAGATAATTCATTAAAAGGAATCATAGTTGGATAACATCCCGGCACAGCACTTGTTACTGGAAGAATTACCGTAGATATACCTTCAGGTAAAGAAGTCCCTCTCGGTATCGTAAAACTATTGTCTCCCGCAGAAAACGCAGCTACAGCTATCGTTCCTGTACTACTGCCACTAGCTAGAGTAATTCCATCTGGAAATACCAGTTTAAATTCTTCAACTAATATATTCGAAATATTACAAAAAGTTTCTATTGTCATCGTATAATGAACTATTTCATTGGCAGTACTGATGTCTATTTTATCTGTACTTACGAATGGAGGTGTTATTATATCGCTATATAATTCTACACATGCCTCAGTATATGCAAATGAATTACCAGCACCCGTTTGTAGAGCTCCCGCTGGTATTTGATTACAATATTCTCCCTCTGCGGATACAACTATATCTACAGCTATCTGTGATAAACCTGCAGGAAGTATAGTTCCAACAGGAACTAGAAGCTGGCCATCACCTGGAGATGCTATTATTCCAGAAAGATTCGTTATAAGATTAGCAACAGGAGCTACCGCCATTTGACTTGGTGTCGTAGGAAATACATCTATTAAGTCCGCTGTAAGAACAGTAGGTGTTGCATTCGGATTATTTATCTTTAATGTAAGTCTTGCTGGAGTATTCACATTTCCTTGCTCCGGAGCAAATTCTTTTGTCAATACTGGAATTGCTTCTCCAGTAACTGTAATTGTGGCACAATCATCATCGTCTTCATTTGCACTATCATCATTATCATCAGTAGAATCAGGATCATTATCTGGAGTTACATTAGTCACATATGCGCAATTAGTATATACACCTGGAACAGCCGCTTTTACATTCAACATTAATGTTGCAGACTGACCCGCAGTTAATGTTTCAATTTGCCAACCTGAAAGAACACCAAAAGTACCTAGAGAAACTGATTCACTCATAAGAAACAATTCGTCTCCTCCACTGCCACTTGCCGCAGGACTAGCCCCTAGAGGTTCTACTCCCATAATAACTGGAAAATTTTCAGCTATTTGTACATCTGTAGCATCCATCGTACCACTATTTGTTATCGTTATTGTGTAGACGTATAGGTCACTTGTTGTTCCTGTACTTAAGTTTACCGATTTTGTTAATTCTAAATCCACGAAGCTTCCGGCATCTATCACCGTTACTTTTACTTGATCATCTTCAAGAGGGTTTCCATTTTCAGGTGTTGAATCTGAATCTCCAAATGGTGACATTATTTCAGCATTTGCGCAAGCTGAGCCATCACATGAAGTCTCAAATAACTCAACTACACGATCTATATAACAAGTAGGCTGCCCATTATATATTCTAACAGTATAGTATTGATTTGAAACCGGATTTGGAAGATTTGTAAATGTATACGATCCTCCAGTTATTGCGGTAGCAGAATTATAATCCGCTCCAGTATATGTTGTTGATGTTGAAATCCCCACTTTATCACTATTACTTATATCCGTAATGCTAATGGAAGCGTTATCATTCGCTACATTTCCTGTACAAGTAGCCGGATTAACAAGTATAACCTCACCGGTAGGCTCGGTACAGGGGACTGGACAGTAGCTTTGCGGTAAGGACACAACGAAGTCAGAATTACATCCATCTTGATTAAAAACCCTAATCGTGTAATCTTGCGACCCAGAAGGGTTAGGTAAATCATCCGCAATAATTCCATCAGCAGGAATGATTGATGCTGATGCGTAGTCAGCAGATCCAGAATATGTATCTCCTATATTAAAATCAAACTTATCGGTCGGTTGAAAAAGACTCAGTTCAATCTTACCATTAGGCAATACGATATCCATACCATCACATGTTGCTAGTACAACATCCGCTTTCCCTGAAGTTCCTGTATTACAAGTTCCTCTTAGACAAATATCATCATACCCCATTATTTGTTGTCTGTTACTCGGTATCTGCTGTACCAATCCGAATACTACCCTGAAGGTAACTTCTTGACTTCCGTCAGAACAAAACTGAGTGCCCGAAAAATTAAAATTGACCGGTGCTCCATTAATATTAGACGGAGAAAGTGTAAAGAGATCTTCTTCTATAAGTGCACCATTTCTGAATACCGCTACTCCTTGAGATTGGAAACCCATCGCTGTTCCATTAAACGATTTTTGCATCACCAAAACATCCATCCCATCCAAACAAGAATTAACTCCTAAGGGAATTTTATAATCCACGTAAAGATTGGCAGAACTATATGGATCGAAGGTCATACTTGCAGGATCATAGTCACTTGCGCCTCCATACTTTCTTGAAGTGGCCTTGGGTAAATTATAAAAATTGAGAAGACATACAGCATTGGCAAACCAACCTGTATTGGAATGACCGTTACTGCCAAGTAGAACTTCTCCGCATCCTAATGACTCTGAAGGACAATGTGTCCATTGACCGGCCTTCAGAGCAATATTACCAGAATAAAAACTCTGGTTAGAACCTGGACAATCTGGTTCTTTATCATTAAAATCAAATTTTGCAATTACTTCTGATGTACTGCAATCTTGGGCTTTCAGATCAACTGTGAATAGTGAAATAGATATAAGCACAATAAGTAATCCTGAATATTTCACAATAGCCTTACTTGACCTTTGGAAATAACCAAATGCATCTAATGATGGGTTTGATTTATTAGTTAAATTTATCATTACTTTAGTTTTAAACATTTTAAGATGAGGTCATCCTCGACAACCATTTTTAAATAAAATTATGGTTGAAGCTTTACTTCACTTTCACAGTAACTTTTATGGTTTGATCACCTACTCCAGCGGTTCCTACATTCCATATTTTCGTAAGATTAGAATAATCACCTTGAGAAGGTATTGCTGCTACAAATTCAGTATTTGAAGGAGTTAAAATCCTTATCTGAACATCATCAACGGAATTAGTTGATTCATTTGTCAATGTATATATAAAGTCAATAAACTCACCTTTACTCGCTGTTGCTGAGACCTGATTTACAGTTATTTTCAAATCAAATGAGCAAGCATCTGACATCGTATCGTCTTGACTTTGACCGATTAACTGGCCTATAGCTCCTGCAACAGAAGGTATACCTGTCATACCAATACCACCTACTAACGTGTCATTTTCAATCTGAGAATCATTAAAGCCACCATCTCCTTCTAATGCATCTGGACAACCATCATTATCACTATCTAAATCAAAAACATCGACTACTGAATCTCCATCTGTATTGTTAAGACACTCTTCCAAATAAAGACACATATTGGATTTTTCCTCCAATATAAATTGGGCCATAAACGCATATAAATTTCCTAGCATTTTATCACTTGACGAGGTTAAATTGCTACTACTCGTTAGGCCTCCCGTTTCAGAAAACAATCCAAAGTCCGCTATAAATATATCTTGACTTCCTTCATCTACTAACCCTACAACGCCTTGCACATTGTCTTGCATTATTGCACAATATGGATCACTCCCAACAACAAAAACACCTTGGTAAGAACCCGCTTGATTAAAGCCTGATATTGTTCCAAAAGGACCTTTAAATATCCCACGACCGGGGACTGTTGCTTGTGTAGGGTTAGAAGTACCATTATCTCCAATATGATCTGTCCATGCTGTAACCATTCCTTGAAACGCCAAGACAATATGTGAAGGAGATTGTACTGACCAGTTGTAAAGTTCTTGTTTCTGATCTTCTGTAAGAGCTGTTTCTTCTGTACCACTAGCTCCTGATTCTCCACCAACTTGAAAAATCTGGCATCCTTGTGCTATTAAATTGTCAACCATAACATCGGCTGCCGCTATCTCAACCATATTGAAATTAACCTTATATATACCACTCATTCCAAAATTGGCAACATTTAATAGCTTGTCATCTATAAATGTCATCAATGATCCATTTATCCCATTTGAGGCCACATTATAGCATACTGTAACCGTATTATTAGTTGCGTTTCCTGGAGAATCCAAAAATTTAAAATCTCCACATTCTTCTACATCTAATATTCCATCATTATCATCATCTTCGTCAACTTCATTCTTATACGAATCACCATCAAAATCACAGTTGTTCGCGGTATTCGTAGGATCAGTACAAGGGCAATCACTATTATAGTACGTTCCGTTATTACTGTCTCCTATACCCTGTCCTCCATTAACTAAAGCGGGAACTCCATTGGCATCGATTGTTCCCGTAATTCTTCCATTTGCGTCGACATTAGCAATCGACACGGATTTACTTCCTTCCAATGCATCTACACAGCCATCGCCATCAGAATCATTATTAAGGAAATTTAATACCGATCCTGATGATGTACATCCTTCCAAAGTAAACGGTGCAGAACCTACAACTTCTGTTGTACCTTCTATTTCCCCTAGCCATTCATCATCATCTACCCTCCCAGAAGTACAATACATTCTGTAGTAAGTATAAGATCCAAGATTTTGAGTGAGCTCGATCGAATATATAGTACTAGGATCATCCATAAGGAGTGCATCCTGAGTTGTAAGATCAGTCCATGAGGATCCATTATTAGACCCTTGCATCGTTCCATATATATCCGTATCTAGAAATACATTCCCTTCAGTAAAAATTGTAAATGAAGTGTACTTTATTCCTTGCGACAATTGTAATTGCCATAAACTTCCAGGTGCTGATGCGAAGTCAAAGTCTCCATTTGTTCGTCGGATCCCATTGCCCGTTGAACTTATAATTCCGTCGATTAATTGTTGAGGGTCTCCATCATTATAAGTATAATCTGATGAGGCTGTTATTATTGCCGCTCTATCTCCATTTTCATATCCTGTTTCTAAATTGAAACAAGATGGATTCTCTACAATATCTAAAATTCCATCATTATCATCATCTGCATCCATATCATCACAATATGTATCTCCATCTGTATCAATAAAAAATACATCTGATATGCTTATCGAAGGATTCGCTTGATCTCGAACAGTATATTCCCCACTCATGGTAAGTGTAAAATTGAGGGTTGCATTACCTAAAGAACTACTATAGGCTTGGGTAGTTAGAATTGTTCCTTCTGGATCTAACACCTCTAGTGTTCCATTTGATGCAGGTAACTCATAGTCTACCGTATAAGTTGACAACCCAGCAGGACAAGAAGATCCTGTTGTCATATTCGTTGATACCGAATAAGTATTTAGTGCAATAGTTATACCTGTCCATTCGTCAGTAGAAAAAGTAAAATCACCAACTGGAGTAGCTCCCGCTATTGATTGAAACTCAGCAACGATCATCATTTCGGCTCCCCCTGTATTCCCACTTTGTGCAGTTGATAATAAAGTAGCCGTAGATGAGGAGAAACTTAACACTCCCGCACTCGCTCCGTCTATTCCAATAAATTGAAGTATCGTTCTCCCATTTTTAGTCGTAGTTACACTAGGCGCTTGAGGCGCATTAGAATCACCAGCAGCACTAGCCATGACATCAAAAGGATTTGATGTATCTACATTTGTATACCTTAGTGTAGTTACGACCGCTGGCTCACTTGGGAAGGTGAAATTATAGCTTGCACTTTCAGTACCATCTATGATTCTATAAAATAGTCCTGTGTGAGGGCCATTGCCGTCGCTTGTATAATTATAGAGCTCGGTAAACTCTATCGGTTTAGTCATTGTACCTTCATCGTCCGTAACAATATGTATTAGAATTAAATTTCCATTATCAGATCCAGAAGGAAGATCAACAGTCACAGAAGATACTGAAGAACTATAACTATCTGTATTAATATAGTTAGGTAATATTTGTGCCGATAGAGGATTCAAATGCAATAAAAGAAGTACAAAAATGGATGTATGAATATTCATACTGTGATTGTTCAGTAAACCGAACATCCGCAACTTATTTAGAATAATATTTTTTGTTAATCGAGAGATTAAGAAAGCTGCTAGGCTAGTAGCAACTATAAAGGATTTACTTTTTGCTAATAAAAAAGTTTCTTTCATGGCGTGTTAGTTTTCTTACTGATTTGAGGTTAATCAATAATTCAAATAACATG
Organism: uncultured Saprospiraceae bacterium; assembly: GCA_938003955.1. Classification (GTDB taxonomy): domain Bacteria; phylum Bacteroidota; class Bacteroidia; order Chitinophagales; family Saprospiraceae; genus CAJXUU01. The sequence goes on along the minus strand of CALKXE010000242.1, from coordinate 22,028 downwards.
AAAAGCATATTCAATTGTGGAATTGAAATTATTAAATCCTCTCATGTAATCAAGTTATTGATATACTGACAGGTTCTATATCACTTCAGCGTTAACTGCAATAGAATCTCATAGAGGTTGGTACACATCGGTCTTGGAAAAAATAAAAATTTGGACGTATTTAGTATTTGGGAATACCAATAGCTTATACATACGCTACTTAATAAAAAATTAAATCTAGGGTGCACATATGCTATATCACATGCGCGCTAGCACATATACATCAATATGATTACAGGAACATACTATGCTCCGCAATTCGAGTGCTTAAAAAGCACAACGACTAGTCTAGAATAAAAATCCTATCTGTACAAAGGGTATTGCCAGAGTTTAAAGTGCTATATGCACTACATCAATAGAAAAATCATGCATTAATTCAACTAAAAGCGACAAGGGTGTCGATCTCGTTTAAGTGCTGTTGGCACTTCTTGTCATTAAGGAATTATAGCTAATTCCAATTTGTAAAAAGGGGTGTATTTCTAGTTTTTAATCTTTGACAATAACTAAAAATAGATACTGTAAAAGAATGATTTATTAGACTTAGGGTAAGAAAGTCTAAATTAAATCAATGGTTTTTTGTTGGTTTGCTTACATATAATTATTTGTTTAAATACTGAATTAAAAAGCACAGTATTTTCGAAAAATATACAATAGGAGTTATATCAATGCTAAGTCTAAGAAAAGATAAAACTAGACTAAAAAACATCCTACTTTAATAATGATAGGGTCATAGCCTAAGCTTCTTATACCAATGAAAAATTGCTAGATCTAGCAATTAGTAAAGGTTGGGTTGTCAATATTATGCAATGTATACATAATATGTTACATATTATAATAATTCATAATACATAATTACAAATTACGCACATTCCCTTTAAACATGCCTTGATAATACAAAAAAGGGAAGTATACTTAAATACTTCCCTTTCTCAATATCTTGAAATAAACCTTACTTTATTCTAATCATTTTTTTACGAACTACTTGTTCACCAAATTTGAGCTCGTAGAGAAGGATTCCTGAAACTGTAATATCATCACTTGTTAATATAAATGACTGATTACCCGCTGAGAATTCATCAGACTTTGTATATAGTACTCGTCCTGAAGCATCTCTTAGGATTAAGCTAACTACTCCTGCTCTTGGAATCTCAAAATTAATTTCTGATTGTGATCTCCATGGATTCGGCGATGCAGAACGTGCAACCAATAGTTCTACTGGCGCAACTACTTCATCATCTCTCCATTCGATTTCAACAGATCCAACATTAAGATCAGCTCCTAGATAAGCTTCTGCATTTAAGGCCTTATCATCTAAACTTATCATTTCCGAAAGTTGACCATTAATCTTAGCTCTTACAACTAACCTATACAATACTTCATTTGACTGTGCGTAATCACCTATTGCGTTTGCATAACTCATTTTCAATTCATTATCATTCGCAACTATATCATTTGACCTGATATTCATAGCTCCTCTCTTAACTTCTATTAATTCTAATCCATTAAGGGATAATGCTATTTGTAATCCTCTTAGATTTATAGCTTCTGATGTAAGTACATCTACTTCATATACCTTTTCAGCTTCCACTGCAGTATTAGGAAGAGACATGATCAATGATTGAGTACTTCTTGTTTCAGAGATAATCCCAGCTTGAAGATTTGCATCTACATTACCATTTACATCTCCTACTTTAACAGCGATAAAATCAATCCACATATCATCACTCAATTCTGAGATATCATATGATTCTGCAAATGGTGCACTCCATGGATCAGTTTCATCTACAAATACATGTTGCTCATCAATAAATCTCCAACTTGTATTGTTTACAAAATTTGTATTGACACCAAGTATTGTTTTTCTCAAACTAGATAGATCTGCAGCCGTTAATTTATCATCATGATTGATATCTGCTGCGATATATTTATATACATCATCAAATTCCTCTATCTCTAATATATGTCTTTGTATCATCACTAAATCAAGTGTTGAAACACCATTGAGTACATCATCATTCTTGATTGGTGCTACACTGTAATTTCCACCATATGGCATATCCATAAATCCGTACTCACCGTTTCCGTCAGTCATATCTTCTGCCGTTTCTGAACTTATCAACTGTACCATTGCATCATTTAACTCTGCGTCAGCAGATGTGTAGATTCTACCTTGGATGTCCGCCGGTTTTGGTATCATACACAATCCTTGCGTATCTTGTACATCAAGACTCGCAATACAGAAATCTTGATTTCCATTAGAATCAGTTACCCATAATTCTACTTCTTGCGCACCAAGGCTATTACAATCAAAAACGACTATTGTATCATTAGGATTCGATGAAAAACTTAGCGCTACATCTAAACTACATGGATGATAACTACCTGCATTAAAGAAGTCTGTACCCAACATTACCATTGCTTCAAACTCGCCGTCTCCATCTGGATCCATTAATGTCAATGTAGTACTAATACCATCTAAGCAATATGGCACTGGTTGTTTACAACTTATTACAGAAAATGTAGAAATCGCTATTCCTTGATTTCCACACTTATCTTCAGCGATAAATGTTACTGTATATTCTCCAAGATCATAATCTCCACTTGCATCGTGTCCATTGCCAAATTTCACAATTGTACCAGATGCGTTTTTAGTTTCATACTTTCTAAGTAAATCAATATCAGCTGTACAGGTATCTGTAGCAATTGCTGTTAATCCTGTAACTTCAATTCCTCCACAATCACCTGCAAAACTGCAATAAGTTGAATCTACAAATACATTAGAAAATGTAGGTTTAACGTTATTACTTACTTTGATTACTTGTTCAAATTCGAATGGGCTTGTTACAGATCCAGGACCGCTCGCTATACACCAATCGATTACTTTATATGTTCTTATAATTTTAAGACATGCTCCTTCTTCTGTGAATGGGAATGTGTCATTTTGAATTGCCATCGCTACTTGTTGACATGCGCCATCTGGAATGATTGGCATTTGCACATTCGCTGCATCTAAAGCACCGATCCCACATCCTGTTACTTCTACTGGCGTATTCGGTGGTGTTATATCGCTGAATTGTAATTGTGTCCCATTTACGAATGTGATTGTTTGTTCGCAGTAATCCGTCTGTGTTCCCTGTGCGTTAAGTAGTGTGATTTGTCTTGTTAGTACTCCACTTCCACAAGTATTTAGACTACCAACTATATTTTCATCAATTGTATTTGAAGCAGGGCAGTTATCAAATATTTGCACTTCCCCGAAGAACGCACTTAGGTTATCAGGATCGAATGCAAAGTTACATTCTACTGTTGTATCTGCGGGGCAGATCATTTGTGCTTCTACTTTATCTTTTACATCTACTGAAACCATACACATATTGGTATTTCCTCCAGCATCTGTTACTAATAATCCTACCATTACTGTTTGACCAGCATCTGCACAACTAATATCTACCTTAGGTCCGAAGCCTGTAAAGTCAGCAAAACCAGGATCATCCATTCTTGCTACACTTATTGTAACTGGGCCACATTCATCGAATGAGCCGTCATTTATTGACTCTGCTGGTACGTAAGTAGTCGTCTCTAATGAGAGACTAACTTCTGTAAATTGATCACATATTGCAATCGGGTCAGCATTATCTACTACAGTTACTGTAAATGAACAGAAACTGCCTTGTTCGCATGCATCATACACCGCATATTGTAGTGTATGTACTCCAACACCCAAATCGAATGATTGACCATTGTAGTCTTCATAGTCACCAACTGGTGTTCCTAGGTTATAACTTAGATCATTATTACAAGAATCTAATGCAGCTGGTAATGGTACTGATACAGAAGCCGAACACTCAAAAGAACTTGTACTTATTGTCATGTTTGCAGGACAAGTAACTTCTGGCCCATCAAAATCAACAATTTCTATTAACTGTTTATATGTTCTTTCATTCGTGCCACCACACCACCATTCTCCAACAGTAAATGTTCTCAAAATTTTTGTGACACAGCTAGTACTGCCTGGCATTAATTTATCTTCAAAATCAGCATATCCATTACAAATGATACTTGATTCAAAAGGATACAAATCTACAAATCCTCCTCCTTCAACTCTTAATCTTGGTGCTCCTGTAACTGACAGTGCTGGGTAAGGATATCCTTGACTTGTCGTTGCGAACTCACTACTACAACTTAAAGCTTTATTATTAAATACAGCAAATGGTTGCACTGGACTAATACTATCAAGATTTGTTCTCTCCAAGAAAATTGTCTGTGTACAAGTATCCGATGTATTACCATATATATCAACTGCAGTATACTGTCTTACCATCTTAGCTGTGAAAAAAGTATCACAATTAAGATTTTCAAATTCTTCGCCAATGACCAATAATGTAGCTGGAGCACAAGACATGCTGATATCTGGACGTATTGTTGATTCATCAAATGCCTGTGTACATGATAATGTATCATTCTCAGTACATAAGATTACTGGATCAAACTTATATTCTACATTTACTATTCCCCAACAACATATACCTCCGCAACAAATCTCGTATTCATAACTTTTACCGATATCATCAGTAGAGAATATAGCTGGTCTTTTTATACCATCTGCTCCTTTATAAGTAACGGTACAACTGTCTGCACATCCTATAGCAGAAACATCTATAAGCATGCTAGGAAGCAACTCACCTGAGCAAGAAAGTTCATCAATAGAAAAATTCACTACACCATTACATAATAATCCATCTGGCGCATGATCGATGACAATAACTGCCCAAGTACAAGTATCAACATTACCTGTTGTATCTCGAGCTTCGAAAGAAATTACATTTTCTCCTATTGGAAATAATGAACCTGAAGTTAATCCTGCAATTTGTGTAATAACTGCATCTGGACAATTATCAGTAAATTCAGGGTCCTCAAACGTGAACAAGATTTCACACTGTTCAGCTTCCAATTGTATTATACTATCAGAAGGACATGTAATTGTAGGTCTTTGATTATCCACTACTCTTACATTAAAACTACATGCAGTTAGTGTTCCATCACAACCAGGCACTGAATATTCTATCGCATATATTCCTGGTGCTTGCTCGCTATCAATATCAACTCCATCTGTCTGCTCAATTTCTGTTATTTCAAATGAGAAACTTGACAAATCTAAAGTTGTTGTAGCAGCCTGATTATTAGATTTTACTCTAAAACAAAATACTTGACCCGCTGTAAAAGTAAGATCTTCGACAACACCTGATTCAGAGCTTACCCCAGTACCTACTGGTTCACCTGCAGGATTGCTCGTTACATTTAATATAGTTTCGACTCCATCAATAGTGTATGCCGGTTCATCATTGATAAGTTGCGCGCCACCATCGTCCGCAGTAGCTGTCCAATCAAAACTCATAGTTCCATCAAAAGGAATAGTAATACAAAAATCTGTATCCGTATCCGTCCCTGCCGTTCCATCGGTCGACCCAGTCAATGATACCATTGCAGGTGCTGTTGCCGTGTTTGCTATTCCATCTTGTCCGTTAGCATTCAATGCCCAGATAGCTTCATCCGCAGCATCAAAAGACTCGTCAAAGTCTTCACAGTCTAATGCATAAGTAGGTTCGGTCCATGTGACCATCGCCGTGCATTCGTCAATCGTATTATTGATAGTTATGTCTACAGGAAAATTCGCTACCTCTGGTATACATTGTCCTGATAATGTGTTTGGAACCAGAAAGGAACAAAACAGCAGTAATGCAAATACATACTTCATGGAAGTAAATTCTAAAGTTCGGGATGCTATTGTTTTTTTCATTTTCAATAATTACTGATTTATTAATATCCTTTGTGCGGATGATATACCTTATTAGCTCAGTAAATCATTAGCCTCATTGAATTTACACATAGGGATTTAGGTATAGACAATTACGTCTAGTTCCAATAACCTATAGTGAAATCTTGAGATTATAAGATGGACCTTTAGAATTTTGCACAAACAGTACCTAAACTATTTGAAGACTTTAATGCATCACAATCTTATCTAGCGATTTACTATGGCGGTTCTATTCCTTAGCATCTTTTGCTGATTGTCAATCTTGGTTGGTATATCAAAATAAGATTTAACCCTTATTTTCTCTATATTCCTTCATTAAAAGAAGGTCATTCATTGCAAACATATTACATTTTATTGTAATATAATAACATATTGCGTTTATTGTACATATATAATTATCTAAATGCGAGAACAGTAGCGCTTTGCTCTCTTTCGAAAACCTACAGATTGAACATGAAATTTACCTTTCGCAATCGTTTGTCAATATCCAAAATGTATCAATATTTTGATTTCTATTTCAAATAATAAAATTAGATACATTACTCTTATCAAAAACAAAATCGGTCGCTAGTTCTGAATTCTTGTATTAGAGATTCGTTAGTATTATAGGGATAGTTTTGTACTATATTTTTAAAGAAAAGAATATAATTACCCTTCGTAATATTTACAATACTTAAAATTCGTAAATTTAACCTTATCTTTCAACGATCGAACAGATTTGTAATCTCTCTACTTATTTATTATCTATTCGATTTTAGAAATAATTTCATAATGCCAAATCAGATTTTAAGTGAATTCCACTTTATGAGATTATCCCCAAATAATAATAATATTTATCTAAATAGACGATAAAGATTAAATTAATGCCAAAAGGAATAATCATATCTACAGGGATATATTTCATAATAACTATATCCTCCATGGGCTGCAACAAACCAGCTTCTAGCATGAGTAGTGAGGCTTATGTGGAGATGCTAAATCAAACGCTTCCTGCCTTAAACCCCGTACAATATCTTGATTCTTTAAGTACAATCAGTACTAGATTAAAAGCTCAACTTGGAAGAGATAAATCAACTGGTAATGAACTTGACCTAGAATATTTCTTATACGCCTCAAAAAACCTCATCGTAGAAAAACATGTATTAAATAGAATTACGGATCTAATACAGACCGCCCTAGAATCCAAAGATTCTGTAAATTACTATAAGCTAATAGTTCGTAAACCCGCTGTACTGATAGAAACTGCAGCATGCAAAAGTTTAGATGACTTGCTAGACACCGAACATTTCATACTTAACAATTCAGCAAAATTCAATCATCAAGATTTTTATCTTTTGTACTTGAAATTAAGTTCGGCCTACTCTGGGTTTGGAAATCACGAAGTCAGTACATTTATTCTTAATCGTGCATTAATCAATTGCTTAGAGAACAAAGATTTAGTCGGTGCCATTAAATTAAATATAAACCTTGGTAATGATGCAATCGGATTAAATAATAACGCTGTAGCACTTAAGCACTTAGAACAAGCACTTAATTATCATTTAATTGATAAGATCCCTATTGATCCTTCTACATTCAACGTATTATCCTTCAACCTAATTAGTTGTTATATAAGTACAGGAAACTTATCCACCGCTTTAGAACTGATACGATTCTGTAAGCTAAGAATGGAGTTAAATAAACGAAAGCCAATATATTTTGAGTTATTTAAATATATGGAAGCATGGATTTACTTCAAAAACGGCGACTATTCTAATATGGACAGTTTAATGCCAAGTATTCAAAAAGCATCTGAAAATAACGAATTATTAGAATCTCTAGACTATTCACTTCTTAATGCTTCACATGCTTACTCAAAAAAACGATATGCCGAGGCAATAGAAATATTAAATAACAATGAAGGATATCCTGTCCTAAACCAAATTTCTAAATTTGAAAGCAAAATACTACGTTTTCAAATTGCGAAAGCAAATAAAAATTTAGAAAACAAAGAGAATTATTTCTCTTGGATTAAGAGTAGTCTTGAATCAAAAAATTATTGGACTAGTCGCACAATGTATGATTTAATGCGTGACTATTTATCAATTGAGGAGAAACAACAGATCAATCTATCTCTAGAAAAATTAAAGTTCAATTATCAGCCATCTACAATTTTGATTCAACTTTTTGAAACAATCCTTTTAGAAAAAAACAAAGAAACTATAAAATATAAATCCTTTTCCTCGTTGGCTAATATAAAGGAGGACTTTCAAAACAAAAAAGTTCTAGGGCTGTATTTAACCTTGATTTTAGGCTTTTTGGCAGGTATTATTGGCGTTTATATTTGGAAAAAAAGAGTCACTGATTTGAAAGCTAAATCAGAATTATTAATTCATAGAATGGAACAATCTAAGTCTCTTTTTAGAATAGCTAACCATGACTATATAAATTACCTTGAGAGATTAAAAGTATTTGTTCGTGAGAGTGGAAAAATAGACGATATTACTTTTCAAGAAATAAAGCTAAAATTAAATGACATAACTTTCTTAAGTGAACTACAACAAATAAATAAATCAAAGTCCACTTTCAATGCATCGTTTATCATCGAGGATACTTTTGAGTTATATCGAAAATTATATCAAAACATAGATCTTCAGGTAGATGTACAAAGTTTAATAGTAATAACGCAAAACAAAGTCATCACTAGTAAAATATTAGAAAATCTAATTAGCAATAGTTTCAAACATACGGACAAGGGCAACAAATTGAAGATTAGTGTTTCACTATCATCTGAAAACGAACTAGTTTTCAAACAATTCAATCCCATAAGCAACAGCGATTACAATAGAATTTTGTCGCATCTAAGCGCTTCAGATGATTCATTGTCTGGATTATCGATTATTCAAAAACTAGCTTACTCCGATGGAATTGTAATATCTCCTATAAATGAACCTGATTCATTTATTTATAGAATACAATTTACCCCAATTGGGACTGCGTGAACATCAATTAACTAGCCTATTAATGGACTTTAATATTTACCGCATAAACGTATTGTACCTCTCAATTTTCAATTAATTCATAATTGAAAATAATTCATAGAATTCTGATCTATAATACTTACTTAGTGGCAATATTGTTCCATTCTCAAGATATATGACCTGATCTTTATAATCTAATTTCAAAAATCTCCTTTTATTAATCGCATGCTTTCCATGAATCCTAATAAATAAATCTCCATGCTTTAAAATGAAATTTGATAGAGAATTTCTAACCACGTAATTAGTATCCGCTACATAATAGATCAAGTTCTTTTTATCTACTTCTACATGAAGTATATCCTTAAGGCTAATCTTTATATAGAAATTATCCTTTTTCACAATGACAACATCAGTTACATTCGAATAATTTACATTAAGGTCCGGTATCTGCTGTTGTTTATTAAAATAAAAGATTAATTGCTCTAAAAACAGAGAAGAAGAATCCCTAGGTATAAAAGAGAAAATACTATACGGTTTTAATATTTCGAATGATTCATTTTCAAACATTGAAGAGTATACAATAGTCTTTTCCACCAAATTCTTCTCATCAAGAAAAAACATAGTTGAAATAGTATCCTTTTGTCCTGGTCTTACATAATCAAGAAATATAAGATCGAATAAAGTTATATCACCTTCATATAGTGTGGGACAATTCAATGAAAGCTCAACGCTAAAATCTGAAATTCCTTCGATTACCTTTTTAAATTCCTGGCCTAATATTACATCATCGTCAAAAACTAAAATCTTCATATATTATACTACCTTATTAAATAAAAAAGACACCTAGAATACATACCTACATCATATCTCGATCCTAAATACACCGTAAAGACGCCATCAAATATAATTCGAAATCCCCAATAAGTACGACTTTAAGCCCCGGAAAATCAAACAAACATTTTATCCGCTCTATTATTATCTTTTTTGCAAAAAAAAACCTCCCTTGAAATTAATCAAAGGAGGTATTACTATTATACTATTTAAATTATTGCCTCATTTCTATTTTACAATTATCAACTTATTGTGCATTTCTAATTCTCCTTGTATCAACCGTATAGTATATATTCCCGAATCTAGATCACTAATCTCTATTGATTTAGAATACCCTTCTGCCTCATAAGCCAGCTTATATGTTCTTACGAGCTTTCCTGTTCTATCAAATATTGCAATATCTGTCTCTTCACCAAGTGCTAACTCAATTTTCAAATTAGCATTATTTATTGCTGGGTTAGGTGATACTGACATTCTATTCTTATCATTTTCTACCTTGACATACACCATTTTACTGTAGCCGTTTGTTCCGTCTAAATCTACTTGTTTAATTCTATAGTAGTATGTTCCGGAATTTTCACTTTCTTCATCTATGAAAGAATATCTATTCTCCCCTAGTTCGTTGTTAGCTTCTACTCTCCCTATAGATTCGAATTGGAGATTCTGATTGTACGCTCTTTCAACGATGAAGTGACTTGCATCTATTTCATCCGCAGTAATCCACGTAACCTCATTTTCAACATCCAATCTTGTAGCAAGTACATCTATCCAAGTCACTGGCAGTACTCCATAAACTATTCCTACATCAACACTTGTAAGTTCCATTCCTGGTTTCATACTGTATGTTCTTGTAGTATTCAGTCCATTCGTGTGATCAATATCATTATCGATACTATCATCATCACTGTCAGAACTAGTAATCCCATAGCCATTTGGTGGCGTAACTTTCAGGTAATAATCTTCTTGTCTCAAGTAATCAATCTCGTACAATCCGTTATTATCCGATACAGTTTCTTTCACTATTTCACCTGTAGCTTTAGCTATAGCTCTTATTTTCACATTAGCTACTGGATCTTCTCCAGCATCTTGTAATCCATTCTGGTTACTATCAAGCCATACTCTATTACCTACTGTCGCCATTGGATAGAATCCTGTTCCGATATTACAGATTGACTCTCCTGATAATACTTTGAATGATGACGTCGTGCTCTGTCCAAAATCATTGGTCATGTCACTATCTATAATCGATTCATTCGCATCTGTAAGAGCTAATCCGTTCACTTGATTTGCTTGTGCTAATACTAAACCTAATGGTGGCATTAATACTTCAACATAATATGTTCCCGGTGGAGCACAGAACTTATAGTATCCATCATCAGATGGCGTATTGGGCTTAAGGTTTGTTATCTGAGTTTCATATAAAATATATGTTCCTCCCTCTAATCTATATAGATTAACTGTTAATCCATTAATTCCATTCTCTACTGAACCATGGATATTATCTTCATCTAGATCATACCATACTAATTCTCCGATCGGTACACACATGTAATATCCAGCATCAAATGTCAGATCATCTTCTTGTCCGTAGTCAATTGTGAATAGATCCGTCGTACTTCCGTATGGACTTAAGATGAAGTTTGTGATATCACTATCCATATCATCCGCTGTCGTATTAGGGAACGTTACTTCAAATCCATCAGGATCGCCAAACGCTATAAAGTAAGTTCCTGGATAGATGTTCTCGAATAAGTAATATCCGTCTGCATCTGTCATCGTCATTTCTACAAGATTATTATTCTCATCAAACAAGTAAACATATACTCCTTCTATTCCTGGTTCGCCCGCATCTTGGATTCCGTCGCCATCTAAATCATGCCATACAAAATCTCCAATGTTAACAAGGATCAATAGTCCAGCATCAAATGTACTGTCATACTCTCCTCCTTGGATATTCGTACACGCAGCTAACCCGTTAAGATCTACATTACTATCTACTGTATCATCATTTCCAATGTTCTGTTGCGTAAACGCACAGCCTTCTGGTAAATTACTGATATCAAACTGTACTTGATAATCTCCTGGTACTAGATTATTGAAAAAGTAGAATCCATCTGCATCTGTCGTCTCAGTCTGTACAACGTTGCCTTCACAATCTGTCAAGGTTACTATTACGCCTTCTACTCCTGGCTCTCCTGCATCTTGGATTCCGTCGCCGTCAATATCTTTCCATACTGTATCTCCTAATCCTCCAACTACGATTACTTCAGCTGCATCATTGTCATCTTCGTCATCATCCCCGTTTCCAAATGGATCGTTGATATCTTCGTCGATTACATTGTCATTGCCGTCGCCATCTAAGATGTTATCTTCATCCGGTCCGTCTCCCAATTCATTATCGTTGTCTGGATCAGTATCTGCATAACTATCTGCATCTGTCTGTGGATCGCCATTCTCATCGTTCGCTCCTGAGATCTCTGCCTCATTGTACCAACTATGTTGTGTCGCTCCTTCTGGTATGAAGATCTCTAAGTAAAGTGTCAATCTAACGCTATCTCCCGGTGCAATCGGTCCAGCTACTGTCGTCTGTACTAAGTCCCCAGTCTGTGACCATCCTGCATTACCCGCAGCATCAAATAAGTATCCTTCATTTAAGTAATCTGTTACCAGTACATCGTACGCAGCTACATTTCCTTGGTTGAAGACATCTATGTTATACTCTACTAACTCGCCTTCATCATATGGTCCTTTATCATCTACTGTCTTACGTAGTGCTAAATCAAATACCGGTATGAATGCTGGATCATGATCATCTTCATCTGATACAGTATTACATGCACTACATGTGAAGTAGTACTCTTCTCCTCCATTGAAGTTGAAGCTTTCGAAGTTCTCGCCTGGATACAATACTGAAATCGATAAGATTCCTGTTGCTGCATCGTAGTCTTCTGTTACATCATATCCTAGTGCTAAGCAATCAGCTAAAAACTGTGCCGCTTGCGCTGGATTGTTCAAGTCGTATGGGTAGTTTGGTAATGCTAACACACTGCCATCTACATATACTGCACTTACTACTGATGCGGTAACTCCATTCACTGGTACTTCTACTGTTTGGATACAATCTCCACAGTCGCCGTCCCCATTTATGTTATCATCATCATCTGTATTTGGATCTCCTCCTGTATCATTGTTCGGATCGTCATCTGAATCACTATCCACATCATCTTGTGGATCGCCATTCTCATCTTCCGCTCCTGTAATCTCACTGAAGTTCGTCCATGCATCTTCTGAATCACTACAGTTTACTACTCTTGCGTAGAATACTATTTGTGCTGATGCGGATGGAGCGATCGGTCCAGCGATTGTTGTTCTCGCTGTCTGTGTCGCTGCATCATATGTCCACCCTAAGGCATTGTTACTTGATACATATTCTAATCCACATGGTAGGTAATCAATCACATCTACATTCGTAGCTGTTATTGTTCCTTGATTTATTACTGTAATCATGTATGGTATAACATCTCCGAACGCTACTGGTCCTGTCAGCATTGGCTGCTTAATCTGCGCCAAGTCAAAGAATTGTGGGCCCGCTGGATCTGAATCATCTTCATCATCTTCTCCCTCATCATTCGGATCTTCATCAACAACATCATCGTTGTCGTCGCCCGGTGTTACATCATTATCATTGTCTGGATCTGCATCTGGATCACTATCCGCATCCGTTGGATCTTCATCCGTTGGATCTGTGTTATCATCTGCATCACTGATCTCCGCTCCGTTGTAGTAATCACTTCCGCCAGCTCCTGTCTCAATCAATTTCAATCTGATTGTTACATTCTCTGTCGTTCCTGCAGCTACAAATGGTACTGTCGTCTGTGCTAAGCCTGTAACATATGTCCAACCTACATTCATTCCGTTATCAAACTCGTAACCTGATGGTATGTAATCTGATACTTGTACATTGAACGCATTCACGTTACCTTGATTGATTACATTGATATTAAACTCTAGGATATCTCCATATGCATATGGTCCTTCTGTTGTCAACATCTTCTGTAGTGCAAGATCAAATATCTCGATGATCTCTATATCGTGATCATCTTCATCTGGATTATTTGGATCATTTGGATCTCCATCAATCTCATCATCATCAGGATCGCCATCATTGTTAGGATCGTTATCTGGATCACTATCTGAATCCTCTTGTGGATTCCCTTCATCATCCGTTGCACTTTCTATCTCTGATACATTCGTCCATCCATCTTGTGAGTTCACCGTACATTCATCTACTTCTAATTGTAGACTTACTGTTGCCGATGCTCCTGGATTAATAATTCCTGTGAATGTCGTCGTTGCTATGCTTGTTCCTGCATTGTAACTCCAGTCTCCATCATTTGATGATAAGTACTTCAACCCACATGGTAAGAAATCATTCACGACTACATTCGTCGCAGCTATATTTCCTTGGTTGTATACTGTAACATTATATGTGATTACATCCCCATAAGTAAATGGCCCTTCATCTAATGTTGTCTTGATTTGTGCTAAATCAAATACATCAACTCCAGCTGGATCATGATCATCTTCATCATCTTCTCCTGGTGTTCCTGGATCTTCATCTATCACATCATCATTATCATCGCCTGGTACAACATCATTATCGTTGTCTGGGAAATCATCCATTTGACTATCTACATCTTCTTGTGGATTGCCATCTTCATCCGTCGCATCACTGATCTCTGAATAGTTAATCCAATCAGAACTTCCGCCTGATGTCTGTACTAATTCTAATGTCAATGGTACTACTGTACTGCTATTTACATCTAACAATGTCGTCTCAACGTATGTCAAGGTTCCATCTCCGTTATCTGTCCAACCTGCATTATCCGCAGCATTAAACGTATATCCAATTGGCATGTAATCCGTAATCTCGATATTGTCCGCTGGTACATTTCCTTGGTTGTATACTGTGATCGCAAAATCAACATTATCTCCAAAGCTATATGGTCCCATTGACGTTACCGTCTTGGTTAATGCTAAATCAAACATCGGTGTGATCGTAAAGATCTCTGGATCATGATCATCTTCATCTCCGCCATTCATTCCATCTTCATCCGTTTCATTATCCGTCGTGTACGTATCGTTATCTGGATTATCATCCGGTGTACTATCGATATCTGTTACTGGGTCTCCAGCTCCATCTGTCGCAGATGTAATCTCTGCAAAGTTGATCTGCTCACCAGCTACACAATCCCCAACTAATAATCTGATATCTACATTTACACTCTGTCCTGGTGTCAATGCTGATAATAAGTAGCCATTCGCTACACTCATCATTATACTCGCTGTATTATCTCCGTTGTCTGTCCAATCAGCATCCGCTAATGTTGTACATCCTGGGAAGTAATCTACTACTGCGATATTATCCGCCGCAACATCTCCTTGATTCGTTACTTGAAGTCTGAATGTGATGAAGTCCCCTTCAACAACTTCACTCACTTGACCTGGTGCCAAGATCTTAATCAACGCTAAATCAAAGTCTTCATCAACTTCTGGCATTACTTGTACCATCTCTTGATCATGATCATCTTCATCATCTGTCCCGTCTCCATCTAACTGGTTGTCGTCTCCGTATACATCATTCGTCTGATCACCATCTGGTGTACTATCGATATCCGTTACTGGATCTCCATTACCATCTGTTGCTTCCTCGATCTCTGCCCAGTTAATGATTGGTCCTACTGGACAGCCATTCAACTGTACTGATATTGGTACTGTTATACTCATCCCTGGTCCTAGTGGTGACGCTAAATCTCCTCCTATTACACTTAAAACGCGTACCGCTGTATTGTCACTCGCATCATAGAACCAGTTGGGATCTACTAATGTGAAACAACTTGGTAGGTAATCGATTACCTCGATATCATCCGCAGCTACATTTCCTTGGTTGAATACCGTAATGTTAAACACTACTATATTACCATTCGCTACATTCGATGCTTGTCCCGCTGCCAATGTCTTGATCAACGCTAAATCAAACTCTGGATCTACGATTGGGCTAATCATTATCACTTCTGGATCATGATCATCTTCATCATCTACTCCGTCGCCATTCGTTTGGTTGTCATCCCCATATACATCATTGTCTGGATCACTATCTGGATCACTATCGATATCATTCACAGGGTTACCCATGTCATCTGTAGCATCCGCAATCTCTGCAAAGTTCGTATGACTTCCTACTGCACAACCTGAAAAGTCCATTGTTACTTGGATTGTCAACTGTTGGCCCGGTGGTAATGGTACTACCATGTCGCCATTCGCAACACTTAAGGTAATACTTGCCGTTCCGTCTCCATTATCTGTCCAATTTGGATCTTGTAATTGTGCACATGATGGTAGGTAATCTATGATCTCTATATTATCCGCAGCTATATTACCTTGGTTGAATACATTCACATTGAACGTTACTACACTATTCGTCGGTACTGTTCCTGACTGTCCGAATGGTAAAGTCTTTGTCAATGCTAAATCAAACTGATCTTCTAACTCATCCTGTACTGTTACTGTCTCTGGATCATGATCATCTTCATCATCTGTGCCATCTCCGTCTGTCTGATCGTCTTCTCCATATGGATCATTACCATCATTATCATCCGGTGTACTATCTATATCATCTACTGGATCTCCATTGTTATCCGTAGCATCTGTAATCTCTGCAAAGTTCGTCTGCATCGTTCCACTACACATTCCTACTTGAAGTGTGATTGGAATCGCTACACTCGTTCCTGGTAATAATGCACTTGTCAACCCACCATTCGCTACACTTAATGTGATGCTCGCTGTCTCGTCTCCATTATCTGTCCAATCTAGGTCAGCTAATGTGAAACAACTTGGTAGGTAATCTACTACTGATATATTATCAGCTGGTATATCTCCTTGGTTGATTACATAGATCTCGTAGTCTACAAAATCTCCTGTCATTACTGTCGAACTTTGTCCTGACGCTAATACTTTGATCAACGCTAAATCAAACTCCTCTGGCTCCTCATCATTCAATACTTCGATATCGGCTGGATCATGATCATCTTCATCATCTGTGCCATCTCCGTTTGTCTGATCATCATTACCAAATGGATCATCGTTCGTCGTATCTGGCGTACTATCGATATCCGTTACTGGATCTCCGTTGCCATCTGTCGCTTCACTGATCTCTGCCCAGTTTGTCGTAGTCCCGTTACTACAATCTACTAATTGTAAGGTAACGCTTACTGTTGTCAAACTTCCTGGTTGTAATGGTGCTGTTAAACCGCCATTCGCAACACTTAACATTCTCTGTGCTGTTCCATCTCCATTGTCTGTCCATGCAGCATCATTTAATATCATACATGATGGCATATAATCCGTCACTACTATATTATCCGCAGCTACATCGCCTTGGTTGAATACTGTGATGTCATATGTAACATCATCACCATTCATTACTGGCTCACTTTGACTATTTGATAACGTCTTGATCAATGCTAAATCAAAATCATCCGCAGCTACTGGGTCTATTACCACAGTCTCTGGATCATGATCATCTTCATCATCTGTCCCGTCGCCATCTGTCTGATTATCATCGCCTAATGGATCATTGTCTGGATCAGTATCCGGTGTACTATCTACATCCGTTACTGGATCTCCATCCTCATCCGTCGCATCTGTAATCTCTGCATAGTTCGTTACCGATCCCGTACATGTATTCATATCTAATGTGATAGGTACACTTACTTGTTGATTCGGTGCTAATGCAGCCGCTAAGCCGCCATTCGCTACACTCAAGATAATACTTGCCGTTCCGTCGCCATTGTCTGTCCAACTTGGATCATTCAATAAGGCACATGATGGCATGTAATCTATTACTTCTATATTATCCGCAGCTACTTCTCCTTGGTTGAATACTGTAACTTCAAACGTTACTGATCCTCCCGGAGGTATATTGCCTGACTGTCCCGCTGCCAATGTTTTAACCAATGCTAAATCAAAGTCTTGTGAACAATCTGCAGCTGGTACTACTACTACTTTATCATCACAGCCAGCTAGACTTACTGTAACTGTTACATCTTGTCCAGACGGTATGCCTGTTATTGATGTACTTGTTACTGTTCCAAAGTCTGCCGTTACTGTCGCCCCAGTTGATGACATATAGTTTACACTATATTCCATGTCCCCGTTGATCGCACATTCTGGCCCACTTAAGCTAATCGCTGGATTAACACATGGCTCATCACAATCTGTAGGACTAACTACTGTAGCTTCTGATACACAATCTCCATTCACTACCGTAATTACTAAGTCGGTCCCTAATGGTATATTGAATACTGAATTCGTTCCTACTATTCCTACATTGTTCGTGAATGATCCTACACCATCCCATGTGAAACTCACTTCGTATTCACTCGTGCCATCACAGATAGGTTGTCCTACTGTTACTACTGGGAATTCACAATCTGTTGGACAGGTCTCTGGTCCTGTTACTAATATCTCAGTATCACACCCTGGTACTGTTGTCGCCGTAAGCGTTACATCTGTTCCTAATGGGATACCTGTTACTGTACCAGATCCAACAACTCCTGCACTCGCACTTACTGTACTTCCTGCACTGTTGTAGTATATGATTGAATATGTTCCTCCTGAACAATCAACTCCTAATGTTGATAAGACTGGTAGCTCACATACTTCACATAATGGGAACGGTACTAAGATAACTTCATCGTCACAATCTGGGATCGTTGCCGTTATCGTAACATCCTGTCCTGTTGGTATGTTGGTTACTATACCATTGCCTACAACTCCAAAATCACTCGTTACAACAACATCCGCTGAGGTAGTTGTGAAATTAACAGTGTAGAACGCTGTACCATTACAGATCGGTCCACTTAGACTGATGTCGGGATTCTCACATTCTACTGTACAATTTTCTGGTGCTACTGCACTTATTTGTGTAACACATAGTCCGTTCGTTGCACTTACCGTTACATTGATTCCTAATGGAATGCCTGTAATTGTATTACCTGACACAGTTCCTACATTCGTATTCAATGATCCGGCCCCATCCCATGTAAATGATACTTCGTAACTCGTCGTACCATCACAGATTGGTTGTCCCAATGTTAATTCTGGATACTCACAGTTCGTTGGACATGTACTCGGTCCTTCTATTGTCAACGTAGTCTCACAGCCCGCTGTCGTAAAGGCTGTCAATACAACATCCGTTCCTAATGGAATGCCTACTACTTTACTACCTGATATCGTTCCTGCACTTGCTGTAACTGTAGTTCCAACACTTGTGTAGTATGTAATATCATAAGTCGTTCCACTACAATCAGTATTTCCTGCAGTCAATTCTGGATACTCACATCCCAATACTTGAATTACTTCTGGATCATGATCATCTTCATCTGTTGATGCATTATCATCCCCTGGTGTTCCTGTTCCATCTCCATCATTTACATCATCACTCGCTCCATCTGGATTACCACCTGCATCATTCCCATTCGTATCATCTGGTGTACTATCTACATCTGTCACTGGATCGCCATTGCCATCCGTCGCATCTGCAATCTCTGCATAATTGACGATCGCCCCATTTGCACAGTTATTTAATGTAACTGTGATTGTCTGTACATATGTACCTCCTGGTACCAATGGTCCAGCCAATTCATCTCCTACATTCAATACGATACTTGCTGTACCATCTCCATTGTTTGTCCAATTTCCATCAGCCAATGTGAAACAACTTGGTAAGTAATCGATCACTTCGATATTATCCGCAGCGATATCGCCTTGATTCTCTACTATGATATCAAATGTAACACTAGATCCATTTTCAAATGGTCCTGTTTGTCCAGCTGTCAATGTTTTAACTAATGCTAAATCAAAATCAACTGGTACATTATCTACTTGGATTACCTCTGGATCATGATCATCTTCATCTGTAGTCGCATCATCGTCGCCTGGCGTTCCTGTTCCGTCTCCATCATTTACATCATCACTATTCCCATCTGGATTACCACCAGCATCATTCCCATTCGTATCATCTGGTGTACTATCTACATCTGTTACTGTACCGCCATTGCCATCCGTCGCATCTGCAATCTCTGCATAGTTGACGATCGCCCCATTTGCACAGTTATTTAATGTAACCGTGATTGTCTGTACGTATTCAGTGCCTGGTAACAATGGCGTAGCCAATTCGTCCCCTACATTCAATACGATACTCGCCGTACCATCTCCATTGTCTGTCCAATTTCCGTCAGCCAATGTGAAACAACTTGGTAAATAATCGATCACCTCTATATTATCCGCAGCTACATCACCTTGGTTCTCTACTATTATATCAAACGTTACTGTAGATCCATTGCCAAATGGTCCTGTTTGTCCAGCTGTCAACGTCTTGGTCAACGCTAAATCAAAGTCAGCTGGTACATTATCTACTTCTATCACCTCTGGATCATGATCATCTTCATCTGTAGTCGGATCATCGTCGCCTGGCGTTCCTGTTCCGTCTCCATCATTTACATCATCACTCGCTCCATCTGGATTACCACCAGCATCATTCCCATTCGTATCATCTGGTGTACTATCGATATCATCTACTGGATCGCCATTTTCATCTGTCGCATCCGATATCTCTGCATAGTTGACGATTGATCCATTTGAACAGTTATCCAACTGTACGATAATCGTCTGTACATATGAAGCTCCTGGTGCCAATGGCGCAGCCAATTCATCTCCTACATTCAATACTATACTCGCCGTACCGTCTCCATTGTCTGTCCAATTTGGATCTGTCAATACAAAACAACTTGGTAAATAATCGATCACCTCTATATTATCCGCAGCTACTTCGCCTTGATTCTCTACTGTAATATCAAACGTTACTGTAGATCCATTGCCGAATGGTCCACTCTGTCCAGCTGTTAAACTCTTTGTCAACGCTAAATCAAAGTTCCCAATACAAACTGCAGCCGGTACTATTACTACTTTATCATCACAACCCGCTTTTGTAACTGTTATCGTTACGTCCTGGCCTGATGGTATCATTGTGATAACTCCTGATACTACAGTTCCAAAATTACTCGTCACTGTCGATCCCGCTGTCGATGTATAGTTCACCGTGTAGAACGCTGTACCATCTGTAGCACACGTCGGTCCACTCAAACTAATATCTGGATTCTCACATGGATCATCACAATTCTCTGGACTGATTACTACTACTTCTGTAATACAATCGCCATCTGTTGCTGTTATCGTCATCGTTGTCCCTATCGGAATATTGATCACATTACTTCCACTAATAACTCCTGCACTCGCATTGATCGCTCCTGATCCGTCCCATGTGAATGATACCTCATACATAGATGTACCGTCACATAATGGTTGGCCTACATTCAAGCCTGGGAATTCACAATCATCTGGACATGTCGCTGGGCCTACTACTGTAAGTACCGTAGAACAATCAACATCTACTGTCGCTGTAATCGCTACATCTGTTCCTAATGGAATCCCTGTAATAACTCCAGATCCTACTGTGCCTGCACTCGCTGTTACTGTACTTCCTACACTGTTGTAGAAAATAACACTATACGTTGCGCCTTCACAATCTGTATCTCCTACTGTCAAGACTGGCTTGATACATTCTGCACAATCTGCAAACGGTACAGTTACTACTTTATCTTCACAACCCGCTATGCTTGCCGTAATTACTAAATCAGTACCTGATGGTATGCCTACTATTCCTGTGCCTATATCTGTTCCTGCATTTACACTAATCGTTGAACCTGGTGTCGCTGTATAGTTTACACTATAGAACGCCGTTCCATTGATCGCACAGATCGGTCCACTTAAACTAATTGCTGGATTAACACATGGATCTTCACACCCTTCTGGTGCTGGTACCGTTACCTCAACTACACAACTTCCGTTCGTCGCCGTAACTACTACATCTACTCCAATTGGAATATTGATGATCGTATTGCCACTGATCGTTCCTGCACTGTTTGAGAATGTACCTAAGCCATCCCATGTGAAACTCACTTCGTATGCATCCGTGCCATCACATAACGGTTGTCCCGTTGTCATTTCTGGATACTCACAGTTTGTTGGACAGTTTACTGGGCCTGTTGCCTCTAGTACTGTCTCACAGCCTGGTGTACTTGTCGCTGTAATTACTACATCTGTTCCAATTGGAATTCCTGTAATAACTCCAGATCCTACTGTTCCTGCACTCGCAGTTACTGTACTTCCTGCGCTGTTGTAGAATGTAATGCTATATATGTTATCCTCACACTCTGTATTTCCTACTGTCAATACTGGATTAACACATGGCTCACATACTG
>CALKXE010000241.1 GCA_938003955.1 uncultured Saprospiraceae bacterium | reverse complement strand
ATATAGAAGTTTGCATTATCAAGAGTTGGAAGATCTTAATCTAGATGAGGATACTAAACAGTCTTTGGAATTTGCTTTTGGCAGAGGTGATTACGATATAGATGTACACAAGTACTTTATAAGCGAAAAAGAACCAAGCGTAATTTCATTTAAAGAACACATCCAATCAATAACTGATGACAAGCAATCCAAAAGTGACTTGCATTTCATTGATTTGTACAAACCATTGAAACATTTAACCTTGAAATTTGAGAAAGATATAAACCTAAGTAAATCCAAACTTATCAAAGTAATACACTGACTATAACACTAGATATCAGATCATATCTCTTCGTACTTCAGAGAGACGATCGATAACATTATACGTTCTACCTCATTAATGAAAAAAGCAAAATACCAAATGACCAAAATGAAAATTTACCTTTTAGTTATAACAACAATGCTTTTAGCTTGTAAGAGCAATTCTAATTTAATTGGAAATTATTCAAGTGAATATGACGTCTCATTAGAACTTGCAAAAGATAAAACATTTCTTCTGAGTATGCCAAGGAGTGTTTTGGAACTAGATCAAGAAGCTATTAAAATTAGTGGTAATTATAACGTTGTTGGCGAAAACCTTATACTTGATTCTCAATTGACTAATGAAAAATCATATACAATAGAGGTTCCACCACAAACATCTAGTAATGAATATGAATTCATGGTTAAAGGAAAGGATTGGGGGCGATTGGAAGGAGTTCGCTGTCAAATAAAAGTAGAAGGAAATGTAGTTCAGGAATCTATTTCAGATCAAATGGGAATTGCTAAATTCAAATATACAAATACAGGAAATTTAGTCATCGAACATAACGATTGGGAGAATATAGATTTAAGTTTAGAAAAACTAACTCACAAAGCGTTAATTATCACTTTAGAGAAGAAAGACTATCTGAAAAGACTAAACGACTATGAATTATTAATTAGTGATAAAAGTCTAACCGGACGGAAAGAGATTAAGCATTGGGAATTAAATAAGGAAGCGAGGTAGAACATGTGACATGACGATCATGCTTCCTTCGTCAGCACGCCGCATGTCACTGGGACGTTAGCTGCAATTACATCATCTATTCAGGTCTAATAAATGTATAAAACGTGTACTTTTAAGTTATGAAATACCCTAATCTATTTGATGAATTTAATACGCATATAGACTTGCCTATTAATGCATATCTAGACTTAGAAGGTAGGTTAATTCACAAAAAAATAGGAAAAAATAATTTTTATTTAAAGAAGGTCAAGTGGTTAATTACTTACCATTTATTAATGATAAATAATATAATCAATGAAGATGAAGACGAGCATGTAAAGCAACTAAATCAATTGAAGATCAACGAAAAAAATACTAATTCAATATCGTATCCAATAACTATTGAAAACATAACCGACCAGACACAAGCTAGATGATCGCTAATCACAATAAAATTAAAAACAATGGAACAAATCAAAGACATTATGCAGCTTGATGGCAAGGCATTAATCGAAATTATCGAACGCAATCAAAATATGGGTGAACAAGATAAAATCCGTGTTAAAGATGAACTTGCTAAACGTAATCTTTCACCAGAAAAAATACACGAATTAGCATTGGAGGTAAATAGTATTATTGCTAGTGAAGTATTAAAGGATGAAGGTATTAGCACTGAAGATGTGGGCTTACACAAAAGTATTTTTTTGAATCAAGAAGAAGTAAAACAGATCTACATCCAACAAATGGATGAATACATGAAATATAAGGACCAGTTTAGATTTGATGTGTGGTCATATGCAGTAGGAGGAATATAAACAGTCTCATTTAAGACCTAGAAAACGTTTTAATTTTAAAAGTCCTAAATTTATGATGGACAAAATTTTATTCCATCAAAATCTTTCCTTTACGGGTTGAATGTAGGGTGATAAAATAAATAATAGATGCAATATAATAACTGGTGATGCATGGGGAAAAGCGTAGTATATCACGTGAGGATGGTGTCAGATTGACTATCATTAAATTTGAAATATTTCACAAATTCGTTCAGATACGTAATACTCCATAAAAATCAATAAAATATTACCTTAGCAGTGAATAGTAGCAAAGAATATGGACATCTCTGAAAATAAATTATTACTTAGTAAGTTAATTGTTCTAGTAGAAGATGCTAAGGATCAGGCCTTTTCATTTGCCAACAGCTCTTTAACAATACTATTTTGGAAAATTGGACAGAGTATAAGATTGGATAACTTGAATGGACAAAGGGGCGAATACGGAAAGCAAATTGTCGTTACAGTGTCACGAGAATTAGTGAACAGATTCGGAAGAACGTATGAAATTAAGAACTTGAGAAGGATGATGCAATTTGCTGAACAATATCCAGAGTATGAAAATGTCGTTACACTGTCACGACATTTGAGTTGGTCGCATATATTGACCTTGCTGCCATTAAAAGATCCGAAAGCAAAGAGGTTTTATGAAGGGGTTATTATTTCAAGTAGTTTAAGTGTCCGTAGTCTTCGTAAAGAAATAAGTAGAAAAGCCTTCGAGAGAACAACGTCAGCTGATATGCAGGTCGCGAACAGTCAAAAAATAGAGAAGGGGATATTTAAGGATCCGTACTTGCTAGATTTTCTCAAGCTATCAAATGGTTATTTAGAAAGTGATTTGGAGTTGGCCATTCTTAAAGAATTGGAACTATTTATTCTAGAATTAGGAAGTGGATTTACATTTGTGGAGAGACAGAAAAGAATGATAATAGACGGGGATGATCATTATTTAGATTTATTATTCTTCCATAGGAAACTAAAACGTCTAGTAGTTATAGAACTTAAAATCGACAAATTCAAGGCTAAATATAAAGGCCAAATGGAGTTGTATCTAAAATGGCTCGATAAATACGAACGACAGGAAGGAGAAGAAAGTCCAATTGGCTTAATCCTTTGTGCTGAAGCATCGAATGAGAAAATTGAATTACTAGAAATGCATAAAGATGGCATTATGGTAGCGGAATATTGGACTGAATTACCTTCTAAAGAATTACTTGAAAGCAAACTTAGTCAAGCTTTAATAGAAGCTAAAGAACGCCTTGAGAGTAGCTCAGAAGGTACCTGAATCTCCAGAATATTTCATAAAAATTAAAAGAGTCATGATTTAGGTCATCTCACAATACATCATCACCCTCCCAAAAAAAGCCCATCACTTCACAGCAACGGGCTTCGTTATTCTATAGTACTAGAAGTATTTACTTAATCACGATACTATTAAATCCTGCTGGTACAACGATCTTTCCTTCGTCATTGGCCATAGCTAGGATAGCTTGATCTCCACCATTATCGATGTTGATGTGAGCCATTCCGAAAGGTAAACCTATGATCTGCAATGCATAGGTCTTGATTCTAACTTCATGCGTACCTTCTTTGGTCTGAGTCAGTATGAGTGAGTCATTTGATCCATTCAGCTGTAGATAGGATAGGGCATAGTCGCCGTTTTCGTATCCGTAGGTCTTATGATCATCTTCGTAGTATTGACTGTGCATCTCACCATCTTTGAAGTATACTTTTAGGGTAACTTCTTCGATATCGATCTCGCCAGTATATTGCTGTACAGG
>CALKXE010000240.1 GCA_938003955.1 uncultured Saprospiraceae bacterium | reverse complement strand
TCTTCGTATACATCTGTTCTCGCATTGTATCCATTAGATCCTTTCTTAGATAGTACATTGTATAGTACTACTGATCCATCTACACCTGCATTGTCAGAGATTGTTCTCAATGGAGATTCTAAAGACTTTCTTACGATCTGGATTCCCATATCTTCGTCTTCATTAGCACCTTTAAGTTTCTCTAGACTAGAGATTGCTCTTACTAAGGCAACTCCTCCTCCTGGTACGATACCTTCTTCTACTGCAGCTCTTGTTGCATGAAGTGCATCATCTACTCTATCTTTCTTCTCCTTCATTTCCACTTCTGTCATTGCACCTACATATAGTACAGCAACTCCACCAGCAAGCTTTGCTAATCTTTCTTGAAGTTTCTCCTTATCATAATCAGAAGTAGTCGTCTCGATTTGAGATTTGATTTGTCCGATTCTTGCTTTGATATCCGCTTTTTTACCAGCACCTTCTACTACTGTCGTATTATCTTTGTCGATAGTAATTTTAGCAGCAGATCCTAGAAGAGATATATCAGCATTATCAAGTTTGTACCCTTTCTCCTCAGAGATTACAGTACCACCTGTTAGTATCGCGATATCTTCAAGCATAGCTTTTCTTCTATCACCGAATCCTGGAGCTTTTACAGCTACTACTTTCAGTCCACCTCTCAGTCTGTTGACTACTAATGTACCTAATGCTTGAGATTCTACATCCTCAGCAATGATCAATAATGGTCTTCCTGCAGCTACAACTTTCTCTAATACTGGAAGTATATCCTGTACGTTTGAGATTTTTTTATCATGAATCAAGATGTAAGGATTATCATACTCTGTAGTCATGTCTTCAGAGTTAGTGATAAAGTACGGAGACAAATATCCTCTGTCAAACTGCATACCTAATACCTCATCTACATATGTATCAGTTCCTTTAGCTTCCTCAACAGTGATTACACCATCTTTAGTTACTCTTTTCATCGCATCCGCGATTAATGAACCGATTTCTTCATCGTTATTCGCAGAGATAGAACCTACTTGCTGAATCTTAGCGAAATCGTTTCCGATCTTCTCTGATTGCTTAGCAAGATCAGCTACTACAGTTTCTACTGCTTTATCCATTCCTCTTTTGAGGTCCATTGGATTAGCACCTGCAGCTACGTACTTCATACCTGCTGTTACCATAGCTTGAGCTAGTACAGTGGCAGTTGTCGTACCATCACCCGCTGCATCTGCAGTTCTTGAAGCTACTTCTTTTACCATCTGAGCACCCATATTTTCGATTGGGTCTTCTAGTTCGATTTCTTTTGCAACTGTAACACCATCCTTAGTGATCTGTGGTGCTCCGAAGCTTTTTTGTATTACTACGTTTCTTCCTTTTGGTCCTAGCGTAGTTTTTACAGCGCTAGCCAATGCATCGATTCCTGATTTCAATTTTGCTCTCGCATCAGAATCAAAGGTTATTTGCTTTGCCATTATATATTATTTTTAGTTTTATTAAATATTGATGGGTAAATGGGATTAACCACTACCAAATAAAAACAGCCGCAATAAAAGCAGCCTATTCTTTGTCTTAGATAATTACTAAGATATCGTCTTCTCTCATTATGAGATACTCTTCACCTTTGTAGCTGATCTCTTGACCTGCATACTTTCCGTACAATACTGTATCACCTTTCTTTACAGTCATTTTTACATCATCTTTACCAGGACCTACTGCTACGATTTCACCTTTCTGAGGCTTTTCTTTTACAGTATCAGGTATGATGATTCCACCTGCTGTTTTTTCTTCTGCTGGTGCAGCTTTCACTACTACTCTATCATTGATTGGCTTCATAGATAAAATGTGTTTTATATTGATTAATTAAATTTCCTTTTGTCGTTTGATTTATTGCACAATTAGTGCCACTAACAAATTCACTGTCAATATTGCAGGACATTCGATACTTAATTCCAATTATGTCCTTTTGATTGGGAAAACACTGCCAATTTAGGTGTCAATATGGCATTGAATTATGGAGAGGTGCTACCTTAATAGATCGACTTCAATATCATCTAAAAGTATGAGCTACATTATGTCGCAGATTCAAGCATGAGATAGATCAAAAAACAAATGAGACAAATTAATAGTAAAAAAGGTCCTAAATTTTGACTACCACACCGCAAGCGGATGGAGCATTCGCCAAAATTCTTTCAACCTAAAGGTCGGAAAACGGATCTTTTTGTGGTAAGGCGTTTTTATGAAAAACATCTTTTTTATAACCCCGAAGCAAGCATCGAAGAATTTAAGTATCAAACCAAAAAAAATCGTTACCATTTTAAATTAAATAGTAACGATTTGGTCTTTTCTCTAGCCGACTTTAATCCGACTAAAGTTTGCAAATAAAGCAGCTTACTTCACTTCAAAAGTAACCTTTAGATTCACTCTGTATTCATCTACTTCTCCATCTTTTACAGTTACACTTTGACTCTGTACAAATGCAGATCTTATTCCCTTTACAGATTTTGATGCTTTAGCGATTCCTTTTGCAGTTGCATCTTCCCAGCTTTCGTTTGAGTTTGATAGGATTTCTATCACTTTCATTATTGCCATTACTATTGTATTTAATGTTTTATCTAAAATAATTTATCATGGCTAAGATAAATTAAAATAAATCAAATTCCAGATTTGCAGATTAAGTCCATTAGATATTATTAAATTACTTTTATGGATGGATTTAGACTACCAAACTCCAATTACTACTAAGAAGAACGAAAATAATTGATTGAAAACATAAAATATAAGCAAGCGACAGTAAAGGAATACGAAGCAATACTCGTCTTGTATAATAATGCCTATCAATCAAAGAGATCCGTTTCTGACCTTCTATGGTTATATGAAGATAACCCAATGGGTAAAGGCACCTTATTTATTGCTACTGTCGATAATGTCGTTGTAGGAATGCAAGGAATAGTAAAGTATCAATGTTGGAAATCTAATAAAACAGTCGATATGTACAAGTCTGAAGACTCTCTCATTCATATCGACTATCGCGGAAAAGGTGTTTATAAAAAATTGTATCAAATGGTTTTTGACTTCATCAATGAAACACCAATTTGGGGATTAACAGATAAAAAAACAATCCTAGAACGCACAGGGTTACCATCTGAAAAACGATTTAATGTAGTAGCATCCGTGAAAGGTTTTGTGTCTCCTTCATTATTCAAAAATGAAAAAAAAGTTTGGGCTAAAACGTTACTTTATAACAGACTAAACTTTTCATTATTTACAAAAAGGAAATCAAATATCCACCCAAGTACTTACAGTACGAGCTCTATTAAAGATTTTGAAAGCATCGAAGATTTTGGCAAATCCTTAGCACAACAATATCAAGATATCCAAGTGCCCATTCTATCTAAAGACATCATTCATTGGAGGTTGCGGGACAATCCGAAAGTACAGAATTGGAAAGTGTTTGCATTAAAAAATGAAAGCAATGAAATAAAGGCACTCACACTTATCACTTATAATGGTAAAAAGTGTCGTTGGTTATCTTCTTATTTCCATACAGATGTTTCCATTGATGATAGATCTGAACACATCGTAGAAGTGCAAAAGAAGTTATTTAATAAAGGCACTATAATTATTGAGCAATGGTTATTTGATACTAATGAAGTTAGTAAGTCTAATAGTGAGCTTATGCTTGCATGTGGATTCAAACATGTAAAAAAAGGACTTTGGATTATCAAGAATCAAACAAAAGAAAATGCGACGGTGCATGAGATATTGTTTTCTGCACAATTGGGTTTGGATTAGACTTCACTTCTAGGTTATCTAAAAATGTTATAGTTTAGCCGCAATAATAAAGATCCTCAATTTTGATTAGCCTCCACAAACGGATGGAACACTAGTCAATAAAATTCCACCCTTAAGGCCGGAATTCGGTTTTTTTTGACTCCGACGCATGCATCGGAGAATTTAATTAATAAAACACAATGCGAATAGCGATTCTCTCATCTTGGTACCCAACTGCAAAAAGTCCACTCTATGGAATATTTGTGCAGGCACAAGCTAGTGCTTTGGCTAAACACCATGAGGTAAATGTCCTTCTGCTAGAACGGGGAATCGTACCAAAGACTGAAACTAAAGCAGATGGACAGCTAACTGTTCACAAAAAAACAAGTTTCTATCCGCCAAATAAAAATGAGACACTTTTGAAAATATGGGCACATCAGTATTATCTATTTTTCAAAAAGAATCATAAAAAGAACAAGTATGACATAATTCATTGCCATGACCACTATGGAGCATATGCAGGCTGGTATATTAATAAGAAAATGGGTATCCCCTATATTGTAACGATTCATAATTCCTCTATTCAGAGTATGACCTTAGCCAGTTGGAAGCAGTCATATTTAAAGAAAGTATTAGAAAATGCAAAACAAGTACTTGCAGTAGGTCATAAGTTGGCTGAAATACTGGAGGGGAACTTTACAAATCATAAAGTCCAAATCCTCCCAAATATTGTAAATACTGATGTCTTCAAGCCCAATAAAGAAAAAAAAGATACCAGTCCATTCAGGTTTCTATTCATAGGAGATCTAGATGAGAACAAAGGTGTAATGCGGCTATTGAAAGCATTCCAAGCATTAAAAAATAAAAATACACATCTGCATATTATTGGCCGAGGACCTCTAAGAAAAGATGCAGAAAATTTCATAACTGCCAATAAACTATCGGACCAGGTGCTTCTCCAGGACCAGCGCCCAAATGCCGAACTGCCTGCCATATACAATCGAGCACATGCCTATGTTTCACTCAGCTTCGAAGAGACATTTGGCATTACAATAATAGAAGCGATGAGTTGTGCTCTGCCTATTATATACACGAGATCCGGAGGACCAGAACATACTGTCATCGAACATGGGTGTATAGAAACATCAAAAACGGATATCCGCCAAATCTCAGGTGCTCTCATGGACATAATGACCACTTATGACAATATAGATTTAACAAAAATCAGACAACATGTACTAGATAATTATTCCTCTCAATCTATCATAAATCGATTATTATTGATCTATAAGAATTGTATCAATGAAGTATAGAAATCTGATATTATATAAAGTATATCGTCGAGTAGTCTCTACTCTGATCAATTTGGTATCCCGCCAGACTAACAATGATATCGCAAACACTACCCTAATAATAGGATCGACGAGAAGCGGGACTACTTTCTTGATGGAGAGCATTAATCAAAACAATGATTACCATCTCATTTTCGAACCGTTCAACAATACCTATACGGATGAATGGAGCGATCTTGCAACAAGGGAATACATAGATCCAACCCAGATTGATAATCACAAAAATAGTGCTGTCAAGAAGATTCTGAGTGGCCAAGTGAATAATTCGTGGACCAATAGATACAATACCAAAATCATAAGTGATAAAAGATTGATAAAGGCGGTAAGAGCGAATCTACTTATCGAATATATAAGAACGGAATATCCTAACCTTCAAATTATCTATCTAGTAAGAAACCCCTATAATCTCGTTGCTTCAAGAATCAATATGAATTTTGATCCACTCGACATTTATCAAGTCCTTGAACAAACAAGTTTCATAGCAAAACACTATCCCGATATTGATCGCGACGAGCTTATGAAGCAATTAGGCTCCAATGAAGCGAAGCATGCTGCGTTGTGGTGCATAGAAAATAGATATTTACTAAAATCTATTGCCAAATTTGACTTGCATCATTTACAGTATGAGGATATTATTGGGAAGTCAATTACGATCGAAAATAGAAAAGTAAAATTGATAAATAAGGAAAGTAAACCTTCCGCCTCTTCTTCCTCGCGAGCAACATATAAACTGAGCTCTTCGGAAAGGAGTAATATTGCTAAAATACTAGAGTTATTTGGAATGAAGAACTGATCCTAAGTGCCTATCATCTTCTTGAAAACACTCCAATTTGTATTATGATCACAGTGATTAGCGTATTCCTCAAAAATCGCTACACCAGTCAACTGATACAAGTGCTCAAATTGATACTTCATGATTCCCATATAATGCACATTACAATGATTCCATCTATACATTGAATACAACAAACCATTCTTTAGTCTATATGACGGTAGCCAGTTGATTGCACTTTTTAGGTGAGTCTCCAAAATTTTCTGATATCTTTCATCATCTGATACAGCACAGTATTCGCTGAGTGCTATCAACCAAAATAGAAATCCATTTAGGACCATTGAGGGGCGTTCTGATGGATATTCTTCCATCCATTCCATATCCAAGAGCAGCAATCTTTTTATCCCTCCATCTTTCACAGAGACATCACAATGATTCAGCGACTTCCTTGCTAAATCTAACCATGATGCATCCTTCGTTTTCTGATAACACCTGATAAACAACGAAGCAGCTTTTCCTTGTACAATAGCCGAAAGGTACTTGCCAGACAACCCGAATTTATCATAAGTCTCATCTATTACGAACGAGAGAACATCATCTGTTTCCGAGGCATGTTTCAAAATATTTTCCGCCATGCCCAACAACTCCACTTTTGCTTCCTGAGATACTCTAGAGTTATGATAAACTAGTGCCAGAATAAGATCTACCGTAACGCTTTTATTATTCTCATGAAACAGGATTGCTTCTTCGAAATCAAAATAACTCAACGATTGATATTCATCATGATAGTTAAGCTCATATTTGCCATCCCAGTTGTGCTCTACCCTATCCTTGAAAAATAAAAAAGGAGAACTTCCTCTTGTCATTTTCTTCCAATTGGCGGATAATTTAATCTTTGCTGTATTCCATAAATAACCCGGCATCAAAAAACGATTTGTTCTAGTCATCTGATTCTCGAATTTTTAATATTTGAAATTTCAGCCCAGGCTTTATCTTTATTTCTTCATCTATCGAGATACTATACATAGACGATGCTTGATCAATTATATCTTGAACTCCACCCGTCAATTTTGACTTCTTTTGATTGGCAGTATTTATCGTTTGCATTATGTAAAGCGTTCTATTTTGAGCCAATGCTTTCTCCATATACTCTTTATCCAATAATCGAGTGACATCAGACTGAAAAGCAAAATCCCCGTGCATTGGATTTAGGTATCTCAGTATATTTGTTCTTCTCGAAAGATCAAAAAACACATGATCATTCTCGTGAGCAGTGTAAGCATATTCACTAATTCCCTGGTGCAAAACTGCCTCTTGGTTCACTTTATATTTCATCCCTCCCAACGCGAAAGCAACGAAAATAAACCATAGAACAATTAGCGATTTATTAATTCTCAAATTTCTGAAAAACCAAGCGACACTAAGTACAAAAAATGGAAGTAACGGAATCAAGAACCTACCCATCAAAATGGTTCCTTTATTAAAGCCACTGTATATACTAGCATTGAAACTGTAGCACAAGTACAAAGCTATAAACATACAACTCGACAGCATTATTGGCCATCTATATCTACCCTTATATATCGATAAAAACAACAATCCAAACGGCATACAAATTAGTGTAAGAATAGAATAGATAGCAATATTTCCAGATAAATAAGACAGGCTAAAAGACTCCGCTAGAAGATAAAAGAACGGATCATCATAATAGTAATAAGAAGATAAAAAACGTGGACCCATACCCACAGCCGCTCCAAATAAGTAATATCCAAACCACCTTCGGTCTTGGATAAAATGGACTAAACAGATCCCACCCAGTAATACGATATTCGTCTCTCTTACCCAAAAGGAAAGAGAAGCTAATAAACAAAGTCCAAACCACTTCCACTTACGCTCAGCAAAAGTAAACATGCCATATATAAACATACCACTAATCAAAAAACTAGGGACAGAACTCATGGTACTAGATGAGAAAAATGCTAACGATGGATATATAAATATAAGCCCCAATGCAGGCACAAAATAGCCACTCTCCTTAATACTTCTATATAATAACCAACTGCCCGATAGTAATGCAAACAGACTTCCTAGATAAATACTACTTACACCAAAAACCCGAACCCAAATGGAGAGCCAGAATGAATTACCCAATGAATATCTTGTGAAGTTATATGGTATCAGTTCATTCGTAATCGGATCAGGATAAGATAGATATGTCTTGCCCTCTGACATTGCTATTGCCTGATTCACATATGTATATTCATCAGAAATAAGCCACCCTTGAGGAAACATATATAAATACACTATCGCAAAAACAAGCAACAGTCCATAAAAAAGAACACTATCTAAGTCTAAATTTTTCACAGTACAAAACTGCAAAAAGTAATGGATACTTTCTAATGCACTATTGACTAAACATCTGATTCAAATAACTCAGAAGCGCTAACTATGACTTTTTTCAAAAAGTTGGATTCGTTAGAGTTCTTGGAATCAACAGATTACTTTATGGATTTGATCATATCGAATTCTTAGTCAAAGGGATTGATAAAGCGAAATTACCATCTCTAATCAAAATCACTTCATATTATTAAAATTCACTAGTTTAGCTGTTAATAAACCAACAACAATGTCCACAAACCAAAAACTAAACATCAAATCTTGGTCTGAAGAAGATCGTCCGAGAGAGAAGATGATGCTAAAAGGAAGAGAAGCACTCAGTGATGCTGAGCTCTTGGCTATATTGATCGGATCAGGCAATACAGAACTTAGTGCCGTCGGTCTATCTCAACTAATCCTCAACTCAGTTGATAATAATTTGCATGAATTAGGAAGAAAAGACTTGGCAGATTTTATGGCATTCAAAGGAATAGGAGAAGCAAAAGCCATAACCATCGCCGCTGCACTAGAAATGGGCAGACGGAGACAATTAACAGATCCAAAAGAGCAACCAAAAGTAGAATCGAGTCGAGATGCCTATAACCTCATCGCTCCTATCATTGCCGATAACAATTTCGAAGAATTCTGGATCCTACTCTTAAACAGAGGCTCTAAATTGCTCAAAAAGATAAAAATAAGCAGTGGTGGTGTCAATGCCGTTCTTGCTGATCCAAGATTAATATTCAAACCAGCCATCGAAAACCTAGCGTCGGTAATCATATTAGTACACAATCATCCTAGCGGTAATTTGAAACCAAGTCGCGAAGATATCAACATCACTAAAAAGCTTCAAGAAGGTGCAAAGCTTTTAGATTTTTCGATACCTGATCATCTTATCGTCACCCAAGAAGGATATTTCAGCTTTGCAGATGAAGGGTTAATGTGAAGCATTGAAAAATTACAGGATTACGACATAGATCCAATAATACCAATTGTGTTTCAATTTGCCGCATAAGGATATTGGTAAATGCCGAGATGAGAGGGATGG
>CALKXE010000239.1 GCA_938003955.1 uncultured Saprospiraceae bacterium | reverse complement strand
TCATAGCGGCAAATAGCAACTTAGTCAAATTCATTCTCTTGCCAATTGGGCTTTTATTTTTTGTTCTTGTTTCATATTACATTGGGGCGATTGTAATTACCGCAGCTCTCCTCTCATCTAATAATTCTAACAGTGTGTTGTTTAATAGATCCAAGGTATAAGGCTTACCTATTCAAATATCTGTTGATAGCTTCAGTTCGATTATTTACTTGTAATTTGTCATAGATTTTATGGATGTGTTGTTTGACTGTTCCTGCATCAAAAGTATTTATAACACGATCAGCCCGAAGTATTTGAGGCAGAATTAAAAAAGAATAGAAGTCAAGGAAAACTCTAAAATTATAAGATGTTTCATAATGTTGATGTTTTAAGAATCAATACTCAAAACTACCGCTTGCGTGGTTGTGGGGATGTATAACTTTAGTTATATGGGGTTTACATCGAGCTCTCACAAAACGATATAAACTTGCAACTAAAACATTTCCAAATTTCCCTTACATTTGCCATCCTAATAAAAAAACAATCACATCTACAATGGCAACACCACGCACCATCTCATTCCACACCCTCGGCTGCAAACTCAACTTCTCCGAGACATCAAGCATCCGTCGTCAATTCGAAGGGGCAGGATACTCGACTGTGGATTTTAATGAAGGTGCTGATATATATGTGATCAATACATGTTCTGTTACAGACTTTGCTGATAAAAAATGTAGGTATGAGGTACGTCGAGCACTGAAGCACAGTCCCGATGCCAAAGTGATTATTATCGGATGCTACGCACAGCTCAAACCAAAGGAAATATCGGAAATTCCCGGTGTGGATCTGGTACTAGGAGCGGCAGAGAAATTCAATATACTCAACTACATCGATGATCTAGTACATACACATGGTAAGGGACTAATCAAAGCTGGAGAAGTAACAGAAGCGAACACATTCATAGATTCATTTAGCATTGGAGATCGAACACGTTCTTTTCTCAAGGTACAAGATGGATGTGATTATAAATGTACTTTCTGTACGATTCCGCAAGCAAGGGGAAAGTCGAGAAGTGATACAATCGAAAATGTGGTAAAAAACGCTCAAAAAATAGCGGATACGGGCGTCAAAGAAATAGTACTTACTGGAGTAAACCTTGGTGATTTCGGAAACGGAACTGCTGTTATTGAGGGTACAAAACCGAAGAAAGAAGCGATGTTCATTGACTTGATCAAAGAATTGGATAAGGTGGAGGACATAGAACGGTATCGAATCTCTAGCATAGAACCGAATCTTTGTACCGATGAAGTAATTGATTTTGTAGCATCATCTAAGAGGTTTTTACCGCATTTCCATATCCCACTACAGTCAGGTTCAGATAAGATACTCAGATTAATGAGCCGTAGATATCTTAGTAATCTCTACTCTAGTCGAGTCAAAAAAATAAAGTCAGTGATGCCACATTGCTGTATTGGTGTTGATGTTATTGTAGGATTTCCTGGAGAGACAGAAGAGGACTTTTTAGAAACGTATAACTACCTGAAAGATCTTGATGTATCTTATTTTCACGTTTTCACGTACTCAGAAAGAGCAAACACTCCAGCATCTGAGATGGGCGAACCCGTTGACATGGGCGAACGAAGAAGAAGAAATGAAATGCTCCGAATTTTATCAAGCAAAAAGAAGCGCGCATTCTACGAACAGTTTATTGGACAAGAAAAGCCTGTCTTAATAGAACACAGTAAAGAAGAAGGAATGGTTACCGGATTCACAGATAATTATATCAAAGTGTCAATGCCAGAATCTGTAGAATATAATGAAGGGGAAATTGTAATGGTTTCGTTGGATGAAATAGAAGGAGAAAGAGTGCAGTGTAGTTTGAGTAATGTGCTTGTTTGAAACGTGAATTATTTATTGATCCTTTAAAATTCGTTGCCAGAAAATTTAGATGCATCCTTCCACCCCCCAACCCCCTCCAAAGGAGGATATACAAGTCATGACTCTGGCACTATTTGCATTAAATATTAGTGATAGAATTAAAGTTTTCTCCCTTTAGGATCGGGGTAAAAAACTTTGGTAGTTAGAGATTTCTCCATCTTGATTACTTGATGAAATCTAGATGTTGACTTCCACCCCCTAACCCCCTCCAAAGGGGGATACACAGGTCATGGCTCTGGCACTATTTGCATTAAATATTAGTGATACAATTAAAGTTTTCTCCCTTTAGGGTCGGGGTAAAAAACTTTATAACCTCATCAATCCCCAACACCCCAGACAGCACCAAATTGATCAACCAAAATATCATCAAAATGATCGGCAGATTCTATCAAGTGGTCAAATAATTGTGTTGCAACATCCTTATCCATATACTGGTCAAATATGAGAAGAGAAAGTATAATATCTTGCCCTTTCACACTGAATGTAAGGCCTTCTAGATCATAGTTTTTTTGCAAAAGAAAAGTATACATGTCCAACACCTCCCCTAACGGCAACGTGGCTAAATATGCATCTCCAGTGATCAATCCTGACTTTTCATGATATGCAATATTAATTTTTGCACTTCCACGTTTCACAGTCCAATTACTAGGTCCCATCCTCGATAAATCAATATCATATCCCATACCAACTACCATCTCCTCTATGGATCTTGAGATTCCAGTCGGCTCATAAATATCAACTTGTGAGATCATTGTGATATGCGTTCCACAATGCGGACAATATTTCCCTTTGACTGTATTTTCAAAAACCATATGCGCACATGAAGTACATCTCACACCTTCGATTCCGCCACCTTTCTGAAAATCTTCTATTGCATCTTCTAAATATCTCGCAGGCAATGAAAATCCAATACTGTTTCCGTTTTTCACAACAAAAGTGTTGACTCCTACTATTCTACCCAATTTTGAGATCAAGGGCCCTCCGCTATTCCCCGGATTAAGGGCAGCATCATGTTGGATATAATTAATCCCAGACACTTCGTGAAGTGTATTAGAGATTATACCTTTTGTAACCGTATACTTTAGTCCAAAAGGATGACCTACTGCTATTACTTCTTCACCTTCTAAAAGTGGCTTTAAAGTATCTCTAAGGTAGATTGACGGCATCGTATGTTTGGCAGGAACTTCTAAAAAAGCTAAATCGAACTTTTGATCTATAAAGACGACTTTTACCAACTGTTTTTCTAAACCTTCCCCATCGATTACAACGGACATATTATCTCTGATCACATGTTCATTCGTAACGATCAGATTACAATCAGCCAAATAAAAACCAGTCCCCGTACTATACGGAGTAGCGATTTGTATCACTGTGCTTTTAAATTGTTCTATGATTGACTTTGTATCCATGTTTTAACTCTAATTCTTTTATCTCTTTGACTATAAATAATCTTGTTTCGATCTTAGATATTTTGCAAATTGCTTTTCTTTTTGTCGTTTGCGTTAGTACTAATATACTAAAAATAGATTCGGTTCTTTCCAAGCTTAGGTTATTCCACCCCTTTTGCAGTCTCATTGCTCTAATGGTTGGCTCGGGCTTTTTCTTTTCTACCGATGATCCTTCCTTTCAAAATTCATTACTTGTACCATTTGCAAAAAGCTTTTCACAAACTGGCAGTTATCTTGAAAATTCAACATCTTGAAATTTGCTTCCAGTTCTGGGTACTCATCTTCGTGTACTGAGATTATGTTTTTTATTTCTCTTTTAATTTTCGAATCTACTCTTTTTGACTTGGATATATATTGCCCATTTATTCCAAGCATTTTGAAATAATTATGTTGCATTATTTGATAATACAAGTTGAACAAATCTCTCATTGGAGCTGGCATACTATAGTTAAACAAACTATATCCTACTATATATGACGGAATCGAAAGCGCAAATTCATCATGCCCATTCTGATAATACCAATCCATATTCTTAATCTCACTTCCTATGAATTCTTGTATTCTAGTAAGGCCAGATGATTGACTTATGCCAAAAGTAGACTTCACTTCATAGATTTCCTGTTTGAACACTTCGTATGGAGTCTCTCGAATCTTTTTCAGTTCTTTTCGTATCAAACGATTTTTCTGTTCAGGACTTTTTAGCTTATTATGAAAATATAGATTATGAACATTATCGATTATTTCCATGATATTACCTTCAGGTTTTATCAAATAGTCGATCCGATATATCATATCTAGATAAATGTACGACTCAGCGCCAGGATAGTGGCTAATATTAAGCTTAGTCGCATCTATAGTTGCTAATGCTTTATCAATTTCATATACCAGATAGTCGTACTTGATTTTCATCTCGTTCTCTTCTATCTTTCGGATATGTCCCGTGTTGATCGGCTCCAGCATATCAAACTCACTGATCAGGATATCATCCTTTTTATCCGCATGGGTTGCTAATTCTTTGAGTGCATAGTATAGCTTATATGGACTTCCATCAATTGTACTAGAAGAAAAAACCGCTGTAATACAGTTTTCAGCATCCAATGCGTATCTACAATATTTAAGTTGATAATTGTCCTCTAATAGTCGACGCAAAAACCCAATATGCAGCCCATTTGTTTTCGCTATTTTTGCTTCAGCTACGAAGCTTTTGTGATTTGCTCGACCAATTATTTTTTTACTTCCTTGATAAAATTCAAAAGTCAGGTGATCTTGATGATCCTCATATTTGCAGTTCGCTGCACTTTCGTCATTCAGGTATTCAAAAAATTGTTTGTACGACTCTATATATTCCTTATTTTCAAACAGCTGTAAAGATTGATCCCATGCATCATACTTACGCTCTTCTTTGTACGCATCAGAAAATCTACCAAACTGTATTAGTGGTTGGTCAGCGTCTTTTTTATCAGCAAAAAAATAATCGAAAAATCCCATTTATATAATGTATGATGGATGTTAGGGCGAATTTAGACCGTTTTAGTAACATTTCTATAAATAAGTACCTTTAGTTTAGAAGAAGTAAAAAACAAGCATAAAGTGCATTTTTCTTAAATTGTTATCTCTAAAAGATATATTGACTAATTTTACATCAATGAATCTTACTACTCCGATACATATTACACAATCAAATAATCAAATTGAATCCTATTCAAAAATCATGACAATTGGTTCTTGTTTTTCTGAAAATATAGGAAGTAAGCTAACAGAATCTCATTTTGAGTGCCTTTCCAATCCTTTTAGTACCATATTCAATCCTATTAGTATTGCAAGTTTATTGTCCAGAAGTGTTAGAAAACAACATTTTATATCTGAAGAAATAGACCATCACAATGACAGAT
This sequence comes from uncultured Saprospiraceae bacterium, assembly GCA_938003955.1. Taxonomy (GTDB): domain Bacteria; phylum Bacteroidota; class Bacteroidia; order Chitinophagales; family Saprospiraceae; genus CAJXUU01. The sequence continues at coordinate 2,694 of CALKXE010000239.1, read as the reverse complement.
ATTTCATCTATGATTTGCATTCTTCTTATGACTCCACCGAAGCTCTACAGACTTTAGAGAACTCAAATAAATCTATAGAAATAGCCCACGAATATTTATCAGAATTAGATTTTTTGGTCATTACATTTGGCACTAGTATTGGGTATCGCCATATCGAGCAAGATCGCCTCGTTTCTAATTGCCACAAAGTTCCAAACAATCAATTTGAAAGACATTTTTTGGAAGATAAACGTATGTTTGATTCCGTTTCAACTGCCATCAACCAACTAATAGAAACAAGACCCGATTTACAGATCATATTTACTGTCAGCCCCGTCAGACACACAAAAGAAGGGCTCGTAGATAATAATATCAGTAAATCTAAACTAGTACTTCTTTGCCAGAAATTAACCAATCAATTTAACCAAGCTTCTTATTTCCCTTCATACGAAATCATGATGGACGAATTACGCGGATATAGATTTTACAAAGAGGATATGATTCATCCTACTCAACAGGCAGTTGATATCATATGGAACCGATTTCAAGATGTATATTTTGGAATTCCAGCTAACGAGAAAGTGAAGGATCTACAAAAACTAATTCGATCATTTAATCATAGACCGTTTGATTCTACATCAGAAGGTCATAAGCTATTTCACAAAAAACAAATGGAAGAACTAGAAAGACTGATCAAAAAATATCCAGAAGTAGATTTAAGTAAATATAGATTCTATTTTTCATAATTATTGCGCTAAATACAGTAGTAGGTCGGTACACATTTACAAAATAGAAACTAAATTCAGCCCTCTATTTCCTAGAAGAATACTCATATGCCTCCTTTACTACGGTCATAGCGTCATCTTTGCCTCCCCAACTTTCGAACACCATTTCGCCCTTTGTTTTGTAATTGGTAAAAAAGGTAGAAACAATATCTCTGGCTCCAGGAAAATACGAATCTAAATCTTCTATATCTTGAACGCTAGACCATTTCTCAGTAAACGGAACAGCTAATATTTTATCATCTTGCTCATCATTATCAAGAAGTTTCATCACGCCTACTACTCTAACTCTTTGTACACTGCCTCTCGATTGTGTCACTCCTAGCAGCAATATATCTAACGGATCACCATCTCCTCCCTCTGACTTAGGTAAGATTGTATTCGGTATCATACCATAGTTGCCAGGATAACCGAGATAGTTAATATATCTAGGCACTCCATCTATACTATCCATTACTATTTGATATGATTTCTTATTCATCTCATACTTGGCCGTTGTTCCTGCTGGAATTTCTACGATCATGTTTATAGAGCTATCAGAATTCAATGCCTGTACAGTTCTAAAGTCTATAGTTTCCTTAGATTCCTGCTGTATCGTTTTTAATACTGGCGAACTAATTTCGGCTTTCTCATTTCCACAAGATAAGCCTATAAATAAAAAGATAGCAACCAATAAATAAGGGATTCTCAACTTACGAGATTTTGGGTTTTGTCAAAAAAAAAGATTTCTAATCAACAATCATCGTAGCATGATCCAACTCTTGTTGTTTCATATTTTGCGGCAAATCTCTATACTCGTATTGTTGTGTTCTAAGCTGTGCTCTGAATCCAGCTTCCTTGATCGCCTCTTGGATACCATCCGCAGTAAATCTAAATGCTGCTCCTGCAGCTGACACTACATTTTCTTCTATCATTATTGACCCAAAATCATTTGCCCCAGAATGAAGACAAACTTGAGCCACTTGTTTACCGACAGTCAACCAAGATGCTTGGATATTGATAACATTTGGAAGCATGATCCTACTCATAGCGATCATTCTTACATATTCATCTCCGGTAACTTCGTTTCTTGCTCTTTTTATCTTTTTCAAAATCGTATCCTCATCCATAAACGGCCATGGGATAAATGCTAAGAATCCTTTTGCATGATCCGGTTTTTCGCTTTGCACTTGACGGATATCTACGAAGTGTTCCATCCGTTCTAAGTTCGTTTCTATATGCCCAAACATCATCGTTGCCGATGTAGTAATATCCAACTGATGTGCTGCTCTCATTACATCAAGCCATTCTTTTCCTCCACACTTTCCTTTAGAGATCAATCGTCTTACTCTATCATCCAATATTTCAGCACCCGCTCCCGGAAGAGAATCTAATCCAGCATCTTTTAGCGCTTGTAGTACTTCTGTATGTGTACTTTGCTCCAACTTGGTGATGTGTGCAATTTCTGGAGGTCCTAGTGCATGTAATTTCAAATTAGGATATAGAGACTTTAATTCTCTAAATAGATCACAATAATACTGCAAACCTAGATCAGGATGATGACCTCCTTGGAGCAATAACTGCTCGCCACCAAAAGCAAACGTCTCTTCTATCTTTTGTTTGTACTGGTCTATGGTCGTGATATATGCTTCATCATGCCCTGGTCTTCTATAAAAATTACAAAACTTACAGTTTGCTATACATACATTGGTCGTATTACTATTCCGATCAATAATCCAAGTAACCGTCTTCTCTGGCACGCGTTCGTATCTCATCTCGTTCGCTACGAACATGAGGTCAGTTGTTGTGGCATTCTCAAATAAGAAGACGCCTTCCTCCGCTGATAAAAATTCTCCTTTTTGTGCTCTAGCAAGTAATTCCGTTGTATTCATCCTATGTATTTATAACAAGGCAACAAGATAGATAAAAGAAGGTTGACAGATATGATGAGTGA
>CALKXE010000238.1 GCA_938003955.1 uncultured Saprospiraceae bacterium | reverse complement strand
GTGTGTATGACAAATTGCACTAAGCAGCAGCTTTGATAATTTCGTTAATTTTACTCCAAGCATTGCTTTTACTGAAGCATCGAAGGTTGGCAATTGCATTTGCTCCTCTGATAGACCACTTCTGTCCTGACAATTTCATTCTTTGTTGAATCACACTTCTGTGTGCTGCTTCTATTGGACCTGATCCAATAAGAAGTCCAGCTTCTCGATAAGTCTTGTATTGCATTCGATCTTCATGCTCTGTATAGTATTTTATAAGCTTAGCTTTTGCCTCCTTTGATTTTTCTGTTCTGCATGACAACTTTTTGACATTCAATATAACTTGATAGACCTCGCTATTTCTTAGAAGACCTAATTGTTGATTTAGCCATTCATCTTTCTTTTGTTTATCCTTGAAATGCAAATTACCCAAGATGACTAGCTTTTCTTTTGCATGATAAAAGTCTAATATTTCAACACAGCCGGGGTAATTATCTTCACACCAATTCCATATCCACTTGGCCCCATCTCCAACTACTACCAAATTTCGATAGCCCTGCAAATGCCTTTCTAATTTAGGAAAGAACTTATTCACACCTCCTAAATGACTACAGTATACCGTATCTGTAATCTCAGACCTACTCTTTTGAATATCAATCACTTTTGACCCCTTGAATATCCTTGCAAGCTTTAGTTCTTTCCATTCCTTTGGTCTTGTGAAAAGCATCGCTCCATCCATCATTACATAGGTAGGATCTTCACTAGTCGTTTCCTCCAACTTAGGAATCATAGGCTCTATATTGGCTTGTATAACCTCATCTAGTACTTCACCGTAATAACTGCATACCCGCTTGATTTGCTGGTCACTTATTTCTAGTCCGCATAACTTTTTAAATGATTCTTCAGCCTCTCGATAGACACAGACTTGACCAAGCCAGCACATTTGCTCTTGAAGTCGCACGGTGATATTGAACTTACTTTTGAGAGGACATAGTAGATGTGCTTTAGGTAATTCTATCCTACCCAGTGTGGTCAGGACTTTTTTTTTCATTGCGGCTCTTTGGCATCTTCTTGATTCCACTTTTCAAGACTTCTACTGAAAATCGCCTTCCAATATCTACCAAATGCTTCTCATACTCACTAGGGTCGGTAATCTCCGACTCTTCTACTAAGTGTTTTTCTAATTGGGTTCTCATCGTTCTCAGGATGGCATCAATTCTTTCTTGATCGCTCATCTGATTTGTTTTTAATTATTTTTTCTTTAGGTTGGTAATGCTAAATTAAACATTTTTGTGCAATTTGTCATACACACCAATGTATGAGTAGTCGGTTGAGTTGTTTTTATATCATCCAAATGGATGTGTTGAAATATAGATAAATAGCTTATTGTGCATTACAACTTTAGAAGAAGCTTCATTCTAACCAAAGTAAGTATAGTTATTGACAAGGCAGTTTTATTTTACTATTTGCTAGGTATGACTGTTTAGAAAGTGGGGCTAATACCATTTAAGTCCGAGAATATCGCTAATATTTCATTTTATTCTTTATCATCAATCGTCTTAAAGCCTCGCGAGAGCTATAGCTCTCACTGCGTTTTATACCATTTGAATTCATAATCGCCGCATATATTTAGCTTTATTCGATGATATCCATCGTTAAAATTCCGATAGCTATCGGAACGCTGTAGCTAAGGCTACATCTGCGTCTTTTGTCTCGACTCTCTTCGAATAATTTCTAAATCTTATACGGCATTATCAAATACAATTGGTATTACTCCTTGTTTGATTTTGAATAATTTTGAAATCTTATGCGACACCTTCAAACTTAAATGATATAAGACATATGTTGTTAATGTATAATAGTATTTATGTTACCAACTATAGAGTGCAAGAGATCAAAAGAGTCTTAAAAAGATACTGTGCGGTCCTACATATTTAACCAATAAGTAACTTTGGCTACAATAGATCTATTCCTTAGATTAAAATCAAATCGATCAGATGGATCATCGGGGTTTCCAGAGAAGTAGTTGTCCGAATATACTAAGAAGAAGTCGCTGGCAGGTGCAAATCTCCATTGAAAACGAGTATTGATATTGGTGTTCTGGCTTTGACTATTGTATTGGAAAAATGCAGTCAAAAATACTGATTTTGTAAATGAGACATCAAATCTTGGCCCCAAGAGGATAGTGGATTTTTTCTCATCTAAATATGGCATATCAAATAAGTTGTAATTATAGTTTAGTGCAACTGATCCATATGGTTCAATACGATAAGTGACAGCGCCTCTAGCTCCATATCTGCGACCATTGAAGTATTGCCCAACGTAAGGTCTGAAATTTGTAGAAAGTAGTTTACTATTATCCGAACGGAAATTTGCCATAAGAAAATAGTAATTGTATTCTGAGTCTTCTGGTAGCGGAGTAGAGTCTGTTCCAGTTGGATCAAATTCATCGAAAAGAAAGATATATTTTCTACCTAGTTCTATACTAAGTCTAGAGTTGTTTCTAAACTCTAAACTAAATCCGGTTGCTATATCCTGATCTGTTTTTCCTAACCCAGGTATCCAAAACTGACGATAATTTACAAATAAATTGGATCTATTGACAATTCCTTTTGAAGGGTAGAAAAAGTACCTAAAATCAGGCCCAACTTTAAAGTAGTCGGTCCTTCGGATAAATCCTACTTGTGCATCATAACCATCTCCTACATATTCGTGTTGCCATCTCGCAAGAAACTTTCGTTTATTATATGTAAGGTCAAATCCATGTGCAATAGCATCGGTTTTGCTATCTACCGAAATAGATTTGTGTACAAATGTTTTCCCTGACCAGAGATTCGATCGAGTAGCTAGATTATAATCAAGCCCTACTACACGGTTGTATTTCTCTGTGATGTCATTGTCGGAACCATTGATGCTTTGTCTGTTGACGAAGATGCCTCCAATGTTTGATCGTGCCCCGATTTTTCTTTGGACGGTAGCTACAGTGTAGTTGATGTCTGGCTGACCAGCTTTCTCTTCTTTCTGAGTCATCATTGACAGTAGACCTACTCTCCAGTTATTATTAATCTTTCCACTGAGTCTCAGTCCGCCATAGATAGCATTCTGAATATTTGTGTCGGTTGTCGTATCATTAACAATCCCGATTCTGCGAGAAAAAAATGGATTTATGTTTTCGAAACCAAACGAGCTAAAAAGATCTGCATTTTCTAAGAAAAACTGCCTTCGTTCCGGGAATGATATTTCAAATCTTGAAAGGTTAGTTACTTGTCGATCTACTTCGACTTGTGAGAAGTCAGGATTGGCTGTAAGGTCAAGATTCAATCCTGAAGTGATAGCAAACTTGGCATCTCCACCAATATTGAATTTTACATCAGGAGGACTGCCCGCTTCAACATCCTCTTCATAAGAGGAAATAGCATATGGAATCAATGATACTTTACTACCTGATGAAGTAATCTCTTCTTGGAAATTCATATTGCCCATGAATCCAAGATTGAAAATCCATTGGTTTCTTGGAATTGGAACCCAAGTCGATCTTTCATTTGATTGCATGTCGAATCTATAGCTATTAAATTTCCACTGCTTTATATCTTTGTTGAATCTAAGAGTACTAAATGGAATGGCCATTTCTGCAATATACTTATTATCGTATATTTTAGTTTCGCACTGCCACTTATTATCCCAACTGGTTGAGAAGCCTTCGATATCAGTTCCTCCTCTTGATATCAATCCTTCTCTCTGAACACCCGCCGGATTAGTTCCGAACATAAACGCATTAGCACCATCGCTAAACGGATCAATAAGCAATGTGATATTATCACTACCACCTGCTCTATAATCTCTTTTTAGCGTAGGGATTACAAAATTAGACCCCCTTGTGAAACATTCTATAGCTATGTATAGATTCTCATCATCAAATGCCATTCTTATGGTTGTATTGTCCTCGGCAATGACAGAGTCAGTAGGGAAGTATTGTTGGAAATCTTTAGCGTATACAGATGCTGATTTCCATACATCTTCATCCAATGATCCATCAAGAATTATGGTTTCCTCGATTTTAGGAATATCGATATCATAAGAACTTTGAGCTTGAGCAGCTGAGTAAACACAAATAAAAAATAAGAATATAAGTTTTTTCACAATATGAAATTAGTAAAAAAACTAATATGTAATAGTTATAGAATGAGTATTAAGTGATACTTTATAATTAGTAGATTACTTCACTTTAAATTCTATAGTAATATTTCCACATTGTGTTTCAATGTCAGAGGCCGTGAATTGGTATTGTTTTGCAGCTTTAGTGGCCACACCAACTAAGTAATTGTCTGTGGTAGTAGATCCTCTTTGTGTGAATTTTGCTTCTGATATTTTACCATTCTTATCTACACAAACCTTAATTACAACTTTACCTGTTTTTTGAGAATTATCATTGATTTTCGGTTCGAATAGTACGCCTCTGTTGCTGAGTCCGCCGCCGATTCTTCCAGAACCTGTTGCTAGTTCATCTAGTGCGCTAGAATTAGGATCTCCATTTGGATCTCCTTGGTTTCCAGTGTTGTTATTGTTTCCTTTTCCACTGCCTAGTAGGTCACTAAATTGACCTTTTTTTGCTTCCAATGCTGCTTTTTTAGCAGCGTCGTCGGCTTTTTTCTGTGCTTCTTGTCTGGCAAGTTTTTCGGCTTGGGATTTCTTTTTGTCAGCTTCAACAGCTGCCTTATCATTTTTCAATTTTTCCTTTTTTGCTTCTTCGATGGCAATGTCAGATTCGTCAGCGATAGGAACTATATCTTTTACAGGAACGGCAGCCTCTTTTGGTTTAGTGATTTCAGGTTCATTCTTGGGAGCGGTAGACTTGTTGTTTTCATTTGAAGAAGATGCTTCAGCTGGTTCTGCATCTTCCGCTGGGTTTTCTTGGTCGGAGATAGGAGCGGCATCAGATGATCCATCTTCTGGATTTCCAAAAGATACCAGAATTCCACTCAATTGCTTGGGGTTTTCCTCCATGGTCACATATGGAATAAGACATAGCAACAGCAGTAGTAAATGTATCACAACACTTACTATTATTCCTTTTTGCTTATTCTCTTCTTCTTTATGTAGGATTGCGGATTCCATACCAATTGTATTTAGTCTGATGAGTCAGTCTATTGTTAATTATTACTCTTGGGTTGGTTTGAATTATTGGTTTTGTATCTTGATTTAAGATATGTTCTTTCTTATCTTGGTTCGGTTAGTACAGTATTAATTCTAACTCTACTTGCAATATCCATTATTGCAACGACGTGTACATTACTAGATTTAGAGTGGGGACTAATAGTAAGAATTGCATCTTTACCTTTCGCCTTTTTATATGCTCTAACCTTTTTTTCTACACCAAGGAGTGACAGTTTACTTCCATTATAATAGAATGTTCCATTACGTTCTATCTTGACTACTTGCGCCTTCCCTGTTGCTTTCGGAGCGTCAGCTGTTTTATTCTTACCTGGCAATTGCAGGTTTAATGCATTAGGGGTAACTAATGAAGAAGTAAGCATGAAAAATATAAGGAGTAGAAATATAATGTCTGTCAATGAAGACATATTAAATTCCGCTGATACCTTGCTACTTTTTTTAATTCCCATGTTATTTTAATTTAGGCAATTAGTAAATCTTTATTTATGATTTAGGTGCGGTCGCAATAATAGCTTTTACTTTAAGTCCACTGGCAATTTTCATAATATTATGAATTTCCTTCCATTCTACGCCACTCTCAGCTATTATACTAATTGTTGCGTTTTCTTTATTGTTAGTAGGTCTTAGTTCTACAGCTATTCTTTTCTCAAGATTCTTTTTGGATGTTTTCTTATTATTTACCATAATCTTTCCATCCTTGAAAATTTGGACAGGTAGATCAGTAGGTGCAACAACCTTCGAGTCTGATTCCGGTAACTTCACGCTTACTTGTACAGCTTGAGAAGTTAACATAAAGAATATTAAGAGTAAGAAAATAATATCAGTCAATGATGACATATTGAATTCCGCGTTTACTTTACTTCTCTTCTTCATATCTAAACTTTTAATCTATCTAAATAAATTTAATAGGCAACTTTTTCGAAATCGAAAATAATTACGTTGATTTATTAATTAGATGGTTCTTGAAGTAAATCCATAAACTCAACAGTACTCGCTTCCATATTAAAAACAGCTTTGTCTACTTTTGCTACTAGTAAGTTGTAACCTACAAAAGAGATTATACCTATAAATAGTCCAAATGCCGTAGTCATTAGTGCTTGATAAATTCCACCGGCTAGTTGTGCGGGACCTACACTATCAGCTGTTGCCATAGTTCTAAAGGCTAATATCATACCTGTTACAGTACCAAAGAAACCAATCATCGGAGCGGCACCTGAGATACTAGCTAACGTAGATAGTCCTTTCTCTAGTTTGAATATTTCTAAATTTCCTACATTTTCTATTGCTGCATCGATGTCTCTAAGAGGCTTGCCAATTCTGTTAAGCCCTTTCTCTACCATTCTAGAAATTGGAGTGCCTGTTGATTTACAAAGCGCCTTGGCTCCTTCAACATTTCCAGATACTACTGCAGCACGAATATTATTCATAAAGTTATTATCAACTTTACTTGCTCTTTTTATCGTTAACCATCTCTCAATAAATATATATACGGATAGAATTGAAAGTACAAGAAGGACTACAAATATCCCAATACCAATGATTTTTCCAATTCCCTCTCCTGGAGCGATCATGTCAATTATACTTGTTGATTCTCCTTCAACAGCTTTTGCAGCCTTCTTAGCTGTCTGGAATAATAAAATATTAAGTGGAATCATTTAAAACTATTTTTGTCTTGTTTTTGAAATCTGAACTCATTTGTAAAGAAAGACCAAACTAAACCTTAAGTGTAAGCCTTTCAATTAATCCAATGTCAAACGTTAGTTGTTAATCGAAAATTATAAATCACCTGTAAAATTAACAAATCTTCGTATATATTACAATTTATTATAATTTGAGATGCAATTTGTATTAACAAGTCTCTATCTAGCTTTGCATATTGTTAAATGCAGTTAAGGAATAGCCAACTATTTCTTAAGTCAGTTACATATTTATGATTGTAAGGGTTACTCTATCAACTATTCAAATTAACCGCTAAAACAATCAACTTATGAATCACTTTACATTATTAATTTTTATGTCTATCACTATCGCAAGTTGCAGTAGAAACAAATATCTTACTGCAGATTATGATAGATTAGCCAATCAGCATTCAGTTATTGCAGTTCTTCCATATGATATACAACTTACAGGCAGAAAGGCGACTGAAATGAGCGAAGATGAAATTCTAGAATATAGAGCGCAAGAAGCAAAGCAATTTCAACAATCCTTGTATTCCGAAGTTCTAAGACGGACAGGAAGAAGAGATAAAGACATCAATATAAGCGTCCAAGATATCAATAAGACAAACAGATTATTAGGAGATGCGGGCATAGCATTGACAGATATTTCCGAGTATTCTCCAAAAGAATTAGGACGAATTCTCGATGTAGATGCTATAATCAGTACTCGTTTGATGAAAGAGATGTTTCTTTCTAAAGGAGAGGCGGTCCTCGTTGAGGTAGCTTCAGATCTAGCCAAGGATATATTAAAGGACAAGGCGCCTGGAGGTGTTCTTCGATATCCGAATTCAAAATTATCGAGGAGTTCAGAAGTAGATATTTATTGCACGATCGTAGACACAGAAGCTGAGTCTGCAATCTGGGTTTTTAGTACTGATATTGATATACAATGGAATATGGAGGAAGACGAAGTGATAGAATATGTCAATACTCGAATCTCTAGGAAGTTTCCTTACAGAAAAGGATGATTTGTACTTAGCTTAGATCCCTAACTTGTTTTTTATATGGTTTTTTAGATCTTGAAACTGATCGGGCATGTAAGTTGTAATCTTGAAACCTTCTTCGATATGCAGGATCTCATCGCACACTTCATCCAACATAGATAATATATGAGAAGAAAGGAGCACGACATGTTCTTCTTTCTTCTTTTTTAAGAATGCACAAAGCATTTCGTTTGATTCTAGATCAACCCCATTGAACGGTTCATCATAGATAGATATAGGCCTGTTTTGGATGTAGTTAGCAATAAAAGCTAGCTTCTTCTTCATGCCGGTGGAGTATGTGTCTACGATTTGATCTAAATTAAGGTTCAGTGAGTCTGATATACTGATTGCTTCATTTAGTTTGCTCTTGTCTGTGATTACGATTGCTAGATACTCTCCGCCATTCATATAGGGGTAGAAATATGGGTCAGTTGGTAGGAAAGATATTTCTCCTCTTGATAGCGGATTGTTTTCCCATATCATCTTACCAGATCTAGTTTTATATTGTCCAGCGAGTGTGCGGAATAGGGTAGTCTTTCCTACACCATTCGCACCGACAATACCATACACTTTTCCAGCTTCGAACTGCATTGATACATCTTCAAAGATGGTGTTTTTTCCGAAGTTGTATTTTATTGATTCTATCTTGAGCATATGTGTTTCATTTGAGATTCAGCTTTTCTGTATTTTAATATTGTATAGCCAATAGTTACGATTATGAAACCAGGTAAAAGCATAAGGAATGTAATGATAGTAATTGGGATGGTCGACTTTATTTTATCTGTAAGACCATAGTATTCAGAATATTTATTTGATATAGCTAATGCAATGGCAGTAATTATTGCACAGATGCCATATAAGAATACGAGAATAGAAAGGTCAGTTCTTAAGTATGTCATCATACTACTAATAAGTAATATAGGTAGTGCGATTTTATTGTAATCTATGATTTTGTACAACACAAAGTTGGGTTTCCATTTTACCATTTCCATAGGTTCCTGAGAAGCAAATACTTCCATAATTAACCCTGTTAAGATCAATATTCCCAAAACCCATAAGCTAACATGGATAACACCTAGGAAGAGGAGGCAGATGGTCACTATGAATGAGATCCTCTTTTTTTCTACAAAGAATTTGAGCTCAAAATACTTGAGTGGTATTGCTTTGAAAGAGCGTTTGTATCCTTGGTTCGTAGGCTTTGTAATAAGAGTGGTAATGAAACTGAGTAATACAACTATTCCTATTATCCCGAGTGAAATAAGGTATTGATTGATTATAAGTTTGTAAATGATCAATGGACTGAAAATGACTAAGTACTCTACAATAAGGTACCCTCCCATTGATCGTTTTCCGCCAAAGATTTGATTCAGAAAGTTTTTATCTGTTCTTAATCTGTCAACGATCAATATAACTGATGCCACACCGACCAAGCTATATAGTTTATTAACCTTTAGTAGGGTTTCTATCATGCCGAGTATACTTCCTGTCATCAGGAATAATGCAAGGATAGTAATACCTATGCCAGTTTCTTTCAGAAACCGTACGGATTGAGATAGTCGCAGAGATAATAGTTTGCTTATTTGGTCCATTTATAAATATTGGAACCAAAATACAAGTTTGGTTTGCCTTTCCTGTTCGAAAATAGGCGAACTTAGTGATAAAGTAGATGAATGACTTTTCATGGTAGTCAAATTTTAATTGAGTTATTACATCGGTTTATACCTCTACTACTTTAGTTGACTTCTTTGTCTAGGTTGATTAGAAGGGGCGCAAAGATCAGAGTGCTTCAAACTCAAAGCCTATTCGCTTTTCACAAATATATTTTATGAAAACATGAAAAGTATGACGGCATTTTTATTCTTTCCAAAATGGTATTTGTTTCCAAGTCACTTTATAGCTATTCTTTCTTTTACTTAGAAAATTTACAAACAGATTTAATTTATGCTCCTCCAATGATAGAGAGTCTATGTCAATAAATGTGGCGTAGCCTTTAGTTTTTGCTATAGGATGATTTGTCGACTTCCATTTTAAGTTTTCTTGAACAATGCCATCAATATCTACTTCAAATAAGTCATTAATTACAAGGTTGAATATTGAGTCAGAAATTTCTTGTGTAGCATAAAAATCTGCATCGTTTTTTGTTTTGTAATTTAAAGGGTACTCATACTTATTATAGCGATCGATTAGTTTTTTGTCAAATCGAGACCAAGAAGTAACGAATAGCTTTAGATATCTTCCTTTTATAATTTCACTAGGTATACTTGCTTTTATGACACTCGTCTTATCAGTAATATTGGTATCATAATCGTAAATATGTAGTCTAGGGTCAAATTTCACATCAAAATATTCGCGGTCATCTAAAATTTTCAATTTGAATGTACCATCAGGCCAATACTTACCTATCTGGTATGATGTGATTATAGTTGATAGACCAAAAATAATAACGGCAAAAAGGCCCAAAGCCCATCTATTGGTATTAGATTTTATTGCTAGAAACTCTCTACGGAATAGAAATGAAAGTGTAGCATATTCTAAAAATATAGAAAGCTTCTTTTTAAAACTATTGATTATAGGACGCTTAGATGTTTTACTCAAGAAAAATTGATCTATAACACCTATTTGGATGATTGCAATAAGAATTGCCATAGAATAAGAAAACCAAGCTTCATATATGATTTGGCCAAATACGATTTTTTCTAAAATAACATGAATAAATATTGTTGTTAAAAAGACACTGGTCATAAATATAGCCAAAAGCACAGCGAGAGAATAGGAAAGTTTGGATAAACGCTCTAGGAATGTTACTCGCTGTAATATGGTTGGTTGATTTCGTAAAGTCTCTTTTGACTCTTCATTGTTTTTTAAATTTTCATAATTAACGCCACTAGGGAATGCAAAATTAATCCCTAAATATGCTAGCCAAACAGATCTGATAATAAGATTAGCAATGAAGCCGATCAATAGAATTCTAGAGACGAGATAGACTCCAAATAACATTAGCGTTTTTGTCAAATTAAAATCTATGCCAGGGTAAACAGAGTAGAAAAAAGATTGCAAATGATCCGAAAGGTAGAATAGGGTATAGACTGTACTTCCTGCGATCAGCATTTCAATCTGCCAACTCTGACTTCTTAACTGTTTGATCCAGTCTGGTAATTGATCATGATTTTCATTAGAGTTCATATGGGCTTATTGACAGAATTGCGCAATGTATTAAATCAAATATAATATTCTTCAAATATTCCAACGGCATGTATTGTTGATATTCTATATTTACTAGATATTATCGTTCTAATTTAGAAAGTAAAACAAATCTAGGACTGTTCTATCTAAGCTTGGGAGTTTAGGGTTAAAGAAGATAGTGAACACGATTTTTTTGAAATAAATCAATTGATCATATCAGGTAAGTTTCTTCAATGTTTATAACTTCAATTTTATTAAATTACAGGCATTAATTATTTTACAGCAAATTAAATTGGCTAGGATGAGTAAAAGAAAGGCATCGTATTGGACATTAACTGTAGCGTTAGCTGGTTTCTTGTTTGGATTTGATACAGTAGTAATCTCAGGTGCAAATCAACCGATCAAAGAAATTTGGGATACGGTTGGAATTCATCCCTTGTTCCATGGCTTATTTATTATGTCTATGGCATTATGGGGGACTGTGATTGGAGCGCTGTTTGGAGGGATACCTACAGATAAGTTTGGAAGAAAGAAGACTTTATTTTGGATTGGAGTTTTATATGCATTGTCGGCATTGGGTTCTGCGATTGCTTGGGATCCATATTCGTTTTCATTTTTTAGATTCTTAGGAGGATTAGGTGTTGGTGCGAGTACAGTAGCGGTTCCTGTGTATCTTTCTGAGGTGTCTAATGCTGAGAATAGAGGAAGTGTTGTTGCTAGATATCAATTCATGATAGTGTTTGGGATATTTATAGCATTTTTTAGCAATTACTTATTGAAAGGCGTTGGCGGAGATATTGACTGGAGGATAATGCTAGGCATAGAAGCGATACCCGCGATCATATATTCTATCATGGTAATGGGTGTACCTAAGAGTCCTAGGTGGTTACTTTTATATAATAATGATGAGACAGGCGCAAGATCGGTGCTCAATCAATTGGGTGTGTCTGATGTCGATTCTGAAGTTGCAGCCATGAAGGCATCATTGGGCACTTCATCTGAATCTTCGAAAAGCTTGTTTAGTGGGAAGTATTCTTTACCGATAACTTTGGCCTTTCTACTAGCATTTTTCAATCAATTATCAGGTATTAATTTTGTGCTCTACTATGCTCCCGAGATATTAGAAAGGGCTGGGCTTGCTGGAAAAGAATCTCTTGGAAGTTCGATCTCGATAGGAGCGGTAAATCTTGTCTTTACAATGTTAGGTATGTATCTAATAGATAGATTAGGAAGAAAGACTTTGATGCTGTATGGATCAATCGGATATATTATAAGTTTAGTGATGGTGGCTTATGCTTTTTATTCAGGAGCAAGCTCTATGTTTTTACTTTTCTTTATATGCATGTTTATTGCGAGTCATGCGATAGGGCAAGGTGCTGTAATTTGGGTCTTTCTTTCGGAAATATTTCCTACGAATGTCAGAGCACTAGGTCAATCGTTTGGAAGTAGTACACACTGGGTTTTTGCTGCGATTATAACTTTGATAACTCCATTTTTTCTTGATTCTGAAAGAGGAATGTTTAAAGATAATCCGTGGCCGATATTTGCATTTTTTGCTGGGTTTATGGTATTGCAGTTGTTATTTGTTGTTTTCATGATGCCAGAGACGAAGGGAAAGTCATTGGAAGAATTAGAGGCTCAGTTTACAAAGTGAAGGTGAGAATATGGGACACATATAAAATCATAGGACTAAAAATATAAAGATGAAATTGATAGAGTACCGGTATTATGTTTTAATAATATTTATTATAATATTCAGCCAGAGTTGCGAACCTTCTGCACCGAAAATGGAAAGTGTAGATACGGTCGAAAATTCTGATTACTACAAAGAACAATACCGGAATCAATATCATTTTTCTCCAGAAGCAAACTGGATGAATGATCCTAACGGAATGGTCTTTTTGGATGGGGAATATCATTTGTTTTACCAGTATTATCCAGATTCTACAGTGTGGGGACCTATGCATTGGGCGCATGCTGTGAGCGAAGATTTGGTTCATTGGGAGCATCTGCCAATAGCTATATATCCGGATTCATTGGGATACATATTCTCAGGTAGTGCAGTGATTGATCATGATAATACTGCTGGGTTTGGTCATGATGCCATGATCGCTATATATACCTATCATGATATAGAAGGAGAAAGATCAGGAACAAGCAATACATTCCAATATCAAGCAATTGCATACTCTCTAGATAAGGGGAGAACATTTACTAAGTATGAAGGCAATCCAGTGATTCCTAATCCAGGGATTAAGGATTTTAGAGATCCAAAAGTGATCTGGGATGAAGGAAATAGCCAATGGGTATTGGTACTGGCAGCGTATGATAAAGCAATATTTTATACTTCACCAGATTTGAAGGCATGGACTATGGTAAGTGAGTTTGGGATAGAGGGAGATACAAGGTTATGGGAATGTCCTGACTTGTTTCCCATAAAAGTAAAAGATAGTAAAGAGATCAAATGGGTGCTGGTTACATCGATCCAGAAAGAAGGCCCAAATGGCGGGACAGCAACGAGTTATTTCGTGGGCGATTGGGATGGCAAAAAGTTTATTGGTGATGCTAGTCAGCAACAATGGCTGGATTATGGAACAGATAATTATGCTGCGGTTTCTTGGGCAAATTCCCCAAGTCCTAGTGATGAAATACCAATGATTGGTTGGATGAGTAACTGGCAGTATGCTCAGGTAGTTCCTTCAGAGGAGTGGAGGTCAGCAATGACTATAGCCAGAACGATTTCACTCCATAAAGAGGGCGATAAATATAGCCTAAGATCGATGCCAGTAGAACAAATGGATAAGCTAGTAGGCAAGTCTTATGCGATCAGTCCAAAGGCATATTCAACAACAGGAGTAATATCAAAAGAAAGTCTCAATGGCCAAGCCCGGATTGATTTAAAATTATCGTTATCAGGCGCAAATAATATAATGTTTAAGCTTTCTAATGATAAAGGTGAGTTCACTTTGTTTGGATACGATATCGATTCGAAACAATACTTTATTGATAGAACAAAAGCTGGTAAATCTGATTTTTCGTCAGAGTTTGCGATGAAACATACGGCTCAAATTGATTATGTGAGTTCGGAAATAGAAATGATTGTATATTTAGATCACGCATCTATTGAGATGTTTGCGGATCAAGGTAGGACAGTGATGACGGATGTTGTTTTTCCAACTGAACCGTATACTAAGCTTGAGATTATACCATCAGAAGGGAGTGTTGAGATTCTGAAAGGAAGTAATATTTCGGAATTGAAAGGTGTTTGGTAGGTAGCTTAAGAACAATGATAATATTTAAAAAAAAACAATAGGTTATTAACCGAAAGTTAATAGGATTAAACTTTTTGAAAATGAAATTGGAACAAAATACCTTTTTAGGTAAGCGAAGGGCTCGAGTGGTTCTCTTATTGTTTTTGTTTTTATTGATTTATTCAAACAGAACGGAGGCCCAAAAATCATATTTTTCCTTAGAACTTAAATCAAACATTGGATGGAGAATGTTTGCAGGAAATAGCTCTGATGTTTATAGGAACAGAAGAAATGAAAAGGAGATTCCTCTTTTGTCGATCAATGCCGCCGCTAAATATAATAGATATCTATCCGATAATATTATATTTAGTACTGGATTAGCATGGAGTAGGTATGGTTATCAATATCATGAACGATTGATAGATCCTGGATTCAGCCCTTTAACAACAGGCTTTAAGTATCAGCGTCAGAGATATGAATTTATGTATCTAGGGATCCCTTTAGATCTTTCATTTAGAGTAACGAGTAGGTTCCTTATTTCGGCAGGAGTAGGGGTGAATTTTCCGATTAAGATAAGTAGAAAGTGGATAGTCATGAAGCATCCAGTAAGATTTGTTGGTGATAACATCAATACCAATGAATCTGTAGATGAATTAAAGAAGACTATGATCTCGAGTAGAATTGAGTTTAGTTACAGATTAAAAGAAACATTTTTGATTATTGATGAAATTTCATTCTATAGTTCGATGATGGTTACTACACTAGAAAACGATCACATTGAAGGCATCGAGTATAATATAGGTTTACTTGTTAATCAAAATAAGGCGCTAGAAGAAAGGCTTGTTAATTTTGGGATTTCGATGAAGCACTTCTTTTTCAGAAAGTAAACGCCTTCCCTTTACTTAGACAGAATCTAAATAAGAACTAATCATCATCCAAACTTGTCTCTCCATTGTTAAACGTTAAATTTGTAGTCAGAAACTTACAAACGAAAATTTCGAATTTTATATGAAGTGGTTAATTAACTTTTTTACATCGAGCATCGGGCGAAAGCTTATTATGAGTCTCACTGGTTTATTCTTGATTTTATTCCTGGTAATACATTTATTAGGAAATCTTCAACTTCTAGTAGACGACGGTGGTGTCTCGTTTAATGCCTATGCATATATGATGACTCACAATCCATTGATCAAAGTGGTAGCGTATGGGAATTACATTTTTATTGTACTTCACGCTGTTATGGGTTTAATACTGTGGGCTAAGAATAGAGCTGCAAAAGGATCAACATATGCAGTAAAGTCTAACGCCAAAGTAACATGGGCGTCTAAGAATATGGCATTGCTCGGTACTTTGATTTTGGCGTTTATTTTTATCCACATGGGTGATTTTTGGTGGAAGATGAAAATGGATGTAGTTCCATATGTAACAATAGAAGGAATGGATCATCAAGTAAAAGATCTATATTCTAAAGTGTCACATACATTTAATAACCCTTATATGGTAGCGGCTTATATAGTTGGTCTAGCGACATTATCATTCCACTTGTGGCATGGGTTTCAATCTGCGTTCCAGACTTTAGGTTTGAATCATCCGAAATATTCTCCTATTATAGGGGGATTGGGGAAAGCGTATGCAGTCATTGTTCCATTGGGATTTGCAATCATTCCATTGTATCACTTCTTTGTGATGAAATAAAGAGGACTTCTCAATCAAATTGTTTAATCAAAGTACGACCTTAGTTGATACTTTTTAAAATATAGCCTTATGAGTTTAGATTCAAAAATTCCAAAAGGAGACTTAGCCGATAAGTGGACAAATTATAAGTCAAAAATGCCTCTAGTTGCTCCTAATAATAAGAGAAGACTAGAAGTAATCGTAGTGGGTACAGGTCTTGCTGGTGCGTCAGCTGCAGCGACACTTGGAGAGCTAGGATATAAAGTGAAAGCATTCACATTTCATGATAGTCCAAGAAGGGCACATAGTATTGCCGCTCAAGGTGGTATCAATGCTGCCAAAAACTATCAGAATGATGGAGATAGTACATATCGTCTTTTCTATGATACCATCAAAGGTGGAGATTATAGATCTAGAGAGGCGAACGTACACAGACTTGCAGAAGTAAGTACTGACATCATCGATCAGTGTGTGGCTCAAGGAGTACCGTTCGCAAGAGATTATGGCGGAAATCTAGACAATAGATCTTTTGGAGGTGTCCAGGTTTCTAGAACATTTTACGCAAAAGGACAGACTGGCCAGCAATTATTGATTGGTGCTTATCAGGCATTATCAAGACAAATATCTCTGGGTAATGTAACGATGTACAACCGTCACGAGATGATGGACATGGTAAAAGTGGATGGTAAAGCGAGAGGAATTATCGCAAGAAATCTTCTTACTGGAGAATTAGAAAGACATGCAGCACACTGTGTTATTTTGGCAACTGGAGGATATGGAAACGTGTTCTACCTATCTACAAACGCGATGGGATGTAACGTTTCTGCAGCTTGGAGATCAGTGAGGAAAGGTGCTTTGATGGCAAATCCTTGTTTTACACAGATCCACCCGACATGTATTCCTGTATCAGGGGATTATCAATCTAAGTTGACATTGATGTCAGAGTCGCTGAGAAATGATGGTCGTATCTGGGTGCCGAAGAGCAAAGAAGACGCAAAAGCAATCAGAGAAAAAAGAAAGAAAGGTGTCGATATCGCAGAAGGGGATAGAGATTACTACTTAGAGAGAAGATATCCAGCATTTGGTAATTTAGTGCCAAGGGATGTAGCATCAAGAGCTGCAAAAGTAGCTTGTGATGATGGAAATGGTGTAGCGCCAACTGGACTTGGAGTATTCTTGGATTTCGCAAGTGCGATCCAGAGATATGGTAAGTCAGATGCTCACTCAAAAGGATTGGATGAGAATAACCAAAAGCTAGTAACAGAATTAGGAACTAAAGTTATAGAAGCTAAATATGGTAACCTTTTCGAAATGTATGAGAAGATTACTGGAGAAGATCCATATACTAACCCAATGAAGATCTACCCAGCGGTACATTATACAATGGGAGGACTATGGGTTGATTATAACTTACAGACTAACATCGAAGGATTATTCGCGCTAGGAGAATGTAACTTCTCTGATCACGGAGCAAATAGGCTAGGGGCATCAGCATTGATGCAAGGATTAGCGGATGGATATTTCGTGATTCCTTATACTGTAGGTACTTTCTTAGCGGAAGAGATTAGAACTCCGGCATTCAGTCCAGATACTAAAGAGTTTAAGACGGCAGAAGCGGAAGTGAGAGCTAGATTAGAATCTTTGGTAGGAAACAAAGGAACTAAGTCAGTAGAAAGTTTCCACAAGAGATTAGGATTAATCATGTGGGATCACTGTGGAATGGCTAGAACAGCTGAAGGATTGAAAAAGGGTAGAGAGATGATCAGAGCATTGAAAAAAGAATTCTATGCTGAAGTATTCGTACCAGGTACACAAGATGAGTTCAACCCAGAACTAGAGAAAGCGGCGAGAGTGGCAGATCTTATGGAGCATGGAGAATTGATGATGGTCGATGCACTGGATAGAGACGAATCATGTGGTGGTCACTTCAGAGAAGAATATACTACTCCAGAAGGAGAAGCACTCAGAAGAGATGAAGAATACACATATGTATCAGCTTGGGAATGGGATGATAATAATCCTGTACTGCACAAAGAAGACCTAGTATTCGAGAATGTAGAATTGAAAACGAGATCGTATAAATAATTTGAGATAATGAGACATCGAGAATTCGAGACGCCGAGATTAGCTTAATATAAGCTCTCGATATCTTGAAATCTACTAGTCTCGAACTCTTTAAATTTTATAAAAATTTAAACTTATGAAACTCCGATGACTGAGCTTTAGTGACCAGAGGAAATAATTAAGAGCATTTATTAGTTTGTTGTGCCCTTAAATTTTTATTTTTTAAGATTCAGGTAAACAAGCTAATAGACTCTCAAGGAGATTATTAAACTAAAATGATGATTTTTTAAGGGAAATAAAATTTTAAACATATGAAACTTAAATTAAAAGTCTGGAGACAACAGAATAATAAAGATAAAGGAGGATTCCAAACATACGATGTGGTTGCAGAAGAGCATATGTCATTCCTAGAGATGATGGATGTACTTAACGAATCATTGATCGCAAAGCAGGAAACTCCTGTGGCGTTCGAGCATGACTGTAGAGAGGGAATCTGTGGATCTTGTAACATGGTGATCAATGGTCGCCCGCATGGTCCTAATAGTGGAACGACGACTTGTCAGTTGCACATGAGATTTTTCAAAGATGGTGATACGATAGTAGTAGAGCCATGGAGATCTAGAGCATTCCCAGTGATCAAGGATTTGGTAGTGAATCGTTCTTCTTTTGATAGAATCATCCAAGCTGGAGGATATATATCTGTGAACACAGGTGGTACACCAGATGGAAACAGTATTCCGATAGAAAAGGACGTAGCAGGGGAAGCGATGGATGCGGCAACATGTATCGGTTGTGGAGCTTGTGTAGCGGCTTGTCCAAATGGATCAGCAATGCTATTCACCGCTGCAAAAGTATCTCACTTAGCATTGATGCCTCAAGGTAAGGTAGAGTCTAATAGAAGAGCTAAAAACATGGTAGCAACTATGGATAAGGAAGGTTTCGGGATGTGCTCAAATATAGGTGCATGTGAAGCGGAGTGTCCAAAAGAAATCTCAATAGATCATATCGCAAGATTGAATAGAGAATATGTAGGTTCTGTCTTTGGCGGAGCATAAGTCCTACTTTTAGAAATATAAGAATTTACGAAAAGCTGTCTCGAAAGAGATGGCTTTTTTTGTGGGTAGCAAATTACAGCCATAAAAAAGTGTTCAATCTGGATTTTAGAGTCTACTTCTATTCATTTTTTCAACAAATTATATTTTTGAATACAGTGTTCATTAATTTGAATTGTCTATATTTATAAAATGATAAGCCAGCACATCCAATTACAAAGGGCTACGCATAGAGGTAAAGAGATTGTTTTATTTAGATTTAGGAATAGGTTAGACTGGAAGAATTTAATTAAAAAACAATCATTTACCTTATTTAGCCGAACATACTCAGCGTATTATATACCGTATACTGCTGATGCGTATAATAAGTTTAAAGGAATAAAACTTCCTCATAAGTATCCAGAACAAATCGACACCACGGAATCATTACCATCAGATCGTGCAGTAGTCGACATAGAGCCTAATAGCTCGTTAAGCGTGAAATCTCTCCTTGGTAATGATGCAGGAGACACGTCCATATCTGATTCTTTTAATATAGAATTAGAGATCATCTGGAATGCTAAAGGATTTTCTATTCAATTGCCTTACAATGAAAGTGAAGTGTCATTCATTAGGAAACTTGAGAAATCTTGGTGGAATTCTAAGATGAAGCTTTGGTATCTTAAGAGTAGTATTTATAATTTAGATGAGATCCAGAAAAGGTGGACTTATTTTGACAAAGAAACCTATACAAGACTCCATGAGACTATTAGGAATCTTGAAGAACCGATGTTGATGGAAGTGTACACAAGTCCTGAATATATGGATTCTGTGATATTCAAATTGAAGGGATTTAAAAGCAGTCCAGCGCTTATTAAAATGCTTCGTAACAGAAAATACGATAAAGTCTACAAGAGATGGATTGTTCCATTTAATGATAAAATGATCAAAGATGTAATCGAA
Source organism: uncultured Saprospiraceae bacterium (assembly GCA_938003955.1). GTDB lineage: Bacteria > Bacteroidota > Bacteroidia > Chitinophagales > Saprospiraceae > CAJXUU01. The sequence goes on along the minus strand of CALKXE010000238.1, from coordinate 1,586 downwards.
TCATACAAAGCCAAAGGGTATACAATTATCAATAATATGGCGATTGCTCATAACAAAGGGGTATCGCAAGAAGACAAGAAAATAAAATCATTGAAGGTGTTGTTGTCAAAAATTGATTCTGATAAAAGAGCTTTTTTTGATGATTATGCTAATGTGTTTTTGAGATTGGGAAAAAGTCCAAATACGGCAAAGTCATATATTGTAGCGATATTAAAAATTATAAGGTACTACAATGTTGATAAAATAGACGAACTAGATCAATCAAAAATAAATAACTATCTATCAATAATTGCCAGAGGAGGCATGTCTGACAGTGGTCTGAATATAGTAGTCAGTGCAGTGAAATTTTGCTCAAAGTATATGAATATAGGTACTGACTGGGATCTTGTTGAAATAAGGAGACCCAAAAAGGCATTTACTATACCAAAGATATTAAGTAAGAAAGAAATGCGTCTCTTTCTAGAAGCGATTGAGAATACTAAGCACCTCTGTATGGTATACGTATTATACGGAAGTGGGTTGCGAGCGGGTGAGGTTCTCAACCTGCAATTAGTGGATATCTACTGGGATAGGAAACAAATATTGGTCAAAGGGGCAAAAGGGAAGAAGGATAGGGTAGTAAATATTAGTCAAAAACTGATAGAGAGAATGACAGAATACTTTGATGTATATCAACCAGTCCGTTATTTATTTGAAGGAGCAAAGAAAGGGGAGAGCTATTCATATAGTAGCATGCGACAGATTATACAAAGAGCGAAAACAAAAGCAAACATATCTAGAAGGGTAACTGCACATATAATGAGGCATAGTTTTGCGACGCATAATATGGATGCTGGGGTACCATTGCCATATATACAACAGATGCTTGGGCATAAGGATATAAAGACAACAATGATATACATGCATATTACAAAGAAAACGTTTGACAATTATGAGAGTCCATTGGATAACATATAGGAAAAAATTACGTATTTTGATAAAAATATGTGCGTATAAAAGATAGTTAGCAAGCATTAATTAAAAAAATGAAAATCAAGTCACAAAAAACAATTGGAAATACCAGAGTGTATGAACACTTTGTAAATCACTTCAATTCAAAAGGGCTTGTTGAACGTAAAGATTATATGAACATAAAAGGCGAAATAGAATTCTATACTTTATTTCAATACGGCTTAGGTGTCAACTGGATATCTAAAAAGGAATTTAATTCAAAAGATGAAATTCAAGTTTCCTATGAACGAGAATTTGACAATCTAAACCGAGAAATAAAATCAAAAGAATTAACTGCCGAAAATCAAATTTGGGAATGGCACGAAAAGCAATATCCAGATGATGAAACAATTATTTATATATCCAAAGATGAAAACGGAGCAATTGTCCATAAAACGATAGAAAACACTAAATCTGGTGAACAAATCCGGTTTCGAAATGAAAAGATTTATGCGGTAATTAAGGAAGAGCACGATAAAGAAAAAAGGATTATAAATAGTAAAACTATAAATAACGAAGGAAAAGTAATTGAAGAGAACCAATATAAGTATATTGGAACAACCAAATTGTGGAAATTATTCATTGACGGAAAATAT
>CALKXE010000237.1 GCA_938003955.1 uncultured Saprospiraceae bacterium | reverse complement strand
TGAGAAAGTAACAGATGAGAAACGAAAAGAAGTACTAGATCAACTGGGTATTGCGGCGTCTGAATACAGAATTCATATATATGAAAAGTCATTTTGGGGTACTAAGCGGAGTATAAGTGTATCGGGAATAAAACGATTTTTGGATGCTACGCTGACTCATCTTGATCATACGATAAAAGCGAATAAAAGATCAGACGGTCTTTATCATGCATATAATCTATTAACAGTTAATCCGGATAATGTACAGGTCTCATATTTGAGTGAGATGTTAGAGGGGCAAGTTGCTGTATTAAGTTCTGGATTTTTGTCAGCTGAAGAATCATTGTCTGTCTTAGACAGTTTGAAAAGTAGTGCTTTATTCAGAGATGATCAATACAGTTATATTCTATACCCTAATAAATCATTGAAAGGATTTCTAGTTAAGAATATTATTCCAGAAGGATTGGTTAGCGATTCTACATTGCTATCAAAAATGGTTTCTGATCAAGACTCGACGCTCGTCGAAAAAGATGTTTTCGGGGATATTCACTTTAATGGTGATTTCAAAAATGTAAATGATTTATTGGCTGCATTAGATGAATTAGCAGATGGTCCGTACAGCGAATTAGCAAAGAATGAAAAGGATCAACTGGCTAATATATTTGAGGAAGTATTTAATCACAAAGCATTTACGGGGAGGTCAGGTACATTCTTTGGCTACGAAGGCCTTGGATCTATTTATTGGCATATGGTTTCAAAATTATTATTTGCAGTTCAAGAATGTTGCTTGGAAGCGTTAAAAGAGGATAAGGACCCTTCTATAACAGGTAGATTGATGGAGCACTTTTATGAAATTAATGAAGGAATTGGTGTCCACAAATCACCTACGTTATACGGAGCATTTCCTACAGATCCATATTCTCATACTCCAGCTAGTAAAGGGGCTCAGCAGCCAGGAATGACAGGGCAAGTGAAAGAGGATATTCTAAGTAGATTTGGAGAATTAGGTGTTTTTGTTCTTGATCGTAAATTAAACTTTAACCCTGGTCTATTAAGAAAGAATGAATTCCATACGAAAGAGACCATATTTGACTATATCGATTTGAGCAGTAAGAATCAGTCTCTACTTCTGAATGCTGGATCTCTAGCCTTCACTTATTGTCAAGTACCTGTAGTGTATACGGTTGCTGATTATGAAAAAATAGAGGTAGTGAAAAATGATGGTTCAAGAGAGCAATTCAATAAGCTAAATCTTAATTCTGAAATCAGCAATTCTATATTGCAGAGGCAAGGAGATGTGAAACAGATTCAAGTTTATTTGGATGAAACAAAACTAAGATAGAAAATAATGAAAGATAGATATAAGTATAAAGATGAGTTGGGTATCACAAGACTATTTCTTGTCTTAATATTTATATCTATTACTTTTTTTTCCTGTAAGGAGGATAAAAAAATGATACTTCCCAAATCAATTACAGCTGTTGATATACTAGGGGATCCAGAATGCCAAGCCGTCTCGTATGGCGGTTACAGAATGAATTCGAGGGATATCCAACCCAGTATAGCTGATATAAAAGAGGATTTAGAAATACTCTCTGCATTGGGAGTGAAGTTGATTCGTACATATAACGTGCATCTTCCACATGCTTCTAATGTTTTGAAAGCGATAGAAGAGTTGAGAACTGAAAATGCTGAGTTTGAAATGTATGTAATGCTCGGTGTATGGATTAATTGCCAAAATGCATTTTCAGAACTACCCAAAGATCATTCGATAGGCAGTCCAGACAACGCAGGTGAAGTAGATGAAGCAGTAAGTCTAGCCCAGCAACATCCAGAAGTAGTGAAAATTATAGCTGTAGGTAATGAAGCTATGGTCAAGTGGGCTGCTTCGTATTATGTAGAACCAGGAATCATTCTTAGATGGGTAAGACATATCCAGACCCTTAAATCAAAGGGGGAATTATCAAAAGATTTGTGGGTTACAAGTTCAGATAATTTTGCATCATGGGGCGGTGGTTCAGAAGAGTATCATGTACCAGAACTGGATTCTCTGATTCAAGAAGTAGATTATATATCAATGCACACTTATCCAATGCATGACACGCATTACAATCCAGCGTTTTGGAACAAAGAGATAGCAAAATCAGGTGGTGCATTAGAAATAAAAGTTGACACTTTGATCACGCGAGCTATTTCTTATGCTCAGTCTCAGTATCGAGCTGTAGAAAGTTACGCTAAGAAAGTAGGTGTTCAAAAACCGATACATATTGGCGAAACAGGATGGGCAAGTCAGTCTAATGGATTCTATGGTCCTGATGGATCAAGGGCGTGCGATGAATATAAGCAAGCCATGTATTATCATAAAATGCGCAGCTGGACTAATGAAGATAGTATCAGTTGTTTTTATTTCGAGGCGTTTGATGAAAAATGGAAAGATGCAGCTAATCCCAATGGGTCGGAGAATCATTTCGGACTATTTACACATGATGGTCAAGCGAAATATGCTTTATGGGGTTCTGTAGATTTACTTAATTCGATGCAACTGTCAAGAGGTGATTCAACTATCAAAAAGACATATAATGGGGAATTAGATGAGTTAATGAAAACTGTATTTGTCCCTAATGGTATAGTAACAAAAGAATAAAAAGTCATGCGGATACATTTTTACCTAGTAATCTTATTATCAATATTTATGATTAATTGTAATAATAATACTGATGTTTGGGAAAGTGAAGTTTATGAAACTTCTGCAGCGGGAAGCTCTATGGAACTCGTGAAAACATTTGACGAGTCAGATAAGAAAGTGAAAGTAACTTTGAATCCAGAGATTACATTCCAGACGATTACTGGAATAGGTGGGTCATTTACTGAGTCCTCGGCATACTTGCTTAATAAACTAGGAGAAGCAAATAGGAAGAAAATTCTTGAGGCGTACTTTGGAGATGAAGGAGCCCGATATTCTTTGACTAGAACACATATCAACTCTTGTGATTTTTCTCTGAGTAACTACTCCTATGCAGCTACTCCTGATGATAAAGAGTTGAAAGATTTCACAATAGAAGAAGATAGAGACGATCTCATCCCAATGATAACGGACGCTATGGCTATTTCATCTGATGGGTTTAAAATTATCTCTTCACCATGGACTGCTCCTCCTTGGATGAAAGACAATAAAAAGTGGGTAGGTGGTAAGTTATTGCCTGAATATTATGATACTTGGTCCTTGTTTTTCTCAAAATATATAGATGCCTATAAGAAAGAAGGAATTGATATTTGGGGAATTACCGTAGAGAATGAACCGCTTGGCAATGGAAGTAACTGGGAGAGCATGCATTATTCGGCAGAGGAGATGACATCATTTGTGAGTGAACATTTGGGGCCAAGCCTTGAATCTAATGGTCATTCTAATATAAAGCTATTAGGCTATGATCAGAATAGAGATCATCTGAAAGAATGGGTAGATGTGATGTATAAGGACGAGAAATCATCTAAATATATGGATGGAACTGCGATACATTGGTATGCAAGTACTTATGAAGTGTTTCCTGAAGTGCTGCAATATGCACATGATAAAGCTCCTGATAAATACTTAATAGAAACAGAAGGATGTGTCGATTCCGAAATTCCACATTGGAAAGAAGACGATTGGTACTGGAAAAAAGAAGCAACAGATTGGGGATGGGATTGGGCTCCAGAGGAAGAAAAGTCGTTACACCCTAAATATGTGCCAGTATATCGATATGCGAGAGACATTATTGGCTGTTTGAATAATTGGGTAGATGGATGGATAGATTGGAACATGGTCTTAGATCGACAAGGAGGACCTAATTGGTTCGAAAATTGGTGCCTTGCTCCAGTTATAGTAGATCCTGATGAAGATGAAGTTTATTTCACGCCGTTATATTACACCATGGCTCATTTTAGTAAATATATTCGCCCAGGATCAAAACGAATTGACTTTTCAGTTTCCAATAAAGATATTCAACTTACTAGTGTGAAAAATATGGATGGATCAATAGTTTTAGTTACTTTGAATCAAAATAAATATCCTGTTACAATTGACCTTAATCTTGGCACTTATCAACAAAAAATAACAATAAGTGCGCAATCGATTCAAACAATAGTCCTGAATGAAGCAAAGGGCTAAATCGTAAATCTAAAATTAAGGAATTGTAAAAAAGATAAAAAATGAATTCATCTCAATAAAACTAAATAGATGTCCACACCAACTAAAAAAGTGCCTTTCGGTCAAAAAATAGCATTCGGAGTAGGAATGTTTGCCAATCAAATGTTCCCAGCAATACTTGGAATATTTATGGTTGTATTGGTTCAAGATTTAGGTTTTCCCGGGTGGATGTGGGCTTTAATTTATTTTTTTCCTAGAATATTTGATTCAATCACTGATCCTATTATGGGTTTTGTGTCTGATAATACAAAC
>CALKXE010000236.1 GCA_938003955.1 uncultured Saprospiraceae bacterium | reverse complement strand
GATTCGATGCTAAAATCGATTCGGTTGAGTAGGATTATACCTCCTATGATCATCGGTCTTGCTGTTGTGGGATGGATGATGTATCAACAATTGGATTTAGAAGAACTGTCTAAAATTTCTTGGTCTACCTCAATATTTTTCTGGGTTTTTATGGCTGTGATGATGTATGTAATTCGTCATTTGTTTTATAGTTGGAGATTGAGAATCATGACAGACAAGGAGTTCTCATGGCCTAAATCTATGGAATTGATTGTCCTTTGGGAATTTGCTTCTTCAGTAAGTCCTACGAGTGTAGGAGGATCGGGAGTTGCATTGTTTTTATTAGCACAAGAAAAACTATCTACAGCAAAGACAGTATCAGTTGTATTGTATTCGATGGTTTTGGATACGATATTCTTTGTTGTGTCACTACCTCTACTTTATCTAGTCTTGGGAGCTATTATGATCAGGCCTAGTATGAAGTCATTGACAGATCTTGATGGTTTCGGATATACATTTTTTGGTGTGATTCTTTTTATGAGCCTTTATGGGGCAGTATTTTTCTATGGTCTTTTTATTAACCCTAATACAATCAAAAGCTTATTATTATTCATCAGTAAATGGGGAATTTTAAAAAGATTCAAAACAGATCTAGAAAAGACGGCCGAAGACGTAGTAGCTACTTCTACTGAGATGCAAAAGAAGACCTTTAGTTATCATGCAAAAGCTATGCTAGCAACTACAGGAGCATGGGTCTTTAGGTTTTTAGCGATCAACTGTATTATTCTAGCTTTTGTAGTTGATACTCCATTTGATTTTTACAATCAGTTATTGATAATGGCAAGAGGGGAGACTATGCATATCACGACCGCCTTTACACCTACACCGGGTGGAGCAGGAGTTGCAGAGTATTTATTTGGAGGTTATTTTATTGATTATGTTCCTGAGGGAATAGCATCGTTAGTAGCGTTGGTTTGGAGGATCATTACTTACTATTCTTATTTAATCGGAGGTGCTATTATTATTCCTATTTGGATACGGGAAGTTATGATTAGAAGGAGCAAAAAACAAAACGCCGACACGGCTTAGTGAAGATTCACTTTATCATTATCGATCGAATACTCTACGCCCATTGGTACCAAGACCATTTTAATCGCTTTCTCTAAATCACTATGGATATAACTACCTGTATATAACTTACCATGGTAAGCAGACGGCAGATCAATATCTAAATCATACTTATGGCTCAAAGAATTAATTACTTCCTGTAAGGGTGCTCGTTCAAAATAAGATTCGCCTGATGTCCAATTATCTATTTTTAAAGGATTAATTTTTTCTACAGCACTTACTTGTCCTTTAGTAAATCTAACTCTTTCTCCAGGAGTAATAATTTTTGATTGTTTGTTGGATGCTACTTGGACCTTCCCTGTTTTACATGAGACAACAAACACACCATCTCTTGAAAGCACATTAAATGATGTTCCTAAAACGACGACGCTTCCTTCATCTGTAACCACTGTAAATGACTTTCCTTTTTCCACTTGAAAAAATGCTTCTCCATCAAGGTTGAGAGTTCGTTCTTCAGTAAAATTGTTTTCATATTCTAACTCACTATCACTATTAAGAATGACTTGGGAGCCATCAGGAAGAGCATGTGATAATTGTATAGCATGATGAGAATTGACAGATATGTCAGACGAGAACAAAGTCAATGCGGCAAAGATAGTTATGCCAATAGCTGCAATGCTGGCTAGTTTTTTCCATAGAGGAATAACTTTGGTTTCAACTGACTCTTTTTCTTTTATTTCGGTTTTAATTTTGTCGAGAAGAGAATCTTGATTTACACTCGGTACCGTTATTTTATTGGACTGTTCACCTATTTGTTGATACTCTATCAATCTAGGATCTGCTTCGAAATCAGTTAATTCCGCACCATGCAAATCCCCATCAAACCACCTTAATAGTTGTTTGTCGAAGTCGTTATCGAAATTTATTTGATCTTTATTATTCATTCTATAATTATGACATGTAATGAAGGATATACCCTACTTTTCTAGATTTTATCGTGTAGCTTTCTTAACGCTAGTAATGCTTGACTCATTCGTTTTTCTACTGCTTTTTGACTGATGTCAAGGAGCGCTGCAATTTCTCTATACTTATATCCATCGATCCTATTCATTAGAAAAACTTCTCGTTGTTTATGAGGCAATTTCTCGATTGCTTCATTTAGTTTTTGTTGAAATTCCGTCATCTCAAGATCATAATGTGGAGATTTGACAATTGCTTCTGTCTGAGTTTTCATATGAGTATCGACGATCTTATCATGCGCTATTTTATTTAGAAATAGATTTTTAGCGGATGCAAATAAGTAGGCCTTTTCTTTTCCTTCACCGACAGTTTCCATCTTATCCCAGAACTTTACAAATGTATCTTGGACGATATCTTCAGAAAGAGATTGATCTTGGGCTTTATAGTAGATAAACCTAAAAAGAGGCTGTACCCACTCAGAATAGAGGGCATTAAACTTCTGCTCTTTTGAAGGTTTTGGCATTATTTATTTCTGTGGTTTAATGAGTAGTGCTTTCTTATAGTTCTTTCTTGATATATTTCATTACATCATCATACAGACCGCTTTGATTGGCAAACGTAGCATAGTTTTTTGCAGTATTGAACCAATCAATAGTTGATGCCTTGTGTCTATCACTAGCCGACAGTAGGTCTTTTGTAGTGATAGGTTTTGGTATGCCTGTCTGCAATGCCTCTTCCAGTTTCCCTTCTATTGCTATATCGATTAGCGCATTGATATCTGCGCCAGAGTAGTTTTTAGTTCGTTTTGCTACTTTTTTGAAATCAATATTCTCTGTCGGTTTGTCTTTCAGTTTCAATTTTAAGATTTCTTCTTTGCTTGCTGTATCTGGTGGCGGCACGAAAATGATTCGATCAAATCTTCCAGGCCTACGGAACGCAGAATCTAGATGCCAGGGTGTATTGGTAGCTCCTACGATTAACAAACCTTCGTTATCGTGCTGTACACCATCTAGCTCACTCAAGAACTGATTGATTACTTTTTTACCAGCTGATTGAAGCATGTCAGATCTCTTTGCTGCCAACGCGTCTATTTCGTCAAAAAAGATAACACAAGGCGTATTTTGTCTTGCTTTGGCAAATATGTTATGAAGATTCTTTTCACTATTGCCATGCCACATGTCCAAGATGTCATTCAAGCTTACATTAATAAAAGCTGCATTGATCTCTCCAGCTGTAGCTTTTGCGAGGAAAGTTTTACCACAGCCAGGAGGGCCGTAGAGCAATATTCCGCCGCCTATTTTCTTACCATAAGCTGCATATAGCTCGGGATTATCTAGTGGCTTTATTATTTTAAGATCTATTTCTTTTTTGATGTTTTCTAATCCGCCTACATCCGCAAATTTCACATTAGGCTTTTCTAGAAAGGAATCGTCATGGTCCACATTTGCTTTTGTAGTTCTCATTCGAAATGCATTGTCTAGATCTTCGTCCGTGGCATTTGGGTTCATTAAGAGAACCATTTCATATAGTTCTCTCGCTCTTTCTAGATTTTCTTCTTTGAGATATGCTCTTGCTAGTGTTAATTTACCATTTGTTGATAATACGTCGGCACTATCCAATTCTTCTAGGATAATGATACAAGTAGAAGTTCTTCCTTTATTGAAAGCTATTTGTGCCAATAGTTCTTTCCCTTCATTATTGTTAGGGTCATGTTGTAACAACATATTAATCTGGTCCTCAAGCTCCTCCTTATATACGTCATATTTCTGCATCTTACGTATGAGTAGCATACGCAGGTAATTGTTCTCAGGAGACTGAGAAACCGCTTGTTTGAGTTCTTCTACTTCTGTGTTTTGTGCCATAGAACGTTTTTCTGTTTCTGGGAGATAAAAAACTACTCTAATATAAAATGGATCCCTGAAATCAGGAATCCATTTAGTTCATTTATTTTTTTCACATTATCTCGACCGTTATTAATACTTTAATCTATTAGTATTTTATGTCAACGTCAAAAAGTGATTATGCGATTAAAGCAGTTTTGCAATTTATCAAAAAAATCTAATCTTCTACTTCACTTTTCACTAATAATCTAAAGCCATTTCCATGGATATTTACAATTTCTATATCATCATCTTGGGCTAGGTATTTTCTTAACTTAGTCACGAAAACATCCATACTTCTAGCTGTGAAGTAATTGTCTTCACCCCAGATTTTTTTCAATGCTTCTGATCTAGGAAGTACATCGTTCTTGTGCATGCAAAACATACGAAGTAGATGAGCTTCTTTTGGAGATAATTTTTCCTTTGTTTTCTCGCTAGCACCATTGTGAGTAAGTATTCTCAACGGATAGTTAAAGTGATAGCTACTGATTTCAAATTCTTTTATTTCTTCTTTTGGATCAGGCGCCTTTTGTGTACGCTTTAGAACTGCCATCACTCTATAAAGTAATTCTTCAGAGTTAAATGGTTTAGTGATGTAATCATCAGCACCAATTTTAAATCCTTCTAATACATCTTCTTTGAGCGTTTTGGCTGTAAGAAAAATGATAGGCATTTCAGTGTTTTCCTCTCTGATATCTCTTGCTAAAGAGAAACCATCCTTTTTCGGCATCATTACATCTGTGATTGTCAGATCAAATTCGCCTTTTTTGAATTCTTTAAGCCCTTCTTCTCCGTCAGTCGCTAGAGTAACATCGTACTCATGCATTTCGAGATATGATCGTAACACATCTCCAAAGTTCTGATCGTCTTCTACTAATAAGATTTTATATGCCATGGTTTACAATAAAATTGTTTTGTTCATTGATTAAAATAATACATAGTTAAAACTATGCAGCATTTTGGGGAAGGTATATGGAAAAGGTACTTCCTTTTCCTATTTCACTTTTTACATTTATGGTTCCACCATGTGCATCTACGATTGCTTTTACATAGCTAAGTCCAAGACCGAAGCCTTTTACATCGTGAATATTACCAGTATGTGCACGGTAAAATTTCTCAAAAATATTTTTTAGTTGGTCTTTTGTCATTCCTATGCCACTGTCTGAAATATGAATCATTATTCCTGATTTCATGTTTTCAGTTCTTATTTCAATGTCCACATTTTCTGAAGAGTACTTTTCAGCATTGTCCAATAAATTGTGAATTATATTGCTAAGGTGTGTAGCATCAGCATTTAACGCAGTCGATTTGGCTTTCAAGTCGGTGCGCAATATACCATTTCTTTTTAATACTTTCAGGTTCATGTGCTCTGCAGCTTTACTTATAAGGTCATGCATATCAACTGAACTCAATTTTAACTGGAAATCTTTTTTGTCTAACATTGCCATTTGAAGAACTTTTTCTACTTGGCTTAGCATTCTTTGATTCTCTTCTTGTATGATATTGGTGAAGCGTTTTACTTTTTCTGGACTATTCAATATCATAGGGCTTACTATAGAGTCCGAGGCTAATGAGATGGTAGCAATAGGCGTTTTGAACTCATGTGTCATATTGTTGATAAAGTCAGTTTTCATTTCTGAGACTTGCTTTTGATGTTGTATTACATACATTACAAATCCAAAACAAAACAGTACTAGGCCGGTAAACAGTATACTCATAATTAAAGAAGGAATGACTGCACTCCAGAGCGCTTTTTCTTTATTAGGAAAGTATACTTGCAAGTATCCTGGAGCATTATCTATAGGGTCTCCTTCCACAGCATTTGATATGGCGGTATCAAAAAGGGGTATTTTGTACTCACTATTATTAAGTTCATTTCCTCTTTCTATATTTGTCGACTGATTGGTAGTTCCTATTGAAACCGTAAAATGACCATTCATAATAATGAAACTCATTTCCGCCTGAGAATATACTCCATAATCAAAATCTAGATCAATATCTTGTTGCTCTATCTCATGTTTGAGGTATACATCTAATTTATCTTTTTGTATTCGCTCGAGAAACGAGTTAGGGTTGATCAACATATCCGCCCCATTTAGATCAATATTCAAGTTCTTGTTATGATACTTTTTTTTGTCTTTTATCTTTCTTACTAGATTATCGAATTCTTTGTATTCTTTGAGTAAAAAGGGTTTACTTTTTTTATTTCTTTTGTATTCGTCCCACTTCTTCCTCACCACGTCGCCTTCTTGAGCATCTTTCATGAGGTTTACTTTGACGTTACCCATGGCTATTTTGACCTTATCATCAAAGTTCTTTTTATCCTGTTCTACAGAGGAAGCAAACCAAATAAACTGTATCATACCAATACCTATCATGGATAGAGCCATGACAAAAATGATGAGGTACATCGTTCTTTTTTTCATATTGGGTTTTGTTTCTGGCTATAAAACTACGCAATGTCAAGCATAGAGTACAATGGAACGTCTATTTAACAAGAATTTATAACCTGTTTTTATCAAATCTTGAATACGGGTGAGTGATTAGATTAGAATTAAAATACCTAGAATCTTGAGTCACTTCTTCTCCAACCCATGACGGAATACGGAATTTCTCCTCTTCTGTTTCTAATTCTATTTCTGCCAAAATCAACCCTTTATTCTCTCCAGCAAAATCATCTATTTCCCATGTTTTATCATCCACAAGCACTAAGTGTCTGGTTTTCTCTATGATAGGTTTTTTACATAGGAGTAACATGGACTCGGCATCTGATATAGGTATTTCATATTCGAATTCCTGTCTAGTGGCATTTTTGCTTTCCCCTTTAATAGTTAGGTACCCTTTCTCATTCCTGACTCTTATTCTGACTGTTCTTTCTTTATCTGAATTGAGGTACCCTTGTTTTATAATCGTCCTTGAGGCAACCTCTGACCTCCAATCTTCATTTTTAAGAAGAAACTTTCTTTCTATTTCGATACCCATAATTTAAAACTTTTAGCTGGGCAAAAAACAAAATCATTGTTATGCCTTAGAATTCACAAAACTAAAACAATCAACTTTATTATTGAACCATTCCTTATCTTACCCTTTCAAAAAACAAAACGCATATGTCCTCTTTGATGTTTTTACTCGATGCTAGACCTTTGTTTACCAATGATGCCGTAGTTCTCGGATTGCTAATGGCGGTTCTGGCATTTATTTTTCATACAAGCAGTTTAGATTCACCAGGGTGGAAAAAGTTCTATACTTATGTTCCTTCATTATTGCTGTGTTATTTTATTCCAGCATTATTGAATTGGCCTCTTGGTCTCATTGCACCGCATTGGTACGAAACAGGAATCTATGACTTTGCACAGACGGTCGGCGTTACCCTTACCCAAGATATGAACTATAATGATATTACTTCATTATTTGAAACTAGTGGAATAGACAAGTCGCTATACAGTGGTTATCAAGGGCATTCT
>CALKXE010000235.1 GCA_938003955.1 uncultured Saprospiraceae bacterium | reverse complement strand
TTATCCACACCGATCTTCTCGATAGCGTCTTGCGCCTTTCTGATACCGGCTGTATCAATAAGTCGGAAGTTGATTCCATTGATATTAAGTGCTTCTTCTATAGTATCTCTAGTCGTTCCAGCTATGTCAGAGACAATGGCTCTTTCTTCATTTAACAGTGCATTTAATAAGGTTGATTTCCCTGCATTGGGACGACCCGCTATAACTGTTGCCACACCATTTTTGATTACATTTCCAAGGTGGAACGAATCTATTAATCGTTTGATGACTGCTTTGATTTTGGCTACTAGTTTCTCTAGCCTACCTCGATCTGCGAACTCTACATCTTCTTCTCCGAAGTCTAGTTCTAGTTCTATGAGTGCGGCGAAGTCGATCAACTCTTGGCGAAGTTCAGCTATTTCCTCTGAAAACCCTCCTCGCATTTGTTTCATGGCTAATTCGTGACTGCCTTCGTTACTAGATGCAATAAGGTCCGCTACCGCTTCCGCTTGAGAAAGATCTAGTTGTCCATTCATAAATGCTCTGAGGGTAAATTCTCCACGCTCCGCATGACGAACACCTTTCCTTAGAAACAGCTGAATGATCTGTTCTATGATATAACTCGATCCATGACAACTAATCTCGATCACATCCTCTTTGGTGTATGATCTTGGCGCTTTGAATACTGTTGCCAGACATTCATCAATCATCTTATCATTCTCATCCTTGATCTTACCGAAATGGACGGTATTGCCTTCTACTTTGGTTAGATTCCGACCATGGAATACTTCGTCTACTACCGCAATAGTATTGGGACCAGAAAGACGGATGACTCCTATGGCTCCTGCGCCGGGTGGTGTAGAAAGGGCGATGATGGTGTCGGTGATGTTATATCTCATGGGACAAAGATAAGGTTATTGAAGTCAACGTGTACAACTCAATAAGTAAAATTCATAGTTACTTGTGGGCTGTATTATAGTCCTAAGGTCTTCATTTATAATAATTCTTATCGTTTAATTTTATTCAAAGCATTTGATATATCCCGTCTGGCTCTTTGATAATTGGAAACGTCATAGCGGATCTCTTTGTCATCCAAATTAAAGTGATTGAGTTCAACAATTATCGCGGGATGACTAATAGCATTTTCTGAAATCACTTCATAGGCAATGTGCTTAATTTGAGATGAAATATTTTCTCTTTTAGCAAACTGCTTTGATAACACATGTACATAAATCAAATTATTAAGCTTTGATGTGTGTTCTTCTTGTACATACTTTATTTGCGCCAAGCATTCATCTTCATCCGCTATATTATTAAAATAATTTTGAAGACAATTACTTGGATCCTTCATAGATTTCCATCCCTCAAGCAGTATACTTTGCCCTCCTTCTGCATCTAATAGTTTGTACTTATACACCAACGAAGCCTTTATATACTGTTGCTTACTTTTGTACTCCTCAATAAGCAAACTATATTGATCTTTTGCTTCTTCGAATCTGTTAGTTGTGGCCAATAAATCTCCTGCCTTTTCGTAGCTCTTTGTCTCTAAGTATAAGTCAATTGCTTCATTGTAGAATAAACCTTTCTCGTAACATTCCGCCGCTTTCTTATTATCTTTTATGTATTTTAAGTAGATGAATGCGGCCTGCTCATAAAGCTTACCTTTCTCAAGTGCATCAGCCGCTTTATGATTGTCTTTCAATAATTTCAGATAGATAAATGCCGCTTTTTCATATTTCCCTTGCTCCAATAATTCCTTGGCGGAGGCTTGATATTGCTGATTTAGTTTCACGTAATGATCCATATTTGTCATAGATCCGCCACCACCGTTGCCTCCTCTTTGCGTACCAAAAATTGACAGGTCACCCCACATTTTAGACATATTAAACAGCCCTTCTCCATCTCCTCTCATCGATCCTTCTTGATCTAGTGGAATGGCATATTTAAGTGCTTCTTCTGGGTTATTTTTTAGTAAATCTAAAAGCTTGTCTACTTCATTCTGATTTCTTTTTTCAAGATCTTCAAGGTCTTGGGCCATTCCATCCATCCAATTTTCCGCATTGGGAAATGCACTACTCAATGCAGAAAACAACCCATCCATTAATTTCCCTCCTGCTCCATCGGTACTTCCTTCTGCATTACTATTATCTTTAGTAGCATCACCTTTAGAGCCCAAAATGGTCTTGTATGCTTTGAGTTTCATTTTCTCCACTAGAGATAAAGGCTTAGATTCCAACTTCTCAGGAGTTACTGGAGAAGTCATTTTCTCCTCTATTTCATCAAGTGACATTGGCTGTTTGAAGTAACCTTCTATCGCCTGTGGTATAAACACTGACTCTTCCGTTATCGATTGTATTAATAGTTTCTTCGTTGGACTTGGGATCATCTCATTCCACTTGACAGGATTACTTAGTTGCACTAAACCAATCTCAGGGTGATAGAGATGTGGTTCTATTCCTATCAGTTTTTCTATCTCTAGTGCAGACAATTTGGGACTTATGTCAGCCATTTCTGGTATATACAATAGAGGACTCACACGTTGACAGAGCTCATGATTGTACACTTGATCTTTATTGATTTCATTATTATAAATTGCAAGACAGCCCCAGATGCTATTGGCAGTAGCACCAGGAAGGGCGTAGACTGCATTCGAAAGATTAAATTTCAATGCATTCAGAGCCTTCAACCATTCGAATGGAGATTCACTTTTAATGATCACTCCCGTCAATGGATATTGATTCTTTGATTTAAGCGTGATTTTTACGAGCATAATCTCTTATATGTTGGATATATTTTTGAATATATGAATTATAGAAGGCATGCATTGGTATTGATCTATATTCTTGATTGGTTGATATTTGTACATCATCTTCTCTGATCGTTAAGTTATCAGAAGACTCTACGAAGTAAGGCTCTGTTTTGGCTGACCGTTTCCAAAGCGTCGTTGCGTATTTATAAAATCGTTGATTTCCTGAAAAATCACTATTACAAGTAGCTGCTAATCCATATTCTATCATACTAATAATGTGAATATCAGGTATCCCGCTATCCCCACTCCTGAGACGGACTACCCCACCTGCATATGGTGTAACCATACTTCCATCTGGAAATACAAAGTCCCCATTCATATTTCTTACAGCCTCTATATGAATTACCAACTTGATCTTACTATGCCTAAATTTCAAAATGTTATTTGCATTCAAAACTAATCGTGTCGAATTAATAATCAACTGGCCTGACACATCGACACCGACCGAATTATAATTTTTGAATACCGTATCGCAGTAAATATTTGCCCTATTCACATTTGATTTCTGTTCTTGATACTTGACATATTTCTCCTTGATTATACTAAGCTGGGTATGATCAAGTTTCATTTGTACTTTGGTGTCATGCATTTCAATCCTAAACCCAATCATATTATTGAAGTAGTAGAAATAGAAATTATCGTAGAATAAATTACCATTCTTAACTGTAGACAAATAATCATTCTGAGCGATTTGAACCTTATCTTTAGTAACATTAAGTAAGGTTATTTCACTTTTTTTGATTTTCAAAGTGATATAAATCCAATTTCCACTATTTCTCTCTCTTCCGATGCATCTTAATCCTCCCATTGGAATACTTGTATGCAACAAATCCCATCCTGGTTGCATATGCGTCTCTTTCGATGGATAGATACTCAATAGATAACCTTCGCTGGTTATCTTAAATACTTCCGAACCACAGACAAGCGTCTCTTTATTATTCGCAGGGCTAGGTAGTAGTATATTGAATGGTGTCATCAGCTTTGAAACTCGACCCTGATACGAATCAGCATCAACAGGAATCGTCTTTTTTTCTATTTCATTCCACAACTTGTGCAGTGGAATAATAAATGACTGATGCAGTTTTTTACCTCTTTTGAATTTCTTATAAACCTCCACTTTACCCTCCATATTGGGATGAATCAAATAGTCAAATGGATTATCTCTATCTGCTATTAACTTTTGGACTGCTAGGGATTCGTAACACTCTTTTGTCGATATAAAGAATACTTCCTTTTCCTTACAGTCTACCGAATCAAAAAAGTCCTCGAGCCCTTTAACAGCTGACAAAGAAGCATCCAATACTTGCACGGCATCAATTATCCCATTGATATCTGATAGATCGAAATCATAATACCTATTGCCTACACCAAAAGTTTCACATTCATATTCCGATTTGGGATTATGCTTTATGGCTACCATGATTGCAAATGCAAGTTTCCTAACTGTTCCCCAATTTTTTAAGGACAGATCCAATAATATTACTCGACCTTGATTACTCTTTGTAGGCGGAGCTTCTCTGTGAAAGTACATGGCTTCTTTGTTGGCCAGTCTGGATACGAAAGTAACATCATCATTTGCAAATTCTGATATAAGTAACTTATCGAATTCTCCCTTATTCGTTATGTCGGCTACGCCTCCAAATGGCTGACCACTGGGTACTTTATGATGCATCGGTATATTAGCACTACTCCATATCCGCTCTACGAGTGCACCCGACTTACTTGTTTCATGTTTAGTGAGCATCTGCTCGACTATCCCTGCCTCTCCTTCGGTTGCCTCCTCCTCAGTCTCGATATCTTCAGGAACTAATGTATAGATGCCAGCCATCTCATTAGCAATTGCATCACTGTTTTCGAACCTCCTATTAATAAGTGAAAGAATCCTTATTTCATTACATATAGATTGGCTAGTTTTCTTAACTTTTCTTTTAAATATTGGTGAATAGAATCCTTCTTTCTTAAATCCCTCCACAACCTGATTCGCACTTTTTCTATTTATCATATTATGCGCACCTCTGACCAGAGTTCTAATCAGAAGTGATTTGTTTTTACCTTGCTTATATGATCTACTTAGGCCAGCAATTTTTTGTAGTAATAATCCAGCTTCCTCAGCCATCTTGGAAATCCCCTCATCTCCTAGACTTTTAAGATGCTCTACGAGATATAAATAATTGTTAGGTGCATTAACTCCAGCAGCTGCCAGAAGCATGAGCAATGTCCCAAACGGAGGCAGTCCATCGACTTTCACAAGATCTATGAGTTCCTTGAGATGTTCTTCATAAATAACTGTAACCCGACCAACAGAGAAGACCTTCTCATTCTCATCATAAGTCCAGTAGTTATCAATATACTCTCTGAAGTAGTTGTCTTTAGTCATCGTCGTGGCTTAGGTCATTCGTAATTACTTTTCGCGTTGCTCGGACAGAGCTCCTTGACAGCGATGTATATAGTGACTTATCTATCAAAGAATAAGAACAAGATGGCGACCATAGTATATCATACTTCCGACCAGGGTTGATCATAGTATCCAACTGTTCCGCAATAATCGGCAATTCGAATTCGTATCCAGCGGGTAAAATATGGTTTCCAATCTTCCAAAATGTTTCTCCCGGAATAGGCAATAAAGGAGATCCTATCAATAGTGCCTTCGATCCAACAATCGTCCATAGAAGTGGTTTCATCCTGATACTTGATCCTCTATGTACATATTCATATAGATTATCCAAATCCGTCATCATCATAGAGGAGACATGCTCTTCTGCCGCAGCTATTAATTTCACCTCTATATCAGATGATACATCAAACAAGTTATGGTTTTTAGACGGTAAGTCTAAGAAAATAGCTTTCTTCATCGCAGTCCATAGAAGTGATGGTTCATAGCCCACTGGCAATAATTTACCGTATGGATATAACCGCCCTAACTTACTATAATATCGATTAATCCCAGGGATACTTAATACTGCAGTTGAAGTTAAGTCTTCTTCTAAAAGCCCCTTGATCCAAATAAGGTCTCCATCTGTTGCCATGGATAGATGTTCCCACTGATAGACACCTCTCAATAGATCTGAAGAATTATTGGCCAAACTTAAATAGTACTTTATACCGATTGCAGTATCTCTTTCCATAGATCATTTATTTCTGATTCTAAGTGTTCTTTTTGGTCGACTTGCCCCACCCATCTACATCGCGATTGTATATATCGTAATTTATCTTTTATAATGTTTTTCTCTTCAAATGAGAGCCCTTCTGCATTCCATTTATCGTTTAGCGCTGTGATTTCTTTCATCAGTTCCTCTGCATTTGGATTCTTGTTATAGCGAGCTTGTGGATGTGCATCTATGCTTTTATCCGCCTCTATCACATTATCAACTAAGCCAGCTAATAACTCTATTTGCTCTTCGCTTGACCATACATACTTAAGAATCCACAAATCGGATAATATCGCCGTATCTCTGCCACACATCATAGCACTTGCTGCTATCAAGTTTTGAAACTTCACTGCTCTTCTGTCTGAAACATTAATGCCAGCATTTCTAAGAGAATGTACAAGATTAACATATGGCTTTCTGACTGTAGTCAAATTAACTTTTCGCGATTCACGCTGTAATTTTTTCAGCTCATCAGGAGTGACATTTGGTCGATCTTTCTGTTTTGCGTTTTCTAATTTCCATCCAGCAACCAAAACTTGATCTAGTAAATCAGTATCAACATAGTCACACTTAATCCTCACAAGAAACCTGTCTAATAATGCATCCAATGCATCATCTTCTGGAAGTAAATTACTCGCTCCAACAAACATCAATGCTGGCAATTTCACAATCTCTTTCCCTCTTCTGAATATCTTTTCATTAAGAGACATAAGCAGACTATTCAACAGTGCACTATTGGCATTGAATATTTCATCCAAGAATACAAGGGACGCTTCTGGCATCATTCCCTCCGTATTCGTAATTAAGTCACCCTCTTTTAATTTTCGAATATCGAATGGTCCAAAAATCTCACTCGGTTCAGTAAACCGTGTAAGTAAATACTCAAAGTTGTTACCTCCCTCTATTGATTTCGACAATTGCTTTACAATTGCACTTTTCGCTGTTCCTGGTGGTCCCAACAAAAATGCATTCTCACGTGCTAACAAAGTGACACCCAATAGATCAATTATATCATCCTTCCCTACAAAGAGATCTTTGAGATAATCGAGTACTGATCTTAATTTTTCTATGGCCATGTTTTATTTTATTAATTGGTTTTTATATAATCCAAGAGTAGCTTTCATATACGTATCTATGAATTGTGTTTTCATTAATATACTGTTGTTCACTATTGATAATTTTTCCGCGTATAATTGAAGCATAAGGGCATCCCTTTCAACCCATGAAAAATCAATACCCGCTTCATCAGTCACAGATGACATATATGAATAATGCCAATGCCGCCCAATTGCTTCTAAGTCAGTAATCAATAGATCATCTAAATCGATCTGTTTTAATTTTTCTATAATAGACGGAAGAAATCGCAGCGTAAGATCAATTGATAGAACAGTATTGATATTTATTTCACCTTTATAATTTGATATATGCTCAACGACCTCAGAATAGACTTCAGATCTATTGATCAGCAATTGTGACGCATTATAGATCATCTTAGCTGCCCATAATGCTGCATCCTGGTTAAATGCATATTGACCGCTTGGCCACGTTTCGCTTTCAACCCTAAATTCCTTTTCCAAGTATTCAAGAATCTCCTTACCCTCGCCCTCAAACGGTATAAAATGCCCGTGCATTGCCAGCAATTCCTGTGTTCGTAGAGAACGTATCACAAAAATAAAATACTCGGTAAAGTCCTTTGGAATTACTAAATCTAAGTTCATTTAATGTATTGGATCAAATCGTGAAGTCTGAATTAAAAACAATATAAAACAGAATATCAAGATTTCCTAAAATGAACGTTCTTTCTCTATATTAACAATCTAAAAGCACGATTAGCTTAACATCAAATTATCATCAAAAGTACTGATCAGATCTTAACCGTTTTGTAGGGATATTACAAACGAAAAGCAATCTAAGAAAAGGGGAACCTTATAGCATCGAAAATGTATAGAGTCAAAAGTAGTATTGATGTAGAAGCATGTAGATGGCGAGCTATCAAGAAAATAAGCCATTACAAAAGCATCGTTTTTATAATTGATCGACTCTATATTGTATCATGATCAAATATGCTACAGTCTTCTTTCTTTTTTGTTGTTACAATATGAATGCTCAATTCATCAAAAAATTTGACATTGAAGTTTCGCATGGCTGGATGAAGAATTATAATAAGGGGGAAATCGTATCTGGTTCAAATGGCGGTGCAACAGAACCTGATTTCGCAAATATATCAACTGAAGGTAATTTATGGACAAGAATGTTATCGATATCGCTTGGATATAGTATAGCTAAAAAACACTCGGTCAGAATTGCATATAAACAAGGTGTTGTAGGATCTAGATTAGATGGAACAATAGAGTCATTTTCATTTTTCGATAGAATTTTGACTAATGAACCAAACATAATTAAGTACAAATCCTATGGGCTGCACTACACATTTCTATTACCTATAGATAGTGATTATTTTCTGATTGAAGTAGGTGCTAGTCGTCAAAAAAATAGGTTTGAGGACACACAGGTATTCTCACATGGACTTTTTGTTTCTAACTATAATATTCTTTGCACACTAGGTTTCGGACATTCTATTACCGATAATTTTGATCTTGTTTCTAAAATTACATTGATCAATTCATTTTCTAATAATGAAGAATATTCGACAAGATGGGCGTCAACTTTTGTTCCTATCCAAATAGGGTTTGAACTAGGTTGTAGACTTAGGCTTTGATAATTTAGGGATTATGGAATAGTGTGTATTCTTGGTAAGCAATCAATGGATATCGAATCGATGAAGAGCCTAAACATATAAGTGGAATTTTAACCTTAGATCTAAAAAATCGTTTGCTACACGCGAGTAAGACAAATTGCACAAAATCTAGGTTAACATCTAGCTGTCTACATTTAGAGGCAATTCGGCCAAGTGGCTTGCACAGCAAACACGATGGTTAGTGTAACAAATAGAACATTTGTGGGCTAGCGTTTCGGCGATTCAAGCGGAAAACTCTTATGAAAACCTGAAGCTTTATTCTTTTACAAAAAGTACAATTTGTTCTACACACTTGCTATATTAGAGCTCAACTAATCACTTCTAAATCAATTTATAATGTGCAAGTCTTTTCTTATTACAATTTTTGTTCTTTTCATATATCAGATTAACATAGCGCAGTCCCCTGCATTAGTTGAAGACTATATTGTCGGCGAAGAAGGTTCTATTGAAGGCAGAGTATTTCAATTTCAAAATACACTTACATATCTAGGTTTCTCTGAGGATGGGACACCCGCAATATTACAATACGATAAAAATCCAGATCAGGTCTCTGTTTTAGCAACAAGTGAAGACTTTGATGGTGAAATATCATCACTAACATCCAATACTTTAGAAATGATCGTCTTTACTAGAGAAGGACCTGATGGATCTCCAAATAAAAACATTTATAGAGCTTTTGAAAATGACTTTTCTGATATTATAAAATTGTATAATTCTGGTGATGCGGACCTGTTAACATTTAGGTTTCATCAGGATCACTATATGATCGTAGAACAATATATAGTGGATGGGGAAGACAAGATTAATTTCAAAATTGTAACCAAGAATGGAGATGTTGATGATTTTCTGATTGGGCTGGATGGAAGTGCTAGTGATTTCAGATTTACATCTTTTGATGGTAATTTTATTGTCGTTCCTAAATTAGACTACTTAGATGGAAAATCAATTATTGCATATAATATAGACACTAAACAAGAAGTGCCGTTTACCGATATAGTACCTGGTTTTGAAGACTGTGGTTTGATATCTAGAATAGGAGGATTAAATGATAATATAATCTATTATGATTGTGAAGGAACTTATATTTTTGACACAGGCTTAGAGCAATTTTTAAATACCGAAGATATATCCTATTTTATCTTATACGACAAGCCAGAATTCCTATATGTTATATTTGATGGTGGCATATATAAGTTTTTCAAAAATACGGGACAATTAGAGTTAGTAATAGATGAATACAATGCTTTCAGACCCTACTTCTCTACTATAGTTTTGACAAAACCAGGTCTTAATAGCACAGATATTTCATTACTCAATTTTGAAACTGATGAACTCAGTACATATTCAACTGACTTTCCGACGAATATTTCTTTGAGGTTTACTGGATTTGGAATTGTACCGAAAGGTGTACATCTTGTCATATATGAAAGCCTGAGCGACAATGGTGTCATTGCTAATATCAACGAAGAGTCCTTTACAGTTATTGATTCTGTATACAATGTAAATTTTAATAATAGACCCGTTGCATATGACGAAGACATTTACTTTACTCACCAAGACCCTGAAGTAGGCCAAGAATTGTTTATAATAGACTATGACGTATCATCACTCAATGAGATTGCTAACGAAGAAATAGTAAGTGTCTCTCCAAATCCCGTGACTGAATATCTACAGATTAACCATAAATCGGACTCGAAACTCAATTCAATACAAATCATTGATCAGAATGGTCGAATCGTAAAAACCGTGTCAGATCAATCATTAATAAATGTTAGTGAACTTAATCCCGGGTTATATTTCCTAAAAGCAATCTATGAAGGGGGTAAAAATGGAGTTACTCGATTTGTGAAAAATTGAGTTGCATAAACCACTTTTCACTATCTTGTTTATTTATTGATGATTCTATATGATATGATGATCAGGTTTACTTTTACTACACTCATTTCACTTTTTTGTTGTTACAATGTGAATGCACAATTCATTAAGAAATTTAACATTGAAGTTTCGCATGGCTGGATGAAGAATTATAATAAGGGGGAAATTACATCCGGCTTTGGTCCAAGTGTAGAACCAGAAACAATAGCTATTTTAACTGAAGATATCTTATGGACGAGAATGTTATCTACCTCTCTCGGATATAATATATCAAAAAACCACTCTGTTAGAATAGGTTTCAATAATGGACATGTTGGATCGATATTGAATGGTCGCCACAGATCGCCTGGATTTGAGGGCTCTTTCATTACCAATTTAACAAATGAACCAAACACAATTAGATACATATCCTATGGGCTTAATTACTCCTTTCTACTACCAATTGATAGCGATTATTTCCTGATTGAAATTGGTGCAAGTCGTCAAAAAAACGGATTTGAAGATACGCGAGTATTTTCACAAGGATTATTTGTTTCTAACTATAACATGGAATTATCGTTAGGCTTCGGACATTCTATTACTGATAATTTTGATCTTGTTTCAAAAATCACATTGATCAATTCATTTTCTAACAATGAAGAATATTCTATAATGTGGGCATCAACATTTGTTCCTATCCAAATAGGGTTTGAGATTGGATTTAGATTTAGGGTTTAGACTTGAATCAAATTATTGAAAACCAAATTTGAATACTAGCAAGTAAATAACAAATTTCTATATACATAAACCACAGATAATGAATGTTAAAGTACTAACTTGCAGGCTTAAGCTTTCAACATTAATGACAACTAAATGAATCTAAATCTAGCAGTACTAATAGATGGTGACAATATCCCTTCCGCACATGTAAAAGAGATGATGGAAGAAATAGCTAAGTATGGCAATCCGACCATCAAGCGAATCTATGGTGATTGGACCAAACCACACCTTACAAAATGGAAAAATCTACTGCTAGAAAATGCCATCACTCCAATACAACAGTATGCTTACACTACTGGTAAAAATGCGACAGATTCTGCCATGATTATCGATGCTATGGACATTCTGTACTCTGATAAAGTCAACGGATTCTGTCTAGTATCCAGTGATAGTGATTTCACAAGACTAGCTACGAGACTAAGAGAGGCAGGCATGCAGGTCATTGGTATAGGTGAGAAAAAGACTCCTAATCCATTCATCGTTGCTTGTGATAAATTTATCTACATAGAGATCATTCGAAATCAATCTAAAAATGCAGAGAATATAGAAGACGAAAAGCCAAATGAAGAAAACATTGATAAGATAACACCACAAGTAATCAAACTCATTGCATCAACAATCTCTGATCTATCAGATGAAGAAGGATGGGCTTTCTTAGGTGATGTCGGTAGTCTGTTGCAGAAAAAACAACCTAACTTTGATTCTAGAAATTATGGCTTTGAGAAACTCACACCACTCATAAAATCTACAGATCGATTCGAAATCGATCAACGTGAAAATCCAAAGAGAAGAAACAAACTCATCTTTGTGAAGAATAAGCCTAAACGAAGAAGTAAAGGGAGGAAGAAGAAGGTTAATTAGTGGTACTCTCGACTTCAATTTTATAGCTAAAACTATTAGTTAAGAATGAAAATATAGTCAACTTACTTCG
>CALKXE010000234.1 GCA_938003955.1 uncultured Saprospiraceae bacterium | reverse complement strand
TACTCAGTAGTCAATTTAAAATATAGTTGTTTCCATTTGAAAGGATATACAACCAAAGGACTTCAGCGAAGTCCAACTATGTTAGAACAAGCAGATATAGGTCATAGCGACTTCAGAGAAGTCGGACATTCTAGAAATTGCATGAATAGCTTTTGCTGTGTGGAAGTCCGATCCCTACAGGATCGCTAAAAGATAATGTATATAATTATCTAACGTAGTCTGACTGCTCTATAGTCAATGTATAATATAGTCGTTCCATTCGAAAGGATATACAACCAAAGGACTTCAGCGAAGTCCAACTATGTTAGATAAAGCAGATATGATCCATAGCGACTTCAGAGAAGTCGGACATTCATTTCGTGTTATCTCAAACATTCATTTTAGAAATTGTATGAATAGCTTTTGCTGTGTGGAAGTCCGATCCCTACAGGATCGCTAATAGATAATGTATATAATTATCTAACGTAGTCTGACTACTCAGTAGTCAATGTGAAATATAGTCGTTCCATTTGAAAGGATATACAACCAAAGGACTTCAGCGAAGTCCAACTATGTTAGGAAAAGCAGATATAGGTCATAGCGACTTCAGGGAAGTCGGACATTCAGCTCACCTTTTTCATAAAAACGCAAGTAGAATCTTATTCGTGGTTACATGACTTAATATACTCCTCTCTTTTTATACGATACCAATTACATGATTTTTCTTCACCTGGAAAAGGTTCTGCCTTGAAGTGCTTCAAGCCGATCTTTTGGAGGATATGACAAGACGCTCCATTTTCGGGATATGCAAGGCCTAAGATTTCTTCTAATTTCAATTCTTCAAACCCCCATTTCAAAAATGGGAGACATGATTCTGTTGCTATTCCCTTGCCCCAATATTCGGGCAGAAATCGATATCCTATATCTGTGAACCCAAGTTGTGTATCGTTCTTTAATCCTGAAAAACCAATGACTTTATTATCAGGTTTATAAATGACAGCAAATCGACCGTAGCCATACTTAGCATAATCCGTAAACCAGACATTATTGATTAAATCATATGCCTCACTGATCTTGGATATGGCCTTGTCGCCCGTATACTTAATGACATCAGGATGAGAACTAAACTCTAAGACAGCTTCTGCATCTTTTTCTTCAAATGCTCTCATTATCAATCTGTCTGTTTCCAATACTGTTTTCATAAGTGATAGTACATTTATGTGGGCTTCGAGGATGCGATTGTAAAGTTACGTTTTACGAATTCACATTCTCCATTCCGATGACTGCCAATCGTCTCTTTGGTGCCCGTTCTAATCCTTTCTCGAACTGTTGTTGCGCTTCTTTTTTTCTGTCTTTTGAGACCAACCATTCTCCATATAATTCGAAAGACGGTTTTACAATATTTGGCGGGCCATAAGTGAATTTTGTTTCATCTTCCATTTCTGTGGCTTTTTTCATCCATTCTTCGGCTGACTTTTCGTCCTTGTTGAGTATCGCTAAAGATGATTTTAGCTCATATTCTAAGACTTTTATACTATTCACTTGATTGACTGTTGGGGGTTGTAAGTTTCTAGATACACCACTGCACATCTTTGGTGCGCCGATGACCATTTGTGATTCTGCATTTGTTTGCATGCTAACTAGTTCATTGATAGCGGTATTGATGGCGCTTTGATCTCCACTTTCATATCCTGACATTCCCTCCGTAAAGATTTGTACTCCTTTAACGAGTAAGTTTAACTTGTCCAAGTTTACCGTATCGTTGGCGATGGGATCTGTCCAGTTTCCTGATTCGGTCAAATAATCTGCTTTCATCATGATGTAGTGCGCACGAGCCTTACTGGATGGCTTTTCTTCACAGTACTGCTTCATATCATATACCAATTCCTTGGCTTTTTCAAAATTTCCTTTTTGCAAATAACCATACGTCAGCCATTTGAAAGCATGGTATCCTACAGCATCGTTATCCAAGTCTTTTGCTTTCATTCTCGCTACACTGGCTTCGTAACTGGCGATATTAGACTTGATCACCTCGTCCCACATTCCTAGCGCCACAAAAATATGAGAAGGCATGTGCAGTGCATGCTCCGCATCTGGAGCGACTTTAGAATATCTATTGGCAGCATCCAGCGCTAATTTAGCATGGTCGGGATCATCGTAAGAATGAATCAAATAATGCAAGGCACCTGGATGATGAGGATTTTCAGCTATAACCTCTTGGACTATTTTTGCACCCATTTCATAATTGTTATCTTCTTTTCTACTCTTAGAAGATCCTAGTAGTGACAAGGCATAGAATGCTGAAACCTCATGATGTTCTGGGTATTTTTTATGAAGCATTTCCATCTGACTACAATAGGCTTTATCCTGTTCAATTTTATCTCCGTCAACATATAGAATTTCTACTGCGTCTAAGAGGTCACGTTCAAGAGGTGTTTTTGCCATTGCCAATCGTTCTTCTTTCGTACTGGCTAATTTCTTAAGTGCAGCAATTCCTTCCTCGTTATATCGTTCTCTCCAAAGCGGATGATTATACGACATCGCTTCTCCCCAGTATGCCATCACGAAATTTGAGTCTATTTCTTGGGCTTTTACGAAGTTTACGGCAGCCTCTTCAAATTCAAAACTGTGTAACAACAATAGACCATCATGAAAATAGGGTGCTGCCTTTTCAGAACCCGTTACTTCAAGTACAACTTTTCCTAAGTTAGCATCTGGAGATACTGGTGCTTTCTTATCTCCACATTGGATAAAAAGAAAAGCCATTGATAAAATGTATAATGCGTATTTCATAGTTTTAATTTATACCTAAAAGTAAGAAATTAAATAATAGTACAGCGCAAGTGGAGGCTAGTGGTATTGCACATTTATCGTTCCTGATATGTGATTCGATCAAGTTGAATATGGCTATAGTTTTAAACTGCCGTTCTCGTTTCGTTTTGTCCATGAGTCTTTTCTGATCTTTGTTAAAAAAAATGTGCTTTAAAGCTACACAGCTAGGGCCTTATTACTTCATTAAAAATAAAACATAACTTTTGCGAAGGATTTAGGTGAAAGGATAGTCTATAGGTATGTATCAATCATTTTAGAGATTATTATCAAAATAATAGTCATAACCTTAACTCAAGCGGATATGAAAATAAATAGTTACTACTTTGTTTTAACAATGATCCTACTTCCTATAATAGGGAATGCTCAAAGTGGGACTACATCGACTGGGCATACCGTTTCAAATACGAACTATCAAATTGGGTTTACCGTAGGAGAAAGTGTGATTTCTTCATATGCCGATACGGGAATAAGCGTATCCAATGGGATAATACAGCCAATTATGGGAGTCGTTATTTCTACCGATGATCTAGTCGAGAATAACATTTCAGTGTTCCCAAATCCTGTATCCTCAATTATTAGTATTGAATCTGAAGATCAGGATCTAAAGACTTTTGAGATATTCTCTTTAGATAGTAAACTGGTCCATTCTGGACTTATCAATAAAGAGACAATCGATGTAAGTGCTATTCATACAGGCATGTACATACTTAGATTGAAATCTTCGCAAAAGACATACTCTACTCTTATCAAAAAAATAAACATTTAAAATGTCAAAAAATATGAATAAATATATACTGACTTTAAGCTTCGTGTTTCTTGGGTTAATTCACGTAATGGCACAAGTGCCTAGTGGACTCAATTTTCAAGGTATTGCGAGAGGAGCTGACGGTATGGCCATTACAAATGAAGCAATAATCGTTCAAATTAGCATATTAGACAACTCTAATGGGAATATTGATTTCTCCGAAACACATGACTTGACTACTGATGCAGCGGGATTATTCTCACTGATTATTGGTGGCGGAGAAAACACTTCTGGTGACTATGAAGGACTAGAGTGGTCTATTTCTAGAGATGTGAGTGTTGGAATTGATATCTCGGCGGATGGTTCGTACGATGTTGAATTTACGACCCCGTTTCATAGTGTTCCATATGCAAACTATTCTAAATATACGGAGAATGTAGATGATGCAGATTCAGATCCAATGAATGAAATGCAGTCTCTATCAATAAATGCAAATGAAATCAGCCTTACGAATGGAGGAAGTATAGTCCTTCCGCCGGTTGATGTAAATGATGCAGATTCAGATCCTGAAAATGAGATTCAAGCGCTATCTATCAATGGAAACGAAATCAGTCTTTCGAACGGAGGGAGTATTGTTCTACCGCAGATAGACATAGATGATGCGGATTCAGATCCAGAAAATGAATTGCAGGAATTGTCAATAGATGGAGATCAATTGAGCCTATCAGGTGGTAATACAGTACAACTTACTCAATCTTCAGTAATCGTAGGTGTTGATGCAGGTGATGTTCCGAGTACACCAATACCAGGACAACTTTATTTTGATGAAGCAGGAAATAAGTTCTATATCTACCATGAAGAAGGATGGACATTAATCCAACTTGGAGAAACGGTGACGAGTATCTATGATACAAATACGGATATGGATTCGGATGAAGATGGAGTATTGGATGATGATGATAACTGTCCGGATGTAGCAAATGCAGGTCAAGAGGATTTAGATAATGATAATATTGGAGATGTCTGTGATCCTGATATCGACGGTGATGGTTTTAATAACGAATTTGATAATTGTCCTGAAATAGCAAATGCGGATCAATCGAATATTGATAATGATGATTTCGGTGATTCTTGTGATTTGGATATTGACGGCGATGGTATTATTAATGAAAATGATAATTGCCCAGAGTCAGCAAATTCTGACCAATCTAATATTGATGGTGATGGTTTTGGAGATGTTTGTGATCTAGATATCGATGGTGATGGTATAATCAATGAAGATGATGATTGTCCGGAAGATTATAATCCGAATCAAACAGATGTTGATCTTGATGGTTGTGAAGATGAGGAGGAGCCAGGAGGGTTACACCCGGCATTTGCAGAGTTTGATGCAGCATCATATACTATATATCTAGATGGAGATGAAGTAGTGATAGAAACAGATGGTTTACCAAATCATGAATCTCCTTACTGGTCTGATACACATCCGTTGAATATTGACCCAGTATGTACGACTGATATGTTTATGGCGCCAGGAGATATTGATAATTTTAATGGATCATATACTTTGACTGTTCCAGTTGATCCACAATTGGCATCTTCGTCTTCATCTACAGGATTAGGAGCGATAGGATTAGCGATTAGTGGATCTGTGATATACAATGACGAAGAAGGTCCTGGGATACCACTTGATAATGCAGTCGGGTCATTAGACTGTAATGGTGCACATACTGGACCTCAATCATATCACTACCACCTTGAGCCTGTAGCTTGGTCAGAGGATGATGAGAACTTGATCGGGATAATGTCTGATGGGTTTTTCCTTTACGGAAGAAGAGATTATGATGGGTCGTATCCATCAGATCTAGATGCTTCAGGAGGGCACTTTGGCCCTACACCGCATAACGCAGATGGAGAGTATCACTACCATATTCAAAATGAATTATACTTAAGTGAGTACTACATATTATTTCCTGGTGATTATCAAGGTACTCCAAATGGGATTAGTAACTAAGAAGTCATATTTATGGCTTGTATTAATATTAATAATAGGATGTAAAAAGAAGGATGGCTCGAGTAGTCATTCTTCTCTTTTCATGACTGATTCGAGCTCTGTAGTAGTCACTAAAGATTCCACGAAATTGATGCAGACCTTAGGTTTGGTCTATTATAAAGACGAACCATTTACGGGGACGACTAGTGTGCATCTTCCAAATGGGACACTAGTAGAATCGAACTCTTATGAAGCCGGTAAGAGGAACGGTTTTTATAAGAAGTGGTTTGCGGACGGGACATTAAGTTTTGAAAGTAAATATGTCAATGGGAAAAGACATGACAAGACTCATTCGTGGTGGAAAAATGGGAAACTTAGATCTGAGTCTAATTTTGAAAATGGTATTGCACAAGGAATACAGATACAATGGTATACAAGTGGTGCGAAGTTCAAACAGATAACCCTTGTGGATGGTAAGGAGCAAGGCATGCAAAAGTCATGGAGAGAAAATGGTAAGATCTACAATAACTATGAAGCCAAGGATGGTCGGATCTATGGGCTTAAAAAGGCAACCCTCTGTTTTCAGTTGGAGGATGAACAATTAAAACCCGGTAGTTAGATTTGTATCTTCTTCTTCTTCTTCTTCTTCTTCTCGATATCATTAAATCTTTTTTCGATAAAGATTCCTGTTAATTTTATTCTACTTTTGCTTTCAATATTTAAAAATCGTAGGAATAGAAATAGCTATGCTCAATCATAAAATATTCGGACAAGGCGATCCCATCATCATTTTGCATGGATTGTTTGGAATGCTAGACAATTGGCAAACAATAGCCAAAAAACTGGCGGAGAACTATATGGTTATCTTAGTTGATCAGAGGGATCATGGAAAGTCGGCTCACACAGAAGCGTTTAACTATCAAGTGCTGGCAGAGGATCTTAGAGTATTCATGGAAGAGAACTGGATGCATGAAGCGCATATTATAGGGCATTCTATGGGAGGAAAGACAGCTATGCAGTTTGCCGTGGATAATCCTGATATGATTGAGAAGTTGATTATTGTTGATATTGGTCCGAAGGCATATAAGCCAGGTCACGATATCATATTCAAAGCACTCAGAGGAGTGGAGATTGATAAAGTAAAGTCAAGAGGCGAAGTGGAAGAATCTATCGCTAAATATATTGATGATGCTGGTGTGCGTCTGTTCCTTATGAAAAACTTGCAACGTAAAAAAGAAGGCGGTTTCCGTTGGAAAATGAACCTAGAACTTCTCCATAGAGAATATCCTAATATCATTGATGCAATCAAATATGATGGAACGGTTGATGTCGAGACGCTTTTCATTTATGGGGCGAAGTCACATTACATTGTTCCTTCGGAGATAGATGATATCAAAGAAATATTCCCTCAGTCACGTTTTGAGGAGATGGATTCGGGACATTGGATTCACGCTGAAAAGCCGGATGAATTGTTGGCGTTGGTGAATGGGTTTCTGGGGTCGTAACAGTAATGCTTTATCGATATTTTTGATGTGGTTGTGTGTTCTTAATCTAGATTCGGGAGTTCCTTAATGTTAAATAGCCCCTTATCTGTTACAAACATTGTTTCATTTAACCCCTTATTTGTTACAAAGTGTTGCTCAGGCAGCAACTTCTTTAATATAAAACATTGCACAGGTAGCGCAATGTTTATGACTACTGATCTACCTTATTTCTGCATCGGAAGGGTGGAGCACTATATAGAGTGGTTTATCAATCAATAAGCTGTAGCGCCACATTCCGAATGTTAAAAATATCTAATTATGCATCTTATGGGAATCAAAACCATCGTTATGTGTATTATTGCATATGTATCTGACGTTAGAAGGTCAGTTCAAAATCAAATTGAATAGAAATGAAGAAAAGTATAAAAGTGTTTGGTTTGCTAGCGGTCCTTATTATTGGTATGTCGACAGCAATAGTGAAGAATGATAAGTTGTTCGAAATTACGAAGAACATAGAAATATTCGCGAATGCATTCCAGAAGTTAAATACAAACTATGTCGATGAGATAGATCCTAGTGAATTGATGCGAGTAGGAATTGATGCTATGGTTGGTTCTTTGGATCCATATACCAACTTCATATCGGAGAGTCAGATAGAAAGTTACCGATTGTCCAATGAAGGCAAGTATCAAGGGATGGGTGCAATCATTGATGTGGTTGGAGATTATATTACTATTCTAGAGACCTATGCAGATGGACCGGCACTAAAGGCTGGACTAATGGCAGGTGATCAGATCGTGGAGGTGAATGGGTTCCAAACGAAAGGAAAAACTACGACAGAGATGAATGCTATTGCGAAAGGTGTTGCAGGTACGGTTGTCAACTTGAAAATCCAAAGACCAGGGATGAAAGAAGTGTTCGATGTAGAGTTGACAAGAGGGGAAACGATCATACCGAATGTACCGTATTCAGGAAGGGTTGCGGATAATGTTGGATATATATCGTTAACTACTTTTACTCAGAATGCTAGTGAGAATATCAAAAAAGCATTGCAAGATCTTAAAAAGGAAGGTGACATGGATGGTGTTATATTAGATCTTAGATATAATGGTGGTGGATTATTAAGAGAAGCTATTGCTATTAGTAACCTATTCATCCCTCAAAGAAATGAGATTGTTACGACAAGAGGAAAGATCAAAGAAAGAGATAGAACATATAGTACGATGGTACCCGCTGTAGATATTGAAATTCCAATAGTAGTATTGACAAATAAAAGGTCTGCTTCTGCTTCGGAAATCGTTTCTGGTGTACTTCAGGATTATGACAGAGGTGTAGTGATGGGACAAAGAACGTTCGGTAAAGGACTAGTTCAAAATACAGAAGAGATAGGGTATAACTCAAGAGTTAAGTTGACTACATCGAAGTACTATATACCAAGCAGAAGATGTATCCAAGCGGTGAAGTACGAAAATGGTGAGCCAGTTGATATTCCAGATTCAGAAAGATCTAAGTTTAAAACTGCAAATGGTAGAGAAGTACTGGACGGTGGGGGAGTGACACCTGATGTGAAGTTGCCGGCGAAAGAACAATCAGAGTATACTAAGTCATTGGTTTCAGAAAAAATTATTTTCAAATTCGTAAATGAATATGTAACCAAATATGATAGTGTTGCTGCTCCTGGAGATTTTAGTTTTAATGAATATCCAGATTTTAAATCGTTTGTTGTGAAAAGTAAATTCGATTTTGACTCTGCATTAGAAGGCAAGTTAGCTGATCTAGAAAAGGAAGTTGATACATCACTATCTGCAGATTTTGATGTATTGAAAAACAAAATATTACAAACACAAGCGGATGATATCGATGAGTTTGAAGAGGAAATTACAAAGGAAATCGAAATGCAGATCATTGCTAGATATTATTATCAAGCGGGAAAGGCAAAACAGAAGCTTAATGGAGATAGTGAGATCCAAGAGGCGATCAAGTTGTTAAATGATCCAGCTAGGTATAATAGTATATTGGGGAAGTAACTTCGGCTACGCTCAGTTACCTGTTTTGTAACTTCGGCTACGCTCAGTTACCTGTTTTGTAACTTCGGCTGCGCTCAGTTACCTGTTTTTTTAAACGAAAGCTGAGCGTAGTCGAAGCTGAAGCTAGAAAAAATGAGGCTCAAAGTAAAATTCGGGCCTTTTTCATTTTATAATAGATAGAGCATATATATATTGCATCCTATATGGCTTTAATATTAAATATAGAGACGAGTACTGATATATGTTCAGTTTGTATTTCAAGAGGCGCAGAGGTCTTATCTATCAGAGAGACCCCAAGATCATATAGTCACAGTGAAGTGATCGCTGTGTTCGTAGATGAATGTCTTAAGGAGGCTGATATGTCCGCCAAGGACTTGGATGCAGTGTCAATAAGTCGTGGTCCCGGATCATATACTGCACTGCGAATAGGAGCCGCTACAGCAAAAGGAATATGCTTTGCCGTAGATATACCATTAATATCAGTCGGTACATTAGATGCGCTAGCTGGGAGTGTTATGCACTTATGTGGTTCTAATGATCTCGTGATACCAATGATAGATGCTCGAAGAATGGAAGTGTATCATGCTATATATAAGAATGACTTCGAAAATATACATGAAGTAGAGCCTATTATCTTGGATGAAACAACCTTCAGTGAATTATCTTCTTATGGTAAAATTCATTTTTGTGGTGATGGAGTTCCTAAGTCTAAGGACATTTTAAGTGTTACTAATGCTCATTTTCATGATATTGAATGTTCATCTCTGAACATGGTGCCTCTATCAAATGAAAAATTTGACAAAAAAATATTCGAAGACATAGCCTACTACGAACCCAATTATTACAAGGGTGCAAACATAACCGTTCAGAAGAAAAATATTCTTCGATAATAGGAATTTCTTTCTCATTATCATCGTTATACATATACAATTAATGTTAATTTGAATAGCTATCTACTTGTTGTTTTACTAACCAGTGGATACTGATTTGTTTATATATGGTTCATTTTTTAAATGTAAAAAACTTTCTACTTCTCTTCAATATTTTACGAATTACAAAAACTTGGCATACAATTCGCAAAGAGTATAGTATAGAATTTTTCCGTGAACTATCAAACAATTCGTAATGAGGAATAAGAAGAATGAAACTGTAACGCTAAAGAAAAGTGGTAATGATGTCCAGTTGGATTATGCTGATCTTAGAAAAGCGGTATTGGTGTTAAGAGCAGTAAATCACAAACTCCGTCAAAGAATAATTGACTTATTGGAGGATGGTGAGACAATGACTGTGACAGACATCTATATTAAATTAAGACTTGAGCAATCTGTAGCATCTCAGCATTTAGCTATTTTAAGAAGAGCTGGAGTTGTTGCAACAGAAAGACAAGGTAAGTTTATCTATTACTCTTTAGATAAGAGCAGATTAGCCCAGATATCAGTATTAGTAGAAGACCTAGCGGGGTAGTACCTTTACTTTAAATGGTTGATCAAAAGCAATTGATTAATAGCTAATTATAAACAATTAATACTCCTTTTATAAGCATATTGTATATCGTTTGAAACGTATTCTTTGCGGTATTGGATTTATTTTAGTTACATATATAGATTTTTTATAATATTATTTTGCTAACACATTATAAAATTTCATATTTGTCCTAGGTCCAATATTCAAAATAAGAAACTACAAACTAATGAAAGGAACGAAAGTTGTTTTTAATGGTGAGAAGCTGAATTACTCTTGCGAGTTAATGAGAGCTTTAGCACACCCACTAAGACTTAAAATCTTAGAATTTATTGATCAGCAAGGAGCGATCAATGTGAACAAAATCTACAGAGCACTACAGATTGAGCAATCGATAACATCTCAACATCTTAAAATAATGAAGATGGCAGGTGTAGTACACGCAGCAAAAGACGGAAAATTTGTAACGTATTCTATCGACTATGATGTTGTCTCT
>CALKXE010000233.1 GCA_938003955.1 uncultured Saprospiraceae bacterium | reverse complement strand
CTCATAAACTTCATCAACGCCCCCATTATCCACTTACGTTCAGTATTAATAAGGTTGTTAAGTACCTTATCTGCGTTATGAGAAAATTGATTTAATTCATTTACTACTTTACAAAACTCATCAGACTCACAACAACCGCCCTCCACCTTGCTTACTTCTGAGAGTACTTTTAGCATAGGATCTAATTCCTTTTTCTTACGTTGGTAGATTACAGCTTTGAAGATCGTTACTACATCCTTCTCAGCAATAAAATACTCTTTACGTTCTCCTTTTTTAAATTTCTTATGGACAAGCCCCCAATCGATAAGTGTGCGCGTATTTGTATTTACATTACCTCTAGAAATCTCAAGTTGCTCCATAATGTCATCCGAACACATTGGTTCTGGAGTCATCATAAGTAAGGCATGTACCATACCCATAGTCTTATTAGAACCCCAGTTGATACCCAACTGGCCCCAAGATTCTATGAATTGTCGTTTGCCTTCGTCTAATTGCATGTATAGCTATTAGTGTAAAAATAAATTAAAGTCTTTTATGTCAGATCACTATAATGGACATACACCATTACTTAGCAATACTAATTTGGCGCAGAGTATATACAACTGATAGTTGATAATTGTTTTACCCTGAGTAAATAAATTTTTAAAATAAACTGTCGAAGTTTCTATAAGTAGGTGCGCTTTTTTGTGCTTAATTGACACAAAAACAGGGAGTTATGCTATGATGTTAGCGGTAGTGTTGATGATTGAAAATAATGAGAGTTTCCGATTGTTGTTGTCCGATTATTCACTTCTTTAGAACTAAGAACATGCCCCCAATGACTAATCCTAGCCCGAGCGGAATGGCCATGTCGGTCGATTCACCAGTTCTCGAAGTATGGAATACATTTATTAATAATAAGACGAGTCCAATCAATTGAAATCCAAGACCTATCTTTTTACGAAGTGTCAGCTGTTTGAAGTCGCTCATATTCTTATTGATATTTTGATTATGATAAGCTCAAATATAAAAATTCCCATTCAAACAATTAAGCTCAAATAGGAATTTTTATATGTTGCTAAGAGTATAAACTATTTTTTAGCTTTCGGCTTCGCTTTTGCCTTCGCCTTTGCTTTTGGTTTAGCCTTTGCTTTTGTTTTCTTTTTGAACGCTGTGGGGTGTTCAGCCTCTACGAGCTTCTTCACTTCTTCCAATGTCATCTTCTCTGCATCTTCTTGAGACATAGGCTTCTTGTCGATACGAGGCAGCTTAATGCTCTTCTTCTGCCATCTGATGAATGGTCCCCATCTCCCGTTTTCGATAGCAAGCTTCTCATCATCCCATCTTTGGATGAATCTGTTTGCCTCTTTTACAAGTTTAGCTTCAATCAATTCATGTTGCTCTTCTTGCGTAAGATTATCTGCATCAAATCTTGCAGGGATATTCACGAAGAATCCATCATACTTCAAGAATGGTCCGAATCTACCTTTTCCTTTAGTGTATTCTATGCCTTTGTAACTTCCGATAGGAGACTCTTCTATTATTTTTAAGTCTATAAGCTCTTGTGCTCTATCCATTTCTAACTCTAAAGGATCTTCGACTCTTGGTAAGTTGACGAACATCTCACCAAACTTGATGTAAGGTCCGTATCTTCCTCTTGCGATGATTACTTCTTGACCTTTGTATTCTCCCAGTGTTTTCGGAAGACCGAATAACTCCATCGCTTCTTCGAAAGTAATAGTTTCTAGTTGCTGGCCTGGTTTGAAATTACCAAATTTAGCTTTTTCATCTTCACCTAATTCATCAGGTGCGCCTATTTGTGCTACTGGTCCGAATTTCGCCATTCTTACGAGAACAGTTCTTCCTGTTTCAGGATCTTTACCTAGTATTCTCTCTCCACTTGCTCTTTCTGCATTTTCTTTGGTGTCTTCCACTGTTTTGTGGAATGGATCGTAGAATGATTGCAGTAGTTTTCTCCAATCATTTTTACCTTGAGCTACTTCATCTAATTTATCCTCTACATCCGCTGTGAATTTATAATTCATAACTTCATTAAAGTGTTCCGACAAGAAGTCTACAACCAGCAGACCCATATCAGATGCATACAGTCTATTAGATGTAGCTCCTGTATTTTCTTTTTTGATCGTTTCTTCGATCTTGCCGTCCCTTAACTCTAAGTGGTCAAATTTTCTTTCTACACCTTCTCTACTTTCCTTTGTCACATATCCTCTTGCAGGATCCATGATCTTAGTAATCGTAGCCGCATAAGTAGATGGTCTACCGATACCAAGTTCTTCTAGTTTTTTTACTAACGCAGCTTCCGTATATCGAGCCGGAGGTCTTGTGAATCTTTCTATCCCGATCATATTGTCGAGAGGCAATGCTTGATTTACTGCGAGAGGAGGTAGCATTCCTTTCGCTTCTCCTGCATCTTCATTTTCATTTTCATCTTCATCCGTTGATTCCATATATACTTTTAGGAATCCTTCGAATGTCAATACTTCTCCTTTCGCATCCAAGAAATCACTTGGACGAGTTGAGATGCCGATTTTTGCAGTCGTTTTTTCTATCTCTGCATCAGTCATCTGAGAAGCTATTGTTCTCTTTCTGATTAAGTCATATATTTTTTGTTGGTCTTTGTCTTCTGTTGCTACCTTCACATTTACATCAGTAGGTCTGATGGCTTCGTGAGCTTCTTGAGCATCTTTTGACTTCGACTTGTATACTCTTTCTTGATGGTATTCAGCACCAAATTCTTTTTTGATCTGATCACCGATTTGACCCATTGCTTGAGTAGATAGACTTACACTATCCGTTCTCATGTATGATATATGTCCAGCTTCATAGAGACGCTGAGCATTCTGCATAGTTCTGTTTACAGAGAACCCTAATTTTCTACTTGCATCTTGTTGAAGAGTAGAAGTAGTAAACGGAGCTGCAGGTTTCTTTTTTGTTGGTTTTTTAATGATATCAGCAATCTTGAAAGTTGCATTTTTACAATCTTCTAGGAATGCTCTTGCACCAGACATATCATCAAATCGCGGAGCATAATCAGCACTTAGTTCTACAGACTTTCCAGCTGAGTTTTTTACTGTAAATACAGAAGCAACTCTATAGAAAGGAACAGGGCTAAACGCCATGATCTCTCTTTCTCGTTCCGTAATCAGTTTTACGGTTACAGATTGTACTCTACCCGCTGATAACTTACCTCTTACTTTTCTCCACAATACTCCAGAAAGCTCGAATCCTACAAGTCGATCTAAGATCCTACGTGCTTGTTGCGCATTTACAAGATCTTGATCTACCGTCCTAGGTTCTTCCACAGCCTTAGTAATGGCAGATTTAGTAATCTCACGGAATACGATCCTCTTAGTAGTGTTTACATCTAGTCCTAGGACTTCGCAAAGGTGCCACGATATTGCTTCCCCTTCACGATCTTCATCCGTCGCTAACCATACGGTGTCGGCCTTCTTGGCGGCCTCTTTTAGTTCCTTGACTACTTTTGTTTTCTCAGGAGAGATTACATAGGTAGGTTCGAAGTTGTTTTCAATATCGATTCCTTTATCGCCTTTGGCAAGATCACGAATATGACCTACACTGGATTTTACTTTAAAATCCTTTCCGAGGTATTTTTCAATTGTTTTTGCCTTTGCTGGGGACTCGACAATTAATAAGTTCTTAGCCATATGTAATCTTTATATTATATACTAAATGGAATAGTATTGTTTTTACTTAAGGGTGTAAAGCTAACAAAAGTTTTTTTCTGTGTTTGAATAGAATTAAACGAACTAGAATTTAACGCTTATTAGCATGCCTTTTTTTGTATTGAAGTATAACTAAAGAGATAAACGAGCCGATGAATACTTTTAATATGGCACCCTTCCAAAAAGGTGTAAATCCATATTCTATTCCTTTCTCATGTCCATAGAGCATAGAAAGCCTTCCTACACCAAATATCAATATGATGATAGTACCTAGTGCCGTAAGGAGCAAAATGCTAAGCCAATTTTTCGATTTTACAAATTGAAATAAATATGAAATAATTGTACTACTGAAAATAAATCCTATTAAAAAGCCTCCACTTCCACCAGTAAATTTCTCGAAACCAGAAGCTCCGTCAGCAAATATAGGTAGCCCCAAACCGCCAAGTGTCAAATAACCGAGCATTACAAAAAAGGTCTCCTTTGGATTGAGAAGTAAGGCTATGATAAGAATTGATAGCGTTTGTCCTGTTACAGGAATGTCACTTACAGGTATAGTTAGCTGTGCACTTATCGATATCACAATGATAGAAAACAGTACGGTCACAATTGATCGAAATTTCATAGAATTCGAAATTTTATTCTTCTTAAAGCAGCGAAATTAATCAATCATATCTCTTTATATCGAATATTACTTAATTTGAAGTGACTTTCTATTTCCAACCAATCAAAACTTTTGTCATGAAATCAGCTATTAACTATTCTTATTTTATTCTATTTCTATTTGCATTTAGTTTTCCAAATCAGATAAGTGCACAGTGTGAGATTTCGAATATTACTGTTGAAACTTTTGGTTGTGAGTCAGGAGACTTTTTTTATGGACAAATTAATTTCGAATATTCCGGAGATGTAGGAGAATTTTTCTCTTATAGTATTTCTGGACAGCAAGATGGGGAATATCCATATGCTCAACTACCAATGGGACTTGATTTTATTAATGTAGCCGATCTGGAGTTTTTCTCAATTACAATTTCTGATGATACAGGATCTGGTTGTTTGGGCGCTTCAGAATTTGAAAATCCTTGTTTTGAAAATTGTTCTATTTATAACCTAATAGCCATACCTGGAGAATGTAACAATGATGATGAATTTGACTTAGTGATCGATTTCGAGTATGATTACACAAGTGATTTTTTTGATCTCCATATTAACTATAGCAATGGAGTTGTGATTGAGGACATACCATATACATCATTGCCATATACCGTTACTGGGTTAGTAGAGGAATGTGTATCTAGTATTGATATTGTAATATACGATTCGGATGATGATGGATGTATTACAGCTACAGGTATAGATCCAGTGTGTTGCAGTTACGATTTATGTGATTTGTCTAATTTGATAATCGATGTGAGTAATTGCGATGGGACGGAATTTGAGGCCAATGTAGATTTTGATTTTGAAGGGACTTCAAATCAATTCGACTATACAGTATATAATTCAGCTGGCGATGAGGTAGAGATTGGATCTTATCTTTATATTGATTTACCAATGAATCTATTCTTTGACAACACAAACTCGTCTATTTATACGGTTGTGATAAAAGACCAAAATGATAATACATGTGTCGTAAATGATAATTTTGAAAATCCGTGCTACCAAGAATGCTTTATATATAACCTGACGGCCGTTCCTGAAAATTGTATGGATGGAGAATTTACATTGGTTGTAGATTTTGAACATGAATTTACAAGTGGATTTTTTGATCTTCATATTACATATCCTTATGGGGTGTTAATCTCAGATATTGCCTATAGTTCATTGCCATACACTGTCACGGGACTTCAGGAAGATTGTATGTCTGAAATTGAAGTGTTGGTTTGTGATTCGGAATACGGAGGTTGTTTAGACGTTATCGAGATTGATCCAGTTTGTTGTGCAAACTTCTGCATGTTTTCCAATATAGTAGTTGAAGTAAGCGAATGTGAAGCAAGCGAATATTCAGTAACTGTCGATTTTGATTATACAGGTAACGTTGTAGAATTCGATTTTATATTATATGATTATCAGTCGAATCCTGTACAGAACGGGTCCTATGCATATGTAAATCTACCATTGACGCTAGATATAGATAATACCACTTCTATTGGTAATTATATCGTTATCACCGATCAAGAAGATTCTGATTGTGTGATAGATGAATATTTTGATAATCCATGTTACGAACAAGGAGCGGACTGTACCATAACAGGTGTAGATTTTAATGAAATCCCTGTATGTGATGATGGGCTTATAGTTACCGAGTGGTTTATCTTTTCTGATAATACAAGTGGAGCTGGCTTCGATGTTTTTATAGATGGTGAATTTCAATTTTTCATAGCCTATGAAAGCGATGGTTTATATAGTTTCGATCTAGAAGCACCTAATACAGGTTCTCCATTAGATGAAGTTTTTGTATTGACGATATGTGATAATGATAATCAGGATTGTTGTGTAAGTATTGATGTTGAGAACCCATGCTATGAAGAAGAAACTGAATGTGAATTATCAGGTCTAGTAATTGAGAGTACGGAATGTGATAATGGAGAATTTATACTGATTGTTGATTTTGAATACACTGGAACAACAAACGATTTCTATGACTATACAGTCTATGGAGCACAGAATGAAATCATCGCTGAAGGTTTTGCACCTTTTGCACAACTTCCTCTAACACTCAGTATCTACAACGCTGATTCA
This sequence comes from uncultured Saprospiraceae bacterium, assembly GCA_938003955.1. Lineage (GTDB taxonomy): Bacteria > Bacteroidota > Bacteroidia > Chitinophagales > Saprospiraceae > CAJXUU01. The sequence continues at coordinate 6,163 of CALKXE010000233.1, read as the reverse complement.
GAGTACTTTCTTGTTGAGATTAATGAAAATGATAACATGGACTGTAGTATAATTGGAGAGTTATTCAATCCTTGTTTTGGAACGAATTGTAATATCTTCTCCATCGACTTTGGACCAAATCCAATATGTGAGAATGGAATGATTGTTACAGAATGGTTCATATTCGCCGAGAATACGAGTGAAGTCGGGTATGACATATTTATCAATGATCAATTCATAACTTTCGTTCAGTATAATGATGAGGGACCATATATCTTTGACATTGAAGCACCAAACACTTCAATCTACACTATAACTGCTTGTGATAATGGCAATGAAGATTGTTGTTATACATGGGAGTTAGATAATCCTTGTTGGGATGATCAATCATGCGAGATAAGTAACGTGGTTGCGACTCCAAGTGAATGCAACGATGCAGAAGAATTCACAGTGGCTATAAATTTTGAATATCAGAATACCAGCGATCAATTCACGGTAAATGGAAATGGAGTGGACTATGGATTATTCAATTATTCAGACCTGCCTATTACACTTGATGGATTTTCAGCGGATTGCGAAACAGTATATGAATTCATAATTCACGATGCCAACAATAATGACTGTTCGGATTTTGCAGGAGTTGGACCTGTTTGCTGTGCAGACGAAGAGTGCAATATTTTCTCGATCGACTTCGGATCCAATCCAATATGTGAAGAAGGATTTATTGTTACGGACTGGTTCATATTCGCTGAGAATACAAGTGAAGAAGGCTATGATATTTCTATCAATGGAGAATTCATAACCTTCGTTCAGTATAATAATGAGGGACCATATAACTTCGATATTGAAGCGCCTAATACTGAGAACTTCACTATCACTGCCTGTGATAATGACAATGAGAATTGCTGCTACACTTGGGAGTTAGACAATCCTTGTTTCGAAGAATCGGGAGATTGTCAAATGACAACACTGGACTTCGGTGCAAACCCAATCTGTGAAAATGGATCAATCATAACAGAATGGCTGATTGATGGAGAGAACACAAGCGAAGTCGGATATGATATATTTATCAATGGAGCGTTTGAATTGTTCGTTGCATATGAAGCGGATAGTTGGTACGACTTTGATATAGTCGCGCCAGATACAGAATTCTTTTCAATATCAGTTTGTGATAATGATAATGCAGACTGTTGTATAGATTGGGAATTAGAAAACCCTTGCTTTGAGCCACCCGTAAGCGATTGTTGGATAGACGATGTCACAGCCACAGTAATAGCTTGCGAAAGCAATGTTTTCGATATTCAGATTGATTTTGAATACGAAGATACTGGCAATCAATTTGTAGTCAATGGGAACGGCAACAGTTATGGTACATTTCTGTACACGGACTTACCGATCACATTGACAGGCTTAGAAGCCGATTGCACTACAGAGTTCGAATTCGTAATCCATGATGAGAATGATAATGACTGTACAGCTGGAGTAGATTATGGGACAGTTTGTTGTGAAGATTTTAATAGCATTCAGGATATAAATATAACAAATACAGTAGATGAAAACATTATCAATGTTGATGTAAGCGTGATTATTTCTCTTCTTGAGGGATGCGAACTTGAAGTCTTCATGGATGGTGTTTATTATACTCTTTTGACAGAGGGTAATACCAGTTTTGATATAGGCCCATTCGATTGTGGATCAGATCAGGTCATCGTGATTAGCATAGTAAATAGTTGTACCGACGCGTCAGAGGATTTTGAAATTGATCTTGGTGAGATTGCATGTGTTACCGCTATAGAATCTTTTGAAATCACTGATGTAATTGTATGGAATCAAGCTAGTAAACAAATTAAGGTTAATCAATTATTAAATGATAGTTATCAACTACAAGTACTCAGTATAGATGGCAGGCTTGTAAATCAGAATAACAATTTAATTTCAGGTGATGTGATAGATCTGAATGTGTTGAATTCTGGACTATATATTGTTAGGATATCAGATCAAAATAAGAGCAAAATAGGATTGACAATGATTTTAATTTATTAATTAAGGATTAGAAAACTAGGTTTGTCATAGTTTTGGAAATGCCCCTTTAATTTAATTTAGAGGGGTGTTTTTCTATCCAATATATATGAAAACTTAAGATTGGATTAAGTGTTTTTCTAATTCTGTTTTGTAATGTCGGAATATATTAGATGTTTATTTATTCAGTTTCCAGTTAAAAACAAAGCGACCTGTCATTTATTATTTTATGATTCTAAGCTGTAATTTTCGTTAAGAACAGAACCTTGTTTGAAGACTGAGTGCAACGAGGTCAAGTTTGGGAGAGGAAAAAATTAAGGTTCAGAGATCAATATCTATTGCCCTTATCCCGATAGCTATCGGGATTATTTATTGAGTTAGAAATTAGCTTAGACAACCAAGGAAATGATTAAATATAAATCGTTGATTTACAGCGAAAATAAAATTTAAAAATATGAAAAACATCGTTTACATTGACGGTTTATGGACTTTTAAAAAGTATATTTTTGAAAATCAGTGATATAGAATCCTTTTACAAATTAAAACGAATTGATTCTTTATATTTGACATTGTGTCATCTACACACTTACTTAAATGTTCAATATGAAACTGAATCTGCTTTTTGCAATACTACTATGCCTCGTTATCACAAGTTGTGCTGATGAAAAACGATCAGGAGATGCGAAAGTCCTATTGTTTACTAAGACGGCAGGCTACCACCATGACTGTATTTCAGACGGAAGTAAGGCCATTACAAAGATGTGCGCAGCGCATAATATCCAAGTAGAGTCGACAGATGATCCCTCGTTTTTTAATGAAGAAGACCTTACGGATTATGCTGCGGTTATCTTTTTTAATACAACAGGAGATGTTTTGAGCCCCGCAGAAGAAAATGCTTTTGAGAGATTCATACAATCGGGTGGTGGATATGCAGGCGTACACTCCGCATCAGACACAGAATACAAATGGGAATGGTATGGTCAATTAGCAGGCGCATATTTCGTAAGTCATCCAAAGATTCAAGAAGCGACTTTTGTTGTCCAAGATACAAGCTTCGCAGCGACGAGTTTCTTGCCGAGTGAGTGGATCAGAACAGATGAATTGTACAATTTTAATCTGACCAACCCGGATGTCAATGTAATCCTGACCGTCGATGAATCCACTTACAAAGGAGGAATGAATGGCGCTAATCATCCTATGGCATGGTACCATGAATACGACGGAGGTAGAGCATTCTATACAGCACTCGGTCATACACATGAGAGCTATAAGGAAGCGTTTTTCATGAAGCATTTATTGGAAGGGATTAAATATGCAGTCGGTGATAATAAGAGCCTAGATTATTCTAAAGCAAAGACGGCAGCTATGATTACAAGCGACAGGTTTTCCAAGAAGCCACTCTCAATGGGGAAGTTTGATGAGCCGACAGAGATGACCATCTTGCCTAATTTGGATGTGCTCGTAGCAGAGAGAGGAGGTGACTTGAAAATGTACAAAGCAGAAACAAAAGAATTAATAGACGCAGGAAGATTAGAGGTCTATGATGAGACAGGTGTAGAAGGTGTGAATGCAGAAGAAGGATTCATGGGACTGCAAGCGGATCCGAACTTCGCGGAGAATAATTGGCTATATACATTCTATGCTCCTATCGGCGACTTGGCCGTGAATAGACTATCAAGATTTAAGTTTACTGATGATAAGTTGCAGATGGACACCGAGCAAGTGATTCTTGATGTGGACAGTGATCGACAGATCTGCTGTCATACAGGAGGTTCTATTGCATTTGGCCCAGGAGGATTACTGTATCTATCTACGGGTGATAACTCTACACCGTTTGATGAAGATGATGCAGAATATGTGAATAATGGTTACGCTCCACTCAATGACCTGCCAGGGAAAAAGCAATATGATGCAAGACGATCATCAGGAAACACCAATGACTTAAGAGGGAAAATCATCAGAATAAAAGTGGAAAAAGATGGTACTTATTCGATTCCAGAAGGAAATTTATTTCCAGTAGGTACGGAGAAGACAAGACCGGAAATCTACACAATGGGTCATAGGAATCCATACAGGATATCGGTAGATACACACAAAGGATATGTCTACTGGGGCGATGTAGGCCCTGATGCCAGAGATAATAATCTAGCGGAAAGAGGACCAAAAGGATATGATGAAATGAATCAAGCCAGAGCGCCTGGGAATTATGGATGGCCTCTTTTTATAGGTAATAATATCCCCTATGTTGATTACGATTACTCAAATGGGAAGTCAGGAAAAGCATTCGATCCGGCAGCACCAATTAATGACTCTAAGAATAACACTGGGCTAAGAGAATTGCCTCCTGCGCAAGGAGCATTTGTCTATTATCCATATGATAAGTCATCAGATTTTGCAGGGCTAGAGAGTGGAGGAAGGAATGCCATGGCTGGGCCTACTTACTATGCCGCAGATTACACAAGCGATCAGCAATTACCAATAGCCTATGATGAGAAAGTATTCATCTACGATTGGATGAGAGGCTGGATAAAAGCGGTCACACTCAACGAAGATGGGTCATATCAACGGATGGAGCCTTTTGCCCCTGATATCCAATTGAATAATCTGATTGATATGGAACTCGGACCAAACGGACAGTTGTACTTACTTGAGTATGGTACAGGTTGGTTTGTACAGAATGACGATTCAGGATTGTCAGTGATTGATTATAACCAAGGAAACAGAGCACCAAAAGTAAATGGAATTAATGCAAGTATAACATCTGGGAAATCACCACTTACTGTGACATTGACCGTAGATGCAGCAGATCCTGAGAATGAGGATATGACCTACAAATGGGACTTTGGTAATGAAGAAGTAGAAACGACCAAGAAACCAACAGTGACGTATACGTACTCAGATCCGGGCATGTACAAAGCAACAGTAGACGTGCGAGATAAAGAAGGACTATCAACGACCAGCGGCATAGTCAACATCGTAAGTGGTAACACTCGACCTGAAGTCTCTATCCAACTGACGGGTGTTGATGACAGTTCATACAAATCGGACTCTCCCGTATCCTACAAAGTAAACGTGAAAGATGAAGAAGATGGCCAAGAAATAGACATGTCAAAAATACATGTATCCGTCGATTATGTTGATGGTTATGATGAAGCGAGTGTAGCTGCAGGACACCAAGAAGTATCCGATGTCTCACTAGGCGAATCGCTGGTTAAGACAAGTATTTGTCGATCTTGTCATAAAGTAAATGAAGCGTCTATAGGACCATCATACACCGAGATCGCGGAGAAGTATAAGTCCGACTGGAACAACACCGGATACCTCAGAAGTAAAATCATAAACGGAGGAACCGGCGTGTGGGGAGAAAATGTAATGCCAGCCAATAGCGAGGCAAAACCTGCCGATGTAAAGAAAATGATAAAGTACATCCTCTCTCTTGCCGAAGAAGATGAAGAAGATAAGATGGCCCCAGAAGGCACAATCATTCCGGCTAAGAATAGCGAAGGGAAGGTAATGGTGGTAACTGCTACTTATACGGATAAGGGGGCAGAAGGCAGTCATCCGTTGACGGGTAGTGGGAAGGCTGTGCTGAAGGAAGGAGGGGAGTAAGATCAATGTAGTCGATGATTTAATTGATTCGAAAACTGTGCAATATGTACAAGCCAATAAAGACAAGTGAACAACATGACCAATATCTTGCTAGAGTATATGAACTGATGCAAATAGATTTAAAGCCAAATTCTAAGGAATCAGATGAATTAGAGGGTTTGAGTATTCTTATTGAAGCACATGAAAAACAAACTAGATTTAAAGAGATCTCTTCCTGTACAGGTTTAGGTTTTTTGTAAATTACGATTGTTAATAGATCATATTTGAACCTTTCTAACCGATTATATCATAAAATGAATCTTTTGTAAACACTTGATTTGTGGTGTGTTTATTTTAATCATTGGCAGACAGTAAGAGGGAGTGATTTTCCAATTAGGATAGGTTGGATTTGGTGAATAGTTCCTGATATATAGAAGTTATAGAGAATCAGAACAAATGAAAACGATGAAATTAAATTACTTTTTATTATTATTTCTAGTGATTCAATCATGTAAGGCTCAATCAACCGAGTCAAATGTTACCGAGCCTGTTTATAAATTTTATGAACATATGAATG
>CALKXE010000232.1 GCA_938003955.1 uncultured Saprospiraceae bacterium | reverse complement strand
ATATGGGTGACATTCGGAAAAACAATCATTATAACGAATTAGATACAACCGACGAACAGATAATTAAGCTATTACAAAAGAACGCTAGGTTGTCTAATAAACAAATTGCAGCGGAAGTAGGTATTGCAGAATCTACTTGCTCCGAAAGAATGAGAAAATTACATAAGAAAAAAATATTTTTTGGATTTCATGCTTTTGTCGATTCTTCTAAGCTTGGCACTAATATCGAAGCTATGGTTGCCATAAAATTAAACAAAAACACGAAAGAAGAAGTTGAAAATTTTAAGCACTCCATGTCAGTATTATCTGAAGTTGTAAATGTTTATCATTTGGCAGGTCAAATTGATTTTCTAATTTACATTGCAGTAAGAGACAGAGATCATTTAAGAAATTTTGTGATGGATCACTTTACTAATGACTATGTAAAAAGTATAGAAACCTCATTAATCTACGACTTTACTCAGAACCCATTATTTCCAATTTATTTGGATCACGAATAAGAACAGAAAGCCAATAAAGTATTTTATTGGCTTTCTGTTTTAAGAATGCAGTAAAACAGATGAGCCCGATCTCACTTGGAATTTGGAAAGATGTTATTTTTTTAATTTGAAACAAGCAACTTTCGTTTCAGTCATTGCTTCGATGGTAGATTTCACACCTTCTCTTCCTACTCCACTAAGCTTGACTCCACCAAAAGGCATGGCGTCTATCCGGTAATCCGTTGAATCATTGATCATCACACCGGCACAATCTAATTCATCAATAGCCTTATGAGCATAATTAATATTATTCGTAAAGATTGCTGCATGAAGACCAAACGGAGATTTATTACAACATGCGATCCCTTGATCTAAGTTCTCAATTTTTGAAATAGTAACTACTGGACCAAAAACTTCTTTACAATTCGCTATTTCATTGTTACAATCAGCCACTAAAACAGTAGGTGTATAAGCGTTGCCAATTACTTTTCCTCCGATAATCACCTTTGCACCATCGTCAATGCTTTCACTAACAAATTGGTCAATTTGCTCAATGGCATCCTTACTTATAATTGGACCAATATCTACATCTTCAGACAATGGAGAACCCATTTTCAAAGTAGCAGTTAGAAGAGAAAATTTCTTTAAAAATGAATCGTAAATAGCATCTTCAACAAAAATACGTTTAACACCAACGCAGTTTTGACCACTTGCGTAGAAGGCTCCAGAAACACAAGATGCTACCGCTTCTTCCAAATCTGCATCAGATAAAACGATAACTGGAGAGTTAGACCCCAACTCCATTACCATTTTTTTTAAGCCTGCTTTTTTCTGTATGACTTTTGCTGCTTCAACTCCGCCAGTAAAACTTATAAGTCTTATCCTATCATCACTAATAAGTGAATCTCCAAAAACTTCTGGTGAACCCGTTATTATACTTAACATTTCGCTAGGTAGACCAGCTTCAAAAAGAATCTCTCCAAACTTAATAGCCACTAAAGGCGTATAATCACTAGGCTTTAATATAACGGGATTTCCTGCTGCTATTGCAGGACCTAGCTTGTGACAAACCAAGTTTAACGGATCATTAAATGGCGTAATCGCAACTACAATACCAATAGGAAATCGTATTTCATACCCTACTCTATCTTCCGATCCTTTAACTGAATTAAATGGAATAGTTGAACCCGTAATTCTTGAAGCCTCTTCCGCAGAAAGCTGCATTGTAATTAATGCACGACTCACTTCTTTTCTAGCCTGAGCAATGGTCTTTATTCCTTCCGTTGCAATGAGGTTTGATAGTTCTTCAAATTCTCGTTCCATTATAGCAACCGCTTTTCTAAGAATGTCTATTCGTTGAGTAGCTGACATTTTTCTACCTATTGCTTCCCCCTTCTTTGCCAGGTCAAGTGCAGTCATTACATCCTGCTCAGTTGACTGTGGGATTGTTCCGATTATTCTCCCCGTGTAACTATTATAAACAGGTATCGAAAGAGTCTTTTCTTTATCTATAATCATACTGTGATTTTTAACCGTTAACTATTGATATGATATCATTATACAATGCAAAACCCGTTTCATTTTTACCAGCACCCGCCCCAACAATCGTAGTATCCCCAAGAATATTAGAGGTAATTTTTAAAGCATTCGTCGCATCGGAGATACCATACAATGAATCACTCATAGAAACCAATTTAGGACTTACCGAACCATGAACATCCCCTTGATCATCTTTCCAAACTCTTCCAATTAACTTCCATCTTTTATTATTTGATGATGCCCCTTTTACATCTGCAAGTGTTATTTGGGATATTCCACTTACCGTAATATCTTCTCGATCTAGCTGTACATCAAAAATGACATTTGCCAAAATCATTACTTTTGCCAGAGTATCTAATCCTTCAACATCACTGGTTGGATCAGCTTCGGCATATCCAAGCTCCTGCGCTTGTACAAGCGCATCTTTATAAGACATACCTAATTCCATTTTTGTTAAAATATAATTAGATGTTCCGTTCATAATTCCACTAACAGCGCTTATTTCAGCACCTAAGAGACCATTGTTCAATACATTAATGATTGGTGTACCACTCATCACCGTGCCTTCAATTGCTACAACTTTTTTCTTTAATCTAGCTAGGTTAAAAATCTGTTTATAAGCGACCGCAAATGGTCCTTTGTTAGTGGTAACAACATGCTTATTCGTATTTAATGCAGATACAATATGGGATATCGCTGGTTGCCCCGTTTTGATATCTGTAAAACTGGCTTCTATTACTATATCTGCATTGATTTCCTCTATTGCTATGGTGATACTCGCCACATTATCGTTCAATAGACTATAATCACCTTTATTAGCATTTGTAAGCACTTCTTCCATATCGATACCCTGCTCATCAATCTTACTGCCTTTCATAATATCCAATATCCCTACCGTTTTTATCTCCGTACCTTCCGCAATAGGCAATAAGGAATTATTATCTAAAATAATGTCAGCTAATCCTTGTGATACAATACCAAATCCTACATATACTATTTTAACCATTTGACTTATTTTAGATTCATGTTAATGATGCAAATATCAGTACATATTCGCCATGATATCCGAACAACAAATTCTATTCGAATCTTTTGTACTGTTGACGAATTAAGTTCGACAGTTAATAAACAGTAGGTTGAATTCAGTATTTAATTCGTTGGTGTGGTAACGAATATGGGGTAATGCAGAAAAGGGTAATGAAGTATTCTGAGCTTGATTTAGAACTAAAAAACAACAAAGAGGTTATACGAAGAAGAGGTCAAATAAATTTATTAATTTAGATGTAATAACAAGTAGTAATTCTTACTATGAATCAAACTTAGGTGATGTAGAATACCAACTTGTTGAACAATATCAAGCTAGATTTTCATTTGGTATAATAAGACGACCATTGCTCTATAGTGTAAAATGAGCTATCCAATAGTTCAAATATATTACCACATCGTTATGGCCAATTAAAAAGAAAAACAATGCATAAAATAATAATCGTACTCCTCCTCACAATGACAATAAGTACAATTGCCAGTGGACAGTCACCAATAAATCATACCGAAAATAAGGATAACGACATATCTAATTGGGATTCTATAAACGAAGATACTTACCAAATAAAATATCCTTCCAATTGGGATTTTAATAAAAGTGGCCAGATGGGGACGAGCTTTATACTTTCCAGTCTGCAAGCCAATGAAGAAGACAATTTTAAAGAGAATGTAAATTTAATAATTCAAGACATAACAGCTTATAATTTGAATTTAGATCAATACGTTGCAATATCAGAAGAGCAAATCAACACCCTGATAACGGAAGGAAAAATCATTCTGACCGAACGAAAACAGAAAGATGGTGAAGAATATCACAGAGTTATCTATACAGGTAAACAAGGAATTTACAATCTAAAATTTGAACAATACTATTGGGTAATAGAAAATCAAGCATTCATACTCACGCTAACCTGTGAAAAGGATGAATTCGATAAATATCAAGAAATAGGAGAAACCATATTAAACAGTTTTGAAATAAAATAAGC
>CALKXE010000231.1 GCA_938003955.1 uncultured Saprospiraceae bacterium | reverse complement strand
CACTACCGACATCAACGAGTATCATTTACATCAAAAGTCCCCTAGCAAGAGACAGTTTGAGCTATTCAACTTAAAGGAATATCTACTCAAAAACAAAAAACATAGCGCTAGACCACACTCGCATAGTTTCTATCAATTAATATGGTTTCATAGCGATGCAGGAGAGCACTTTGTAGATTTCAAGTCCTATGACATCAAAAAGAATAGACTTTTTTTCATAGCTAAAAATCAAGTACACTACTTTGAGGATAGAGACGACTATCAAGGGGTATTACTTCACTTCAACGAGTCTTTTTTATTACAAAACGAACGTGATATTGAAATATTTATCCATTACAATTTATTCAACAACTTAGCAGCTCCTTATTATGAAGTACCCGAGCATCTTATTGGAGATCTAACTACTTATTTACACCAAATTAAAGAAGAATTAAAGAATGTATACGCATTTGGCCACCAATCTATACTGACTAATATACTCAAGTCGTTCTTGATAACAATAGAGCGAGAAAACAGGAAGAGTGTACCCAGAGAATCATCCCAAGGTAATACATTATCAATATTGAATTTCCGAAAAATACTAGAGTTAGGCTTTCGCAAAAATTGGCCTGTGTCTAGATATGCATCCGAACTCAATGTGTCTACCAAAACCTTGAATAATCTTATTAAATCTGCAACAGGATCCACTGCCTCCAAGATGATTAACAATAGAATCATCCTAGAAGCAAAAAGACAACTTTTTCACTCCAATGCATTCGTCAATGAAATCGGCTTTGACCTAGGTTTCCAAGATCCATCATACTTTGTAAAATATTTTAAGAAACACGTGGATCTTACTCCTACAGAGTTTAGAAAATCATTTTCCTAATATTACCATCATATTTCCCTTTTGACCATTTTATGAAAGTCCTTCTGCAGATATCTTTGTTTTATTAAATAACCGATACCATTCTATAGCTCATATTGATGATAAGCTTAGGAGTAGTATCAAAACAAAGTATTAATGAAAAAAGTATCAATAATCCTATTAGCTCTATTTTCGGTAGTAAGTTTTATTACACTAACATCAATGACGAAGGACACCAAAGCAGAAACAGGTGCATTTTTGGAGATAACACTTGATATCGCTGATGCAAACCGAGGAAATGCTGCAGGTGTCTATGTTAAATACAAGCAACCATTCTTAACACAAATCGATGGTGCAACATCAAAAGAACTACTTATCAGAACAGAAGATGTACAGGTGCTCCACGGATTCGAAACTGAAGCTCAAGCAAATGCATACCTAACATCTGAGTTATTTACAAAAGATGTGGTAGAAGCACTAAAGCCCTACCTTAAAGCAGGACCTGAAGTGAGAGTATATTCAGTATTCAAATAATAATCACCCCATATACCCTTCAATAATGCTCCTGTTCTGCACGAACAGGAGCTTTTTTTTTATAAAAAAGTAATGCCAAGCTCTAAATGAACAACACAACTTGATAAAAAAGATGCCTCACAGCTAACAAATACATGCTTGATAATGTCTTGTCCATACATGCTAGGAGCTCCAAGCATTATTAATCATTAAAACCTTAAGTACAATGAAAAAAGCGAAATATCCTAAATCATTTTCTCATGTCGGCATCACAGTTCCCAATATCAAAGAAGCTGTAAAATTTTATTCAGATGTGATGGGATGGTATATCATCATGGAGCCGTCTACTATCAAAAAGGAGTCGGATACGGCAATCGGCCAGATGTGCATTGATGTCTTTGGTGATGATTGGGAGGAGTTTGAAATTGCCCACATGTCTACTTCTGATGGTATCGGTATCGAAATGTTTTCATTCCCACACGGGATAAAAGAGGCACCTGCATTTAACCCATTCAACACTGGGTTGTTTCACTTCTGTGTACAGGACCCCAATATCGAAGAATTAATAGAAAAAATTGTTGATTTCGGAGGAAAGCAACGAATGCCAATACGAGAGTACTACCCTGATGAAAAACCTTATAAAATGTGTTATGTTGAAGATCCATTCGGTATCGTATTCGAGATCTATACACATAGTTATGAATTGACTTATTCTAAAGGTGCATATCAGGATAAAGCCTAATGAGAACAGACATAAGTATATAATAAAAAGAGGGTTGCAACAGCAGTTGTGGCTCTCTTATCTTACCCCCATTTGATCCAATCGAATAATTAAAGCTGAACTCAGTCGACACATCACTGTAGCGAAAAACTAATTATAAACTGATCGTTACAACCAATAAAAACCTTACTAATACCAACGGTATCCGCTGCAATAAGCATTGATGACTATTGCTTTCTTCCTAACCATCAAAATATAATTTATCTCATTTAATATTCTTGTGATTAACAATTGCGATCTTATCATCGAGTAATCGAATTACTACCCAACATTAAATACTCTCATTAAGCACCTTCATTCAGAAAAAAATGATAATTTAAACGAATGAAAAAAATTGCAGTATTCATATGTTGTATCCTGTCACTTTGGTCTTGTCAAGAACCAAAATCTACGGTAAGCACAGCTGAGGTCGATCCTATCGTTTTAGATTTGGCTGCAGCCAATAAACTATCTAAACTACCGCTGAAATGTATCCAGAATCCACTACCATACAAGTCAGGTATTGTCGTTGCTGACTCTAGTGATCTAGCAATGCCACAGCAACATCATCCAGCATTTTATGGATGTTTTGACTGGCACTCTGCAGTACATGGACACTGGTCGCTAGTCTATCTCTTAAAGGAATTTCCCAACCTAGATAACACAGACCGCATCAGAGCAATGCTCCGAGAAAATCTAACTGCAGCTAATATCGAAACCGAAATAAAATACTTCTCACTCAATAAGTATACACAGTCATTTGAGCGAACGTATGGATGGGCATGGTTACTCAAACTCCAAGAAGAACTATATACCTGGGATGACCCACTTGCAAGAGAATGCTATACGAATCTAAAGCCGCTTGTAGCCTTAATCAGCAGCAAGTATCAAGCGTATTTGCCTAAGCTAGTCTACCCGATCCGAGTTGGAGAACATACAAATACT
>CALKXE010000230.1 GCA_938003955.1 uncultured Saprospiraceae bacterium | reverse complement strand
TGTGCTCTCAGATAAACCTGCTGGGCCAATCACAGTTACATCATATATTTCATATTGTGTTGGACAAACAGTTATAGATTCAGTAGTTTCTCCTGTATTCCATGAGTATGTAAGCCCTAGAGGAGCACAGACTACTTCTGGAGTAATAGTAACGCATTCTCCTAAGCAGACAGTAGCTTCACTTTCGGCGATTGCGAAATCTGCATCAAAGCTAGATGGCAGTTGATTGCCACTATATATTTGATTTGTGTTTCCAATAGTGAAGCCATTTGAGTAATCCGTACCACTTAATATTGTAGCATCTATATCATTGTCAATAGGGCGTATGTCCAAATTACAAGTAGCTTCAGCGGAAAATCGAAACAACGAAACCACGTCACCATCATTTAGTACATTGTAATTTACACTAGGAGAAATTTGTGGGGTATATGAATAATAGTCGCTGCCAGGTTGTTCATTTGGCGCTATTGCCGAATTCGATAATTGCCATTCCATAGGTATTGTACCCATAAACGTTTGATTATCGGTAAGAGGGTTGTAGCTCTCAACATATGATATGTTTGTACCATTGGGAACTACGATTGTAAAAGTGGAAATCAATTGCTCGAGATCTTGAAAAGTTGTTGCGGCCCCTTCTGTTATTATCAATTTACAATCAAAATCTCCTGAGACATCGTCCTTTTCGATCACATACGCGACGCCAGTTACCTGACTATAAGAATGAATTGAAAAGCAAAAAGTGGTTAAGAGTAATGCAAGCTTTTTCATTGGTTTTGATTTTAGTTTAAAGTAGGCTTTACAATAGTATGAAATAATTAGAATAATTCAAATGTACTGACAAAATAACTGAAGCTAATTGTATGATTTTCAGTTGGTTTGGTGTTGTAAAGATGGAATAGAGATAACTTTCGCTGCTTTGAGGTTAAAATTTATTCGATTCTTCCTCACAAATATTCAATAATCCTCAACGAATAATAGTTTGAGCTTCTGAGCTTAGTGGCTTTCCCGTAATTTTATTATTGTAATTTAGACTTGTTCTATTGCATATTAAACATTGTTAGCATGAAATATATCTCTCTTCTTATTTTATTTTTATTAATTATCGGTTGTAAGCAAAAATCGATAAATGGGGATGATCCTATAACTGTGCTTAGTGAAGGTTATGGTAATTATTTAGTAGAACATACTCAATCTGAAATATCTGTTGTTGACAATTTAGTGTTTAGATTTTCAGGAGCTGTGATTGAAAAAGAGGAGATAGGAAATGAAGTGGATACTAATCTTTATGAGATGCAACCAAAAGTAAAAGGAAAAGCATACTGGAAAGATATGTCGACATTGATTTTTGATCCTGAAGAAAAGTTAGAATATGATACAAGATATAATTTCACAGTGAGGTTATCTACTATATATAATGATGTGCCTGAGACACTGAGTGATGCAGTTATACCATTTAAGACAAGAGACTTGAATTTTGAAATGGATTTTTACAAGATTAATTACCCGCCTAATGATGGTGATCTAATACAGTATGCTGGTGCCATCAAATCTTCAGATTTCATAGAAAGTTTAGAAGTAGAGAAAATGCTGACAGCCTCACAGAAAGGAACAGATGTTGAGGTGTTGTGGAATCATTCTAGTGGGACAAGGCATAATTTTACAATTACAAACGTATCCCGTAAGAAAGAAGAATCAGAAATTAACATAGAATGGGATGGTACAAAATGGGATTCTGATTTCGAAGGAGAACATAAGCAGGTTATTTTCCCAAAGGGAGCATTCAAAATCATATCTGTAGAGGCGAGTAAGGGAGAGAGTCGATCTGTTACTATTGACTTTACTTCTCCACTTGATAAAAAACAAGACTTAGAAGGCTTAATACGGATAAAGGATTATAAAGGAGAAATGAAGTACGAGATCAGTGGGTCACGATTGACAGTGTATCCTCAAAGTAAAGTGGACAGTCCATTTGAAGTCGTATTGGATAAGTCAATAAGCAATAGAGAAGGTGATGGGTTGAAAGAGGAATATCAAAGAAGCCTGTCTTTTGATCCTATAAAACCCGCAGTGCGATTGGCAGGAAAGGGTGTTGTCGTTCCATTCAATGAAGAAATAATTTTTCCATTTGAAGCAATCAATCTTAAAGGGGCAAGAGTAGAAATCTTCAAGATTTTTGATGATAATGTATTGCAGTTTCTACAGTATAACAGGTTGAATACTACTTATAATTTGCAACCTGTAGGTCGGATTATTCATCAACAAAAAATAAAATTGTCAGATCTTAATATAGAGAACAATGATGCTAAATATGTACGGTATGCATTAGATCTCAGAAAATTAATCGCACCTGATCCTGGCGCGATCTATCAAGTTAGAATCGGATTCAGTATAGATGATGTGGTAGATTACCCTTGCGAGACTGACGAGAGTAAAAATAAAATACTGAGTAAGAGAGATGGCTTTACCTCTATCATGCAATCTGGAAGTAGTTACGAGGGATATAGATGGGAACACAGGAATGATCCTTGCAAAAAAGGCTACTATAATTCTTCAAAATTTGTCACTAGGAATATTCTCGCTTCCAACATTGGTGTTATCGCTAAAAAAGGTAAAAACAATCAGCACTATTTTGCATTGTCAAACCTAAAATCAGTTGAACCAATTAGTGGTGCAATTATCGAATTGTACGATTTTCAGCAGCAACTCATTACTTCAGGGTCTACTGGAGGATCTGGACAAATCACGATCGAAACAGATAAAAAATCATCATTTGCTATTATAAAGAATGGTTCGGAATTCGGCTATGTTAATCTACAAGATCAACACGCCAATAGTCTATCAGAATTTGAAGTGTCTGGAAAGTCGAAAAGTAAAGGGATAGACGGGTTTATCTATGGAGAACGAGGTGTTTGGAGACCTGGAGATACGTTGTTTCTCAACTTTATGTTGGAAGACAAATTAGCCAAGTTGCCAAGTAATCACCCTGTAACTCTTACAGTAAAAGATGCCAGAGGAAAACAGAAGTACTCAGAATCAAAAACAGACCATAAAGATCAATTGTATAGCTATACGGTGTCTACAAGTGATGCTGATCCGACAGGTAATTGGACTGCAATAGTAAGTGTAGGCGGTGCAAAATTTCAAAAAACACTCAAAGTAGAAACAGTAAAACCCAATAGGCTTAAAATCAAGTATGACTTAGATGAGAATGCACGACTTGCACTCTTTGATAATCAAAAAGTTGGATTGACATCTACATGGTTGCATGGAGCCCCTGGAGATGGATTAAGAGCAAAAGTAGATATGCAGATTATAGCTGTAAGAACATCTTTTAAGGGCTACGATGAATATGTTTTTGATGATCCTGCACGTAAGATTGATCCTGTACCAGCTACAGTATTTGATGGAAATCTTGATGATTCAGGCAGAACTAGTTTCAATATTAAGAAGAAGAAAAACTGGCTAGCTCCAGGAAAATTAAGAGCCAATTTCAAAACTAAAGTCTTCGAAAAAGGAGGTAATTTCAGTGAAGATAATTTCAGTGTGAATGCCGATATATATGCGTCGTATGTTGGGGTCAATATGCCAAAGACAAGATGGGGATCTAGATTTATTAAAAGTAACACCCCAACAGATATTCCACTTGTAGTAGTGGATACGGAGGGGAAGCCAATAGCTAATCGTAATCTATCAATTGGTATTTACAATGCTCAATGGAACTGGTGGTACGACAGAGGGCACAGTCAAAAGTATAATTATAATAGTGCTAAACATACGGGCGCCGTCTTGAAAGATAAGGTGACGACTGATGCCAATGGGGAAGCAGACTTTAATGTGAAATTCGAAGATGAATATAATAATTACATGATAAGAATCTGTGATGATGTAACAGGCCATTGTACCGGTGATATGTTTTATACTGGATATTCATGGGGGAGCAGAGGATCTAGTGATGGACCACAACAGTTACTATTCACCACAGATAAGAAGTCGTATAAAGTAGGAGAGGGTATAGAAGTGAAAATCCCCAGTAATGAAGGGTCGAAGATTTTCTTGTCTATTGAAAATGGAGAACAAGTATTACAATCATTCTGGATAGATGGAAAGAAAGATGAAACCATAATCGAAATTCCAGCTGAAGCGTCCATGAATTCTAATGTTTACATACACGCGCATCTGATTCAACCACATAATAATGGAGAGAATGATCTACCGATTAGGATGTTTGGTGTAGTTCCGATTTCTGTAATTGATCCATCAAGTGAGATTAATCCTGAGATCAATATGCCAGAATCGATCAGACCAAATGAAACATTTACAGTCAATGTATCAGAAAAGAACGGAAAGCAGATGACGTATACACTTGCCGTTGTTGATGAAGGATTGTTGGATTTGACAAGATTCAAAACACCAAATCCGTGGAATCGATTTTATGCAAAACAAGCACTCGGAGTCAAGACGTGGGATATATATGATATGGTACTAGATGGATATGGTGGTGAGTTGGATAGATACATATCTATCGGCGGTGATGCTAATGGGTCAGGTAATAAGAAAGCAAAAAAAGCAAATCGTTTTGTACCAGTTGTTAGGCATCTAGGACCATTTACGATAGCTTCTGGAGAAAAGGGCGTTCACAATATATCAATGCCTAACTATGTAGGTTCAGTTAGGACAATGGTCGTCGCTAGGAATAATGATGCTTATGGAAATGCGGAAGTGGCTACTCCGGTAAAGAAGCCACTAATGTTATTGGCTACACTGCCAAGAGTACTCGGACCCAATGAAAGTCTAACCTTACCTGCGAATGTATTTGCGATGGAAGACAATATTAAAAATGTAAAAGTATCAGTAAAAACCTCTGATAATCTCAGCATTAATGGTAGTAAAATTCAGGATCTTACATTCTCAAAAATAGGAGATCAACAAGCATATTTTGATATGAATGTGGCGGGAGCAACAGGAATAGCAAAAGTAAAAATGAGCGCCAATGGTCATGGAGAAAACTCTTATGAAGAGGTCAATATAGATATTCGAAACCCCAATCCATATACATCAAAAGTATATGAAGGGGCCGTAGAGCCAGGTGAAGAATGGGAGATGGATTATAAGTTATTCGGAACTTTGGGAAGCAATGAAGGTGTGCTGGAATTGAGTAATATACTTCCAATGAATTTTGATAGAAGGTTAAAATACTTGATCAGGTATCCATATGGATGTGTAGAACAGACTACGTCTTCCGTTTTTCCTCAGTTATACCTTGAAGCGGTAACAGAGTTGACGGATAAAAGAAAATATAAGATAGAAACCAATATCCGAAGAGGTATTGAGCGTTTAAGTTTATTCCAGACGAGTAGTGGAGGGCTTGCATATTGGCCTGGAGACAACAGTGTAAGTGAGTGGGGAACCAACTATGCTGGACATTTTATACTAGAAGCAAAAGACAAAGGGTATTACGTGCCAGATCATATGATTAAAGGCCTCATTAAGTATCAAGATGCAGTATCGGATAATTTCGATGTGTCATCCATCACCAAAGATCATAGTTGGAGAGGACGGACACAGGCTTACAGATTATATACGCTTGCTAAAGCTGGGAGTCCCAATATTGGGGCGATGAATAGATTGAAAGCAAAATCTGGACTCTCTGCAGCAACCGCGCATATGCTTGCCGCTGCTTACGCTATTATAGGCCAGAAAGAAGTAGCAAAAAAGATGGTAGCCAATGTCAATCTCGAGGTGAATGCTTATATCGAAACGGGATATTCATATGGGTCCGGTGTAAGGGACATGGCCATGATGGCAGAAGCCCATCAAGTCATCGGTAATACAGATGAAGCCACGCAACTTATCAAACGAATAAGCCAAGAGATGAGCACTAGGAGATGGTATAGTACACAAACTACAGCATACTCTTTACTTAGTATAGGTAAGTTCTTATCTTCCTATGAAAAAGACGATCTTAAATATGAATATACGATCAATGGTGATGACCTTATAAAAGGAAATTCAAAGAAGCCAACAATACAAGCAGCTGTTGAAGTCGAATCATCCTCCAATAAGAATGTGAAAGTGAAAAACACTTCATCATCAATCATGTATGTGAGGTACGTTTTAAGCGGGCAGTTGCCGCCAGGATCAGATGAAAAAGCATCTAGTAAGCATATTAAACTAGCGGTCAGTTACACAGATAAAGATGGTGAAAAAGTAGATCCCAAGACAATCAAACAAGGAACGGACTTCGTAGCCAAAGTAGTAGTGACTAATCTAGGATCTAAGGGCAGAAATATCAATGAAGTAGCGATATCTCAGATATTCCCTTCTGGGTGGGAGATTCAAAATGACCGAATGTCTAGTATGTCGGATGCAAACGGCAATAGTCGATATGATTATAGAGATATTCGTGACGATAGAGTGTACACTTTTTTTGATATAAACGGAAGGGATGCATCATATACGTATTATGTGAATCTTACAGCTGCATATATTGGTAAATTCTATCTGTCTCCAGTTGCGGTAGAAGCTATGTATGACAATGAGATTCAGGCTAAGAATGAAGGAGTGTGGGTGGAAGTTGTGAAGTAAAAGAAGGCAGTAATACTTATTGAAGAGATATTGCTATGTTCAAAATTTCATAGTCAGTTCTTATAATTTAGTCTAAAATTAACATCAAAATCTACGTTTGAAAACAGAATTTTGTAATTTTAAGAAATTAAAAGAGGAGAGTAATAATTATGGGGATAATTACGAATGTAGTAAGAACGATAGCAGTAAGGGTGCATAAGCAAATCGAGTTTATGGCGGCGCACCCCCATAAATTCCAACAAAGTATATTACATCAGAACATAGCTAAAGCTAAGACTACGATTTATGGCTCGGAGCATAATTTTAGAGACATTCATAGTTATGAGGACTTCAAGAAGAATACTCCTCTAAATGATTATGAATCTCTAAGGCCTTATATGAATCGGGTAATAGAAGGAGAAAAAAATGTCCTCTGGCCTGGTAAACCTAAATATATAGTAGGTACTTCTGGAGCGGCAGGAGGTATAAAGTATGTTCCAATATCAAAAGATAGCCTGCCGTATCATTATAATACCGCACGAAATGCGGTGTTCAACTATACACTGAAGTATGGTCTGATGCGGATATTCAACAATAAATTATTATTTCTTTCAGAAAGTCCCAAGTTAGGAATGACAGGTAAGATACCTTCTGGTCGTCTTTCTGGCATTGTACATCATCAAGTACCTAGATGGTTGAAATTTAATCAAATGCCATCTTGGGATACCAATATTATTGAAGATTGGGAAGAGAAGGTGTACAAGATTGCCCAAGAGTCCATCAATGAGAACATGTCTCTGATTGGTGGTATTCCTCATAAGGTATTGATGTATTATGAATCTCTTTTAGAACAGACTGGAGCGGGATCAATTAGTGAGTTATTTCCTAATTATGAACTATTCGTTTATGGAGGTGTGAATTTTGATCCATATAGGAAAAAGTTCGAATCACTGGTCGGAAAGGAAATAGACAGTATAGAAACGTATCCAACTTCAGAAGGCTTCGTTGCTTTTCAGGATGTAAAAGGAGATGCGGGACTTCTACTTAATGTAAATGGAGGAGTATTTTACGAATTTGTATTAGCTCATAATATTCATGACAAAAATCCTGAAAGGATAAATCTTATAGACGTAGAAGTCGGTATAGAGTATGCTATTATTCTTACTAATAATTCAGGTCTATGGGCTTCAATCCTTGGCGATGTGGTAGAGTTTACTTCTATTAATCCTTACAGGCTCATAATAAAAGGAAGGATCGGACCTTTTTTATCTGCATTTGGAGAGCATGTTATTAAGCAAGAGATAGAATCGGCGATGCAGGATTGCTTGTCGGGGACTGGTATTCAGGTGTCGGCATTTACTGTAGCGCCCCAGATTAATCCACCAGAAGGAGGTTTGTCATACCATGAATGGGTAGTAGAAACGGATAATGGAGCGCTAGAATTGTCGACTTTTGGTAGAATCTTAGATCAATTTATGCAAGCAAAAAACTTCCAGTATAAAGATTTGAGAAATGGAAAAGTAATAACAAGATTAAAATTGTCTCCAGTGCCTAGAGGAACATTTGCCCAGTATCTAAGATCACAAGGAAAACTGGATGAACAGGATACAGTACCGCTTTTATCGAATACTAGAGTTTTAGTTGAAAATATTTTAGCTATTTCAAAAGGCCCTATCATTATGAGATAATCATAAATAGGATATATTTACGGATCGATTATACAATTAATAACAATCCAACTACTTACTAAATATGCTATACATAGTACCTACTCCAATCGGCAATCTTGCGGATATTACATATCGATCTGTATCGACACTAAAAAGCGTAGGGCTCATTTTAGCCGAAGATACACGTACAAGTGGTAAGCTTCTAAAGCATTATGAGATAGAAACGACAATGCGTTCTTTCCATGCATTCAATGAGCATAAGGTCCTCGAAGGATATATCAATCAATTGAAGCAAGGTTTTGAAATCGCTTTGATTTCAGATGCAGGTACGCCAGGTATTTCTGATCCCGGATTTTTGTTGATCAGGGCATGTATGGAAGCCGGAGTGAAAGTTACTTGCCTTCCAGGAGCTACAGCATTTGTTCCAGCATTAGTTTCTTCTGGACTTTCTTGCGATAAATTTTATTTCGAAGGGTTTCTTCCTCATAAAAAGGGTAGACAAACAAGGTTAGAATATTTAGCGGATTATCCTACTACATTTATATTGTATGAATCGCCACATCGGTTGGTCAAATGCTTGAAAGAATTGGTTGATAAATGTGGTCCTGAGAGGAAAGCCGCTGTCTGTAGAGAAATATCAAAAAAATTTGAAGAAATCAATACCAATACACTTGCTGAATTAATCCAAGATTATGAATCACGAGATGCAATCAAAGGTGAAATTGTAATTATAGTTGCTGGAATTGAAGACACAACGAAAAAGAAAAAAGAGAAAAATCTTAGTACGAATAAGTATAAGTGAGTTGTTGAATTATCTAATCTTATTAAGATGACGCTTGCAGTTAATCCAGAAAACTTAGCATTGAAAATCTTGTGTGCTGTCATTTTAAAAGTAGATCAATTTTAATACAAAGAAAATAATCAACTTCACAAAACATTCAAGATCCAATACCTTATGAAATTTAATACGAAAGTAATACATGCTGGTATAGAGCCTGATCCAGCTACTGGGGCAATTATGACTCCTATATATCAGACATCTACGTTTGTACAATCAGCTCCTGGTGTTCATAAAGGATTTGAATACGCTCGGACAAGTAATCCTACGAGAAGCGCATTAGAAAAAAATCTTGCTGCATTAGAGAATGGCCATGATGCAATTTGTTTTGGCAGTGGTCTTGCAGCTACAGATGCCATTCTTAGGATGCTATCACCTGGTGACGCAGTAGTAGCTACCAATGATATTTATGGCGGGTCTTATAGGCTTATGACAAAAGTATTTGGTAATCATGGTATCAAGTTCAACTTCATAGGATTGGAAAATGCAAGTTCTATTATTGATCATATCACTGATAAAACAAAGATGGTGTGGATCGAAACACCTACCAATCCGATGTTAAATATTATTGATATAGCGGAGGTTTGTAAAGCTGTAAAAGACCATAATATTGAAGTTGTTGTGGATAACACCTTTGCTTCTCCATATTTACAAAACCCAATTGATTTAGGTGCCGATATGGTGTTGCATTCTGCCACCAAATATTTAGGAGGACACTCTGATGTCGTGCATGGGGCAGTCATAGTAAAGACCGAAGAGTTGGCGAGTAAGCTTCACTTTATTCAGAAAGCGGTGGGTGCCGTTCCTGGTCCACAAGATTGTTTTTTGGTGCTAAGAGGCATCAAAACACTTCATTTGAGAGTTCAAAGAGCATGTGAAAACGCAAAAAAAATAGCTGATTTTCTTCTTGCAAATGATAAAGTTGCTAATGTCTATTATCCAGGATTCGAGGATCATCCTAACCATGAAATAGCCAAACGACAGATGAAAGACTTCGGTGGCATGGTTTCTTTCGACCTAAAAGAAGATACCGTTGATGCTGCAAATACAATCCTAACTAAAACGCATTATTTCTCATTGGCAGAATCATTAGGAGGTGTAGAATCTCTTATAGGACATCCATCAACGATGACGCACGCAAGTATACCTAGGGAAGAAAGATTAAAAATAGGTTTGACGGATTCTCTTATTAGACTCAGTGTTGGAATTGAAGATATTGATGATCTTATCATGGATCTAAAAGAAGCACTAGGGTAAACAAAGGGATTGAAATAGAGGTAGCTTTTTTGGATGTCGAGTTTTTATTATAGTGATTATAATAAGAATCTATCAATCTTGTTTCATACTGGTTTCATGTTAGTTTTATTCATTGAATTACCATTTGACAAGCTAAAAAATGGAGGAATTTCTTCGAATCGACGAGACTTTTTTGCTCGGTAGAATGGAAAAAACCAAACAGAAGAAATGTAATTAAATTAGTGGGCGAATCTTTAGCTCAACCCAAGCCACTGCTGTGGTTTCACTTAAATATGTATTTTTTTTATTATCTATAAATACTGTTCTGTCAGTTGATTATTGACTCAATAGATGTGAAGTTGGCATGTTATTTGGCTTATACAGAACAAGAAGAACAATGTTTTTAGTTATGCTAAATTATTGTTTTGAAAATCTGAAGTATCAGTAAAACACCCTACAATTTTTTAATTTATACCAATCTAAATTATGAAAAAGGTTTTACTACTTCTCGTGGTGGGCTTGCTATGTGCAAACTCCTACGGACAAAGACAATGTGGTGCTATGGAACACCTACACAATGAAATCCAACAAAATCCTGATAGAGGTAAAATTCTAGAAGACATTGAGTCGCATACTGCCAAATGGATTAAAGAGAAATCTAAAACTTCTCTGAGATCAATAATCACGATTCCTATTGTAGTGCATGTTGTATATCGCACTCCAACTGAGAATATTAGCGATGCGCAAATTCAGACACAAATCGATGTGTTAAATGCAGATTTCAGAAGATTAAATAGTGATGCAGATGACACATGGTCTCAAGCTGCAGATACTGAGATAGAATTTTGTCTCGCTTCTTTTGATCCTAATGGAAATGCTACATCTGGGATTACACGGACCAGTACTAATGTAAATGGTTTTGGTACCAACGATGGTGTGAAATTTGCTTCCTCTGGAGGTAAAGACGCATGGCCTTCTGGTGATTACCTTAATTTCTGGGTATGCAATATAGGAGGAGGTATACTAGGATACGCACAGTTTCCTGGTGGAAGTTCTTCAACCGATGGCGTTGTCAACGGCTACCAATATACTGGAACGATAGGAACTGCAACAGCCCCATTTGACTTGGGAAGGACCGCAACTCACGAAGTTGGCCACTGGTTAAACCTTAGACATATCTGGGGTGATGGCGGATGTAATGTAGATGATTTAGTTTCTGATACGCCAACATCTGATAATGCTAATTACGGTTGTGCAACAGGACATTCTTCATGTAACTCTATAGATATGGTTCAAAATTATATGGACTATTCTGATGATGCATGTATGAATATATATACCGAGGGCCAAAAATCAAGGATGCATGCATTATTCTCAACTGGTGGAGCAAGGTCGAGTTTACTCAACAGCGGAGGTTGTGGCAACGAACCACCAGAAGCATGTGATAATAATGTAGTATTAATAACTATTAATTTTGATAATTATCCTAAGGAAACTGCTTGGAATCTAACAAATAGTGAAGGAGGAACAGTCGCTTCCGGTGGGCCGTATGGTACTCAAACTGACGGGTCTACTCTGGTGATAGAAGAATGTTTACTAGACGGATGTTATGATTTCACAATGACAGATACTTACGGTGATGGGATATGTTGCTATTATGGTAACGGATCATACACAGTTACAAATGAAGGCTCTGTTCTTGCCGGTGGAGGTTCTTTTGGAGCCTTTGAGACAACAAATATCTGTGTAGAAGGAGGGGTTCCTGAACCAACATGTTCTGATGAAGTTCAAAATGGAAACGAAACAGGAATAGATTGTGGAGGATCTGATTGTCCAGCTTGTCCAACTTGTAGCGACGGCGTTCAAAATGGTAGCGAAACAGGAATAGATTGTGGAGGTCCTGATTGCAATGTTTGTGAAACTTGTGATGACGGTATTCAAAATGGAGACGAAACTGGTGTAGATTGCGGTGGACCTGATTGTGATCCTTGTAGTTCTTCAGGATCCGAAGAATTGTTTGCTCATTATTTTGAATCTGGATGGGACGGCTGGCAAGATGGTGGATCAGATTGTTACAGATATTCAGGAGGTAGATCATATGAAGGAAATTATTCAATAAGACTTAGAGATAATTCTGGAACAGAATCGTCAATGACTTCAGCAGTGTATGACGTAAGTGGATATTCAGCAATAGAGATTGAATTCTATTTCTATCCTAATAGTATGGAGAATGGAGAGGATCTCCTCGTTAGATATTATGATGGTAGCAATTGGGCTACAGTTGCTTCATATGTTAGCGGTACGGATTTTAATAATAATACATTCTATTCAGCTATTGTGACCGTATCTGCCGCTAATTATAATTTTGCATCTAGTTCTCAATTTAGATTTCAATGCGATGCTAGTGCGAATGCAGATAGGATCTACATTGATCAAGTTACAGTAACCGGCGTAAGTTCTTCGAGTAGATTAGAAGGCGCGACTTCTCAATCGATCAAACCACTAAGGTCTGTGAGTGAAACTAGGTTGACTGGAAGTGATGATGAATTCTCTGTCTATCCTAATCCTGTTTTCTCAGACATGACTATTTTATCTGAAGACAATATCAATAAGCTGAAAATATACAGTATTACAGGTAAGTTGTTAATGGATAGGAATGTTGATAATACACGAGCAATAATAGATGTATCACTTTTTGATTCAGGAATCTATATGATCTCTATCGAAACTGAAGATGAGGTAATGACTAAGAAGTTTATAAAACAATAGTATAGAATATTTACGATTATAAATATGCCTTCCTAGTTTGATTTCTAGGGAGGCATTTTTATTCAATATATTATTTCAAATTCACCTTAATTTATAGTATTTATATTTTTAGAATTTGATTTTATCAAAACGATTCTGTCATGCCAATTGTGTTTCAATTTGCGGCATAAAGATATTGGTAAATACCGATAGGTATTGAATTTTGCAGACCAATGTATGCGGCAAATTCAATAGTAATCGGTATTATTAAGTAGTTTTACAAAGTTGTAGATAGAATAGCTAGATTTAAAACTCTCAGAATTGCATTACAGAAATACATCTGTTAATTACTTATATTAGCATTATTTAGAATAATTTAAACAAAGATCATTGAAAATAACCCTTCTTGGTACCGGTACCTCTCAAGGCATTCCAGTCGTAGGTTGTGATTGTTCAGCTTGTATTTCTACAGATCCTAGAGATAATAGATTAAGATCCGGAGTTTTAGTAGAGATAGAAGATGCAAATATATTAATCGACACAGGCCCTGATCTTCGCTATCAAATGTTAAGAAATAAAGTTAAACGAATAGATGCAATATTATATACTCATGAGCATAATGACCATATAATTGGCCTAGATGATATCAGGCCTTTTAATTTTGCACAGAAGATTGATATGCCATTATATGCAATGCCTAGAGTGGCTGATGAATTAGAAAATAGATTTGGATATGTTTTTTCAGAGAATCAATATCCAGGTTCACCAAGAGCTATACTTCACAGGATAGAAAGTACTGAATCATTTGAAATTAGCGGACATACAGTGCTGCCGATCCAATTAATGCATGGGAATCTACCAATTTTAGGATATCGATTTGAAGATTTTACATTTATTACCGATGCATCTTATATTAATAATGAAAATATCCAACGTATAGTAGGTACAAAGGTTTTGATTATAAATGCACTACAGAAAAAAAATCATCATAGTCACTTTTCACTGGATCAAGCATTAGATTTGATAGCCCAAGTGCAGCCAAGTACAGCGTATATTACTCATCTAAGTCATAGAATGGGAACAACTAGTGAATGGGAGCAAGAATTACCTGATAATGTTTTTCCTGCTTATGACGGCTTGCAAATTTCTATCTAGCATCTTTTGGGTTACTTTGTCAATTTAAAGTAATTCTCCAGTTTTATAATGAATGTAATTTGTCTCATAGATAAAATTCTCCTACTTTTAACGGAAAGAGAATTGTTTATTCTCATTAATCATATTTGATAATTTGAAAAAAAGGCACCTAATATTATATGCATTTATTTTGGTTTGGTCTACGCTAAGTGGCCAGCAGCAAAACCAATACACCCAGTTTGCATTGAATAAATACGTCTTCAATCCCGCTTATGCAGGCTTAGATTTCTCATTAAGTGCAAATCTTATGTATAGAAACCAGTGGGACGGTATTGATGGTAATCCTAGAGACTTGAGTTTGAGTGTTCATCTTCCTTTTTACTTATGGAGTGGAGCAGTTGGGGGTATCGTGGAGAGGCAATCATTTGGAGTCCTATCTCAGACTAGCTTGTCAGGATCTTATAACTACGTAGCGAGTATGCAAGGTGGATTATTATCTTTTGGTGGTAGAATCGGAGTGAGTCAACTAAATGTTGATGGATCTCGAATTATAACACCTGAGGGAGACTATGCTGGAATTTTTTCTCATAATGATCCAATTTTGCTCGAAAATACTGATTTGGGAATCGGAATGAAATGGGATGCAGGTGTGTTTTTTTACAATAAGAAAATAGAAACAGGAGTCGCAATAAGTCATTTTCCGCAGAATTTTATCGGTTTAGAACGCACTTCTTTTGGTCAAACGACGCATGTAAATAGTTTTTTTCAATATAATTTTATTTTTTTTGAAAATATTGAGCTCCTCCAAAGTATCCTACTTAAGACGGATTTTAACCAAATTCAGAGTGATATTTCTTCCATCTTAAAAATAGATGGCAATATTTTTGGAGGTATAAACATGCGTGGATATGATTCTCGCTCTCTTGATGCAATTGCTATTATAGCGGGCATGAAATTAGGAGATCATTATACTATAAGTTATAGCTTCGATATAGGCGTATCGGGCTTGCGTAGGGCACATGAAGGAACACATGAGATATTACTCAACTATAATCTTCGTAAGATTTTGGGTTCTGGAGAACTACCTAAGATTATATATAATCCTAGGTATTTGTAAGTCAGCTATATATGGTGATTTAATTAATATAAGAAATAGATAAAAAATTGGCTATTTGGGAAATAAGATGAGATTATGATCGTTTTAAATTCTCAAACTTTTATAAATACGTTATCAAATGTGAAATATCAAAATATAATTTTTGATAATTCAAATGCAGGCTTATCTTTACAGCCTAGAAAATAAATGGGGCACATTATTACATTAATGTTTATTACACTTTAACAAAATGAGTAGAAATATTTTATCAAGAATTGGGGTTCTTGCGATGTTAGTTTTAATCACATCGTGCGGGGTAAAAGAATCAGGTCAATTAACAGGTGCGTTAGATAGACCAAATTGGACAGGAATTAATCCTTTTGGGATGGTATATGTTCCTTCAGGTACTTTACATATCGGTCAGAGTGATCAAGATGTATTCAGTACATATACCCAACGGGCAAGATCCGTAAGTATTCAAGGTTTTTTCATGGATGACACGGAAGTAACCAATAACGAGTACAGACAGTTTGTCAATTGGGTGCAAGATTCAATAGCCCATACACGAATGGGTGATTTCATAGAAGATGATTTTGGAAATGAAAGAGTTGATTGGGAGTATGAATTAGATTATTCTGATGAGACTCTAGATGATATGTATTATCAAGGAGATATGGCTTTTGATGGCACTAGATCTATGGATATCTCACAATTCGAATATAAGTATGATTGGATCGATTGGAAAAAAGCATCTTCTTACACTGAATACGGTGTAGAAGGTTCAAGAACTGATCTTATCCAAGAAGAAACTGAAAATATCTATCCTGACACTTTAGTATGGATTAGAGATTTTGGATATTCTTATAATGAGCCAATGACAAGAAATTATTTCACTCACCCTGCATTTGATGATTATCCAGTAGTAGGTGTTGATTGGAAGCAAGCAAAAGCATTCTGTCATTGGAGAACGAAGCTATGGAACTCTTACAAGGGGGAAAGTGAGCCTAATTCTGAAGAGTTTAGACTTCCTACGGAAATCGAATGGGAGCATGCTGCCAGAGGTGGAAACGAACTAGCTCCATACCCATGGGGAGGATACTATGTAAGAAATGCAAAAGGTTGTCTATTGGCTAACTTTAAGCCAGGTAGAGGAAACTATCCAGAAGATGGAGGACAATACACTGTTAAAGCGGATGCTTACTTTCCAAACGATTATGGTTTATACTGTATGGCAGGAAACGTAGCTGAGTGGACTGAAGATGCGTACGCAGAAAACAGTTATACGCACGAACATGATCTTAACCCGAACTATAAGTATGATGCAAAGGACGAAGATCCTGAAGTATACAAACGTAAAGTTATTAGAGGAGGATCATGGAAAGATATTTCTTACTTCCTACAAACAGGAACAAGACACTGGGAATACCAAGATACTGCTAAATCTTACATTGGATTTAGATGTGCACTTACATTCTTAGGTAGATCAATAAGTGATTTCTAAAAATAAAAACATTTAAAAAGATTACTATTAATATACTACACAGCTGATATTCTCAGTTCTTGTATATTAATAGTAGTTATTTGTAAGCCATTGTTAATGGTGTTTTGGAATTGGGGAAAATTTGCAAAACAACTTAGATGGACTTACAGAAAATTATTTATACTTAATTATTAACTAATCCTTAATCTTAAAATTTTAACAAAATGAGTTTTATTAAATCTCCAACATTTAAATACATTAAAAACTTTGTAATTGGTGTCGGTGCCGCTGTCGTAATGGTAGGTGCATTGATGAAGATTACTTCGCACCCAATGGGTAATTTGTTTATTACTATTGGTCTACTTACGGAAGCCGGACTATTCTTAATGTTAGGACTTCTACCGCCAGAAAAAGATTACTACTGGGATAAATTATACCCGGGACTAGACAAATACAATGCGAATATCTCTCCACTAACCGCAGGTGGAGCAGGAGCAGCGGCAAGAAATCTTGATGCTGATGTTGTAGAAAATAAATTAGGTGGTATGTTAGACGAGCTTCAAGGTATGTCAAAGAGCCTTGGATCATTAAAAGCACTTCAAGAAGTTGATTTTTCTCAAGCTGGTGATCAGTTAAAGGGAATGAATAATTTCTACTCAAGAATGCAAGAAGCTATGAAAAATATGGATGCTAGTGTAGAAGACACTAAAGCATACAAAGATCAAATGGCAGCTCTTAATAAAAATCTTTCTTCTCTTAACGGAGTATACGGTAATGTATTGAATGCATTTTCTGTAAACAAAGGATAATCTAAACAAGATTAGTCCAAAAGAAAGTTTTAATTAAATAACATACTAAAATATTATAAAATGTCAATACCTAAGGAGCCCAGGCAACTGATGATTAACATCATGTACCTGGTACTAACAGCGCTGTTAGCCCTCAACGTATCTGCTGAAATTTTCAATGCATTTGAAATGGTAGATGGAGGACTTAAATCAGCAAATTCAGCTTTGGATGCTAGTAATGCAGCAATACCAGAAGCTATAAAGGAACAAGCAAAAGCGAAAGCTTCTTTTAAAACATATGCAGATAGACTTGATGGGTTGAAAAATACTTCTAAAGAAGGATCAGCATACATAGATGAAATTCTTGATATACTTATCGATGAATCAGGAACACCTGATGGTAAGGTAGATGATCTTGATTATGTACTCGTAGGAGAACAAAATAAAAGAGAGCTAAAAGGAAAGAAGAACTATGATGGTACAACTAGAATAATGGTTGATGCTGGAAAAGGAACTGAACTTTTAGAGAAAATGAAAGAGTTGAAAGTACAGTTTTTATCATTCGTTGATGAAGCTGACAGACCAGGAATAGCTAAGAACCTTCCGATTAACATCGATGAAGAAGCTTGGAAAGACTCACCTAATGCAAAACTGAATTGGGCAGATTTCACTTTTGGTCATATGCCATTAGGAGCAACTATGCCTATATTCTCTAAATTCAAAAATGATATTAAAGCTTCTGAAGCGGAGATATTAGGATACTTATCATCTAAAGTAGGTGTTGGTGGAGCTACAGTAGTACTTGATAAGTATACAGTAGTATCTGCACCAAAGAAATCTTACATTATCAAAGGTGAGAAATTCGAAACTGATGTATTCTTATCTGCATCTGCAGGTAAAGATTCTCAGACTGGATTATCTATCTCTGTAAATGGTCAGTCATTAAGAGCTGATGGGGACGGTGTTGCTAAGTTTTCTCAAACTGCAGCTACTACAGGTATCAAGAAGTATAATGCTTCGATTACAATTACAGATCCTGTAACTGGTGATAGAAAATCATTCAAGAAAGAATTCGAGTATGAAGTAGGAGAGAGATCTGTTGCTATATCAGCCTCTAAGATGAATGTATTCTATATGGGTGTTAAGAATCCAGTAGAAGTTTCTGCTGCAGGTGTAGCTTCTGATAAAGTTAAAGTAAGCATGGATGGTGGATCTATTAGTAAGAATGGTGACGGTACTTACACAGTAACGGCAACTAAACCTACAAAGAATGCTAAGATAAATGTATCTGCTCCTGGTATGACTGCGAGTAAAGTATTTAGGGTTAAGCGTTTTCCTACACCAGTACCAAAACTTAATACTAAGGCAGGTGGAACTATTTCTCCTGGAGAATTAAAAAGTGTTCAAGGGGTACTTCCTGTATTGGAAAATTTTGATTTCGAAGCTAAATGTGAAATTCTTGGTTTTAGAATGGTAAGAGTAGCACCGAGATCGGATGCAGAGCCTATACCTAACCAAGGTGGTAGATTCAAAGGTGCAGCTACAGCTATACTTAAGAAAGCTAAGCCGGGTGATAGATATTTCTTTGAAGATATCAAATGTAAGTGTCCAGGAGATAAAGGTCCAAGAGATATAGGATCAATGTCTTTCATGGTTAGATAATAATATTAAGAGAATTATATAAATACATTCGAAATGAATAAATTCTTAAAGTTTGCATGTTTTTCTTTCTTCCTTCTTGGAACGTTAGGAATGAATGCACAGATAAAGGTTGGTGCCGAAGAACTTCTTGAATCAAGTGAACCAGCTGAAGACATCTATGTAGATGATATCGTAGCAAAAAGATTGATTACTGAAAATAGAGTACTTCAATATGAG
>CALKXE010000229.1 GCA_938003955.1 uncultured Saprospiraceae bacterium | reverse complement strand
CGCTTTGAAATACCCTTTATATTTCTAATTTTAAATTCTTAAAAAATGAAAAACACTTTATTATTTTGCGTTTTGTTCTCATTCATTTCGCTTTTGATCATTTCTTGTAAAGAGACCCCACAAATTGATGTTAAGGATAAGGATTCTGTGTTCGTAGACAAGAACAAGCTAACTCCTCGCCAGTATAGGGAATGGAAAGGCAGGTGGGATAGAAAAGGGGTTGAATATACTGACTCTGTCTTAACGGAATACTTTACAATGCCACTTATTGATCTTACTGAGTTTGCAACTGAGGGCAATCATTTTGCGGCTAGGTTCGTATTAGGTCTAGATTCAACAGTGACAGGATTAACACCACATATAATGTTAGTTGGTGTGGATAATCTTGGAGCCTCTAAAGTGCCGCCATATGCAGTCGGGAATATATATGATGTTACAAAACCTTGCCCGTTTCTTTGTGGTGAAAATTCAATTAAATAGCAGAACTTTTTATATAATATAATGGAGGCATTCTTTAATGGAATTGCAAATACTACAGTTGTTTTTTCTGTAGTGTTTGCAATATTTTCTATCCTGGTATATAATAAGACAAATAAGGTGTTTCATCTTTTTTTAGTCTATATTATTATGGGTGGTAGTTTTGATTTAGTCTCCACATTTTTTTTTGAAAAAAAAATGAATAATTTAAAGTTTTTCCATTTATATACGCTGTTAGAGTTTGTTATTTTGAGTGTTTTTATTAGGAACTTTTTAGAGGTAATGAAGCCTAAATTTGATTTGCAAAAAGCCTATCTCCCCGCGGTTGTTTTTATTATTATAAATTCATTGTTTATTCAAGGATTAGATATATATAACTCTTATTCGGCGGCATTAAGTAGTATTTTAATTTTGGGGTATTGCATTTATACCTTCTACCTTTTATTAGATTTTCAGATGAGTAAGATCTATATTAGTTTTAAGTGGATTGTTATTGGAGTATTTATCAATCATATAGTAACTTTAATTGTTATGCTTTCTAGTAATGTGGTCCTAAATATATCTTCTGATTATAGGATTATTATCTGGATTATAAAGACTATAGTTGGTCTATTTACTAAATTATTGTTTTTTATAATTATTGTCAAATCATTAAATCATCCAAAAAAACATTCACTGAATGGAAGGTGATAGTATTGTGCTATATATAATCATAAGTATTCTAGTAAGTTTACTTTTTGCTTTAGGTGTAATTTGGTTTCTTAATCATGCGCAGAAAAAGATATCGCAAAGTCGATTCAGAGCGCAAGAGCTCAAGTTAAATTTTCAGAGACTAATGTTGGAAAACACAGTTAGAACAAAAGAGCAAGAAAGAGACCGAATATCTAGAGAACTTCATGATGATGTTTCTTCTCAATTAGGAATAGTGAACTTGAATATGCATGTGCTAAAGCAAAGGATGCCGGATGATCATGGTCTAGAAAGTATTATAGATCAGATAGAAATGTCAATTAAGAAAAGTTCGGAACGATCCAGAGCAATATCTCATGAATTGATGCCTATTTCTTTTAAGAAGTTTGGTATTCATCTGGCCTTGGAAGAATTAGTGGATTCGATTAATGTTACTGGAACAATGACTTTAACGGTTGAGAATGACTTCTTGATAGAGCTTAAGGATGAATTCAAATTGCTGCACATCTATAGGGTAATCCAAGAACTATTAAATAATTCTGTTAAGTATGCAAAAGCAAAGAACATATCTATTGACTTTCTTCCAATAGGGACTGAAATAGAGATGACATACAGAGATGATGGGATAGGGTGTGACCTGTCTCAGAATAAGGAAGGGCTAGGTCTCAATAATATAAATACTAGAGCTACGCTATTAGATGGAGATGTTGAATTCACAAGTAGTATTAATAAAGGATTTCTAGCAGTCTTAAAATTTCCAAACTATGACTAAATATAAAGTTGCTATAGTCGACGATGAACAATTGATCATCAATGGGATAAGGATGTTGTTAGAGCAAGAAGATCAGATAGAGGTAACTCATGAAGCCACAAATGGACAAGAATTATTGGATTTAATATCTGAAGGGCTCGCAGTCGATATTATTCTATTAGATCTGTCGATGCCTACTCTTGACGGGGTAGATGCACTTGCTGCCATAAATAAATTGAATGTAGATTATAAGATTATTATTTTATCCTCACATTATAATGATAGCTTGATCCTTAAGCTGCTGGATGAAGGAGTCTCAGGAGTTTTAGCTAAAAATGCAAACCCTGCCGAACTGATTGAAACAATACTGAAAGTCGGGGATAAAGGATTCCATATCAATGATCATATCATTCAATTGATTCGACAGAGGAGGTTTTTTGCTAAGAATAGAAAAGTATCATCTTCACTTTCGCCGAGAGAGTTAGAAGTAATAAACCTACTATGTTCAGAATATACAACAAGAGAAATAGCTACTAAATTATTCATCAGCCCAAGAACAGTAGAAGGTCATAGAAATAAAATTCTCGAAAAAACAGGATGTAAAAATATTGCTGGAGTTGTCGTTTATGCCATCGAGCATAATCTCTTTGAAGTGAAAATATCAAAGTATAAGTAATCAATTTGCAAAGAACTGATGATGGATTTAGAAATTAAATAAGATTAAATAGAACGAATTCTATGATAGTGACGTTATTAAAACGATAACCTATTTTTAATTAAAACATTTATTATCAAGGAATTAAAGAGGAAGGCTGAAATAACGCCAAGTAGAGGAGGACAAACGTACAACGAAAAAGATACGCCAAAAGTCCAGAAAGGAATTAGAGAATGGAAAGAAATTAGAAGTGATCGAACTCCAGAGACATCCAAAAAAGAATCATACTGGAAGAGTCAAAGTAGCTGCAGCGCATTATAGCTGTACTTGAAATTTCCCTTATATAAAAAACGCAATCTCATTAATTTTGAGATTGCGTTTTTTTTGTTTAATAATTACAGTCATTCCTATTTTAAAACGATGGCAGTTCTTAAGAATTCAAATGGTATAATAGGTTTGGAGTTAGAATGTTTTGGGCTTTTTAGCATTTTTCAATGAAATTAATTCATGGTTGAAATTCTAATTTTTGACTAATCGATGGCCTTAGTTGGTTTAGGTGAAAGCTGATTTCTAAAGGAATCACCCAAGTCTAGCGGATGTTGGTTTTTATTTTAACGTTAAGAATTCGCAAATAGACCTACTGATCTTTGATTTGCTGCACCGTTCAGCGATTGTTTGAGATAAGGGTGCTTATCGCAGGAAACGCACGAAGATGAGTTTTAAGAAGAAGCAACATCCAAACTTAATTATGATGATTATTTTATACTGATTGAGACATTAATTATTATAAGAATTGGTCTTTTATTAATGACTAAACTATATTCGTGTACAATAGAATATTATGACCATCCGGATCGATGATTTTGGCGGATCTTGTGCCCCAGAATGTATTCCAAGGTTTTGTGATAATCTTACAGCCATTTGATGCAGCCTTATTGTATGCCTGATCTACTGCTTCTGTATTGGGATAGCTGATTTGAATAAGTTCGTAATCATCAATCAGTTCCTCTTTAATTTGATCTTCGGGAATTAACACTAGTTCTAATGGTCCCTCGTCATTTTCTATATGTAGCGCATTTTCTGTATTTACATCTTGCGGGATCATGAAACCTATGCTTCTGTAGAAAGCAACAGAGCTACTCATTTCTTTTACTTTCAGCTTTATTTTAGCATTGGATTCTCCCATTACAGATCATTATATTATCTATAGACCTCTAATACATGGTTTAGTCACATTATAATAATTAATATATTTAATTATGGTAAATTAACGGCTTTATCTGTCGCGGGTCATATCTGTTTTACTAAATGAACTTTGTTTTATAAGCAGAAAATCATACAAACGACTTCTCTATACTTTTGAGTTTCGTAAGCCTAATTGTACAGTATATTGAATGGAATAATGGCAAAGCTAAAATTTATAATAAATTGTGATTTGTAATTATATTCAACTGGATCATACTTCATATTGATTCGAAATAAATATATACCTTGTTACAAAGCTCTCTCTTGAAATCTGTCATATGATCAAAAATAGTTTTTTTTTATTGGTGGGGTTTATGTCCTTTTTTGCTAATCAATCAGTGTCAGCACAGAAACTGTACAAAACATCAGTAACACATTCTGGATTGATAATCGGTGGTTCCGTTGGTTTAGTCGGTGGTTCTTGGTTGATTGAGAATGCAAGAGAGCCGTTAACACCTGCTGATATATTGGTTTTAAATGATGGGTCTATTAACGGGGTAGACAAAGGTGCTGCTAATAATTATTCATTGGAGGCGGGGTCGGCCAGTGATCTATTTAAGAATGGAGTTTTTGCAGCTCCACTTGCGTTATTTTTATCTGATCAAGGAAGAGAAAATGCAAGGGAGATAATGATGATGTATGCGGAGGTATTATCGTTTAATAGTGGATTAACCTATATCACAAAGAGTAGTGTGGCTCGTTATCGTCCGTATGCTTATAATCCATCCGTGAGTTTTGATATTAAGCTTGGTAAATCTTCAAGAAGATCATTTTATTCAGGGCATGTGAGTCATGTTGCGAGTTTATCCTTTTTTACAGCCAATATATTCGACGACCTTTACCCAGATTCAAAATATAAATACGCCGTTTGGGCTGGAGCAATAGCCGCGCCTGCTATTACTGCATACTTAAGAGTAAAGGCTGGCAGTCATTTTCCGACTGATGTTGTGGTCGGTTATGGGATAGGGGCACTGATTGGTTATTTCGTGCCAGAATTGCATAAAATAACGAAGCATTTGGATGTGGAAATTATAGGAGCCGAAGGCGGGCTAGGGCTGCTTTATAATTTTTAGAATTAATCATTTTCTATATCATATTTATGGCTCAATAACGAACCGTCTGGGGCGATTGTATTAGCAACATAGAGGTAAACGTGATATAATACTGCGCAGTGACTTGCGGTTATGTTTAGTTTTAGATGATAGTCCGACTTCTCTGAAGTCGCCAAAGATTGTAATCTGAATTTTCTAACATAGTTGGACTTCCCTGAAGTCCTTTGTTTATTTACCCACTATCGTTGGTTTGAAAACCAAACATTGACTACAGTTAAGACAAAATTGATTTTATAAATCTGAAATTCTTTTCGGATTAGACACCTTGATTACAGGCTTGTTTCCAATGTTTCCTACTTCGCCTTCTACGCAGATCTCTTTATCCTTTAGGTGCTTCACGGGATCATAGGTAAAGTTGGTAATGTCTTCTTTGTATATCATCACTGAACAGTAGTCATTTGGATATTTGCGATCAAGGTTGATCCAAGCATGACCTTTTCGACTATTTCTTGCGCTGACTACTTTACCGCAGACGGTTACCTTACGATACTTGTTCATTTGGCGCGCTATAGTCTCAGTATTGAACTGGCCTCTGGATAGCGTATTTTGAGCTAGAGGTTCTACGCTTCCTTTGTCAAATATTGAAAACCACTCTTTCACGTCATAGGTCGACTCTAAGGTCTGATCGATATTCGGAAAGTAATTGTATCCAGTAAGTTTTTCGAGATCATCTATGGATATGGTATACATGTCTAGCGGCCTTGTCAATTCTTTATTTGCCATCAAAAAACCTATGGCTCTTTTGTTTGTATGATCATAAGCGATCTTTAGATAGAACTGAGGAATGCTAAGACCGTTTGGTGATTGTTTGATCTTCGGCAGATCATCGGTCAGTACAGGAGCTGTTATAATAGCTAATGGAACATTATTTCTGATTACATAGCTTCTTAACATAGATTCTAATTCAGCCCATTTTTCTCTGTTGAGATCAGGATGCTGTGGAGACATGTTAGAATAATAATAGCTTTCTGATAGTGCTTCTCCATACCATCTGAAGTCTGCAGATGGAGCAAGGTGCCCCCTGTCATATCCGAACCCTTCATATTGTTCATCTTTCTTTCTTGTAGGGTAGTAGTTGAAGTAATCCTTTTGTTCTGCTGTTCCAGTAGTTACTAGTGAATCTACTCTGAAATCATTTGTTCGCACAGCACCTAGTTCCTCAACCTCGGGCGTGAGCATGTGAGCAACCCATTTTGATTGTTCATGAGCTTCCGAATATTCAAAGAAATATGCGGTATGCTCTAGGTAATCAGTAGAGGGTAGTCCGTAGGATTTTAGATCCTCATTGTAAGATTGCCACTTCTGCTGATTGATTTTCTTGGAGAGTTCGTTCCGTAGATTATCAGCTTCTTTTAGTTTCTCTTGTAAATCAATTAAGATTGTATTTTGAGATTGAGAATTTACTATAATCGATAATGTAAGAAAGAGAATAAAGGGTATATTTTTAATCACTACATTAATTTTAGGTGCATGCAAAAGTACACATATGATTAAGACTTACTATTTGAAAATGTATAAATAATAACGGACTGTCGTAAGTCATCCAGTTTTAATGAAAAGAATATGGTTATGATGTTATACCAATTCTGAGTTGGTATGTCTGATTACATTAGATGTTTGTATTGTTCAGTTTTTGCGTAAAAATGAAGGCGTAGCCTATCGAGAATGACAAAGGGGCTACCTCATATTGAGATAGCTGGTGAAATTTACCAAGATCATTTCGCTAGAGGTGGATCATTAGAAGATATAACCGTAAGTACAGTTGCTGATTATATATTACTGCAACTTAATTCAGATAGATATACAGTAGATACACTAGTATCGCAATTAATGGACAGTACGTTTAAGAAGTTTGGGATAGCTTAAGTGAAATTTAAGACGATAAAAATGAATTCATATGGTGTCAATGCCAATGAATATTAATACATTAGAGAAATAAAATAAACTAAATATTTATGGATACTATAATCAATATACTTATCGGAGGAGCAGCTTTTTTGATTGGTTCATCTCTGCTGAGTGGTGTGAAAATCCAGAGTTTTTGGCAGGCGATTTGTGTGGCTGTCGTTGTCGCTGTTTTAGATTTTACGCTTGGTACATTTCTTAAGATAGTAACGCTTGGGGTTTTGTCATTAGGTATATTTACATGGTTTTTGAACGCTATATTGATTCAAGTAGCCGACTGGTTCTTGCCTAAGTTTGAAGTGAAAAACTTCTGGTGGGCATTAGGTTTAGCCGCTATTGTTAGTATATCAACAACTATATTGACTAGTTTCTTATAGGGGTTATAATGTGAGTGTCGGACTATTAAGTGACATGGTTGTTGATTCATTAAGATATATCTTACGTGTCAAGTCTAGACAAATAATATCTAAGAAGTGTGCTATAGGAAAATGAAATGCATGTTTGAAAAACAAGAATTATCTATCTTGTTATTTTTATTAAAAATACCATTCAAATTAAAACTTTCGAACCGAACAATTCGTCTATTATGTAGTAAGGTATAAAAGAGAGGGTCGCAAATGACTAAATGTATGGATTAAATCAATCCTAAATATTCAGATTCTTTTTATTTCAATAACATAAAAAATAAATCTATGATAACTACAATAGAAACACCATTCACATTAAGTGATGCGGATAGAGAATACATAAATGCAAAAATAAATGACCTGACTAAATTCGAGAAACGGATGACTCAGGTAAATGTGTTTTTTAAGAAAGGGGATGGTAAAATTCCTGATTCAGTCTTAGCCGAAATAAGAATTCGTGTACCAGGAAGCGATGTGTTCGCAGAGAATACGGAGCAAGATGCACTCAAAGCCTTCGGTGAGGCATACAATGCAGTGAAAAGACAACTCAAAGATCGAAGAGATCAATTGAATGATCATAGATCTGAGGTTAAGGAAATCAGTGCAATAGTAAATGACAATATGTAATTATCTTTTGCAAAGAATCCAAACTTCTACCTGTTTTGATATTAGAAATAATAGATGAACTTATTCATTCTAAATGCAAACTATAGATTAAAATAAAGGAGTTAACAATTATATTAGAAGCGAGTTGATTTTATCAATTCGCTTTTTTTTATGTTCCAATTTGCCCATCAACGATAGGCGGTAATGTGGATTATGGTTCCAACTGCTTCTTAGACTGATTTAACTGTAGCTAAAAAAGGCTTGATTTTTTTCTCAATTTAGTGTGACCAACGGGTAAAGAATGAACCTATAGAAATAGAACTCGATTGATGTAATACCGATTACTATTGAATTTGCCGCATACATTCGTCTGCAACATTCAATATGTATCGGCATTTACCAATATATTTATGCGGCAAATTGAAACACAATTGGTATAACAATAATTTTTTATTTTTCTTAGGTTTAATCGAACAAGTACATTCAAATTTTACTTTATAAAAAGAATATAATGAGAGGCCAAATATGAATGATGGGGTCAATCAAAATTGATAATTCAAAATATATTATGATGAAGTATTTCTTTACAATTCTGTTTTTTATCCCATTGATGTTAAGTGCTCAATTGCGTCTTAGTTTAGAATCAGGTGCCGTAACAACAGGTTACAATGATGTAAGAGTTCCCAACGCTGACCTGGATGCTGGCACACTGTTTTCCTATACTGATGACTTTGATTCTGATGGCTCAGTTATCTTTTTTAGAGGGGAGTTGGCATATACAATCAATAGCAAACATACGATAGAAGCGACGGCCGTTCCACTGACTCGTAATTATACGATTAACACGGACAGAGAAATAAAATTTGCTGGAAATACATTCCAAGGAGAAGGCGTGACGGGGAGTTATCAGTTCAATACGTACAGGTTTAGCTATAGATATAGAATAGTCGACAAGTCAAAATTCAAATTTGATCTTGGAGCGAGTTTACTTGTTAGAGATGCTAGGATTGCACTGTCACAAGCTGGAGTCACCTCTGATGATACTGATCTTGGATATGTTCCATTAGTGAGCTTCGAGTTGAATTATGCCCCTACAGACAAGCTAGGCTTCTTACTCAAAGGAGATGCTCTTGTTGGTCCCGTAGGAAGAGCGGAAGATGTTTTTGCAGGAATTTTATATGATATATATAAGGACAGCTTACAGTTAAAAGCCGGATACAGAATTATTGAAGGTGGTGCGGATGTGGATCAAGTTTATAATTTTGCTTTGTTCCACTTTATGGATGTAGGGATAGTGATTAGGTTGTAATTTCAATTTGGATTGGAGAGAAGAAAAATGAAGCTATGCCGGTGATAGAGAAAGACTGGAATGGATTGGGTTTACCTTTTCACAATAGTCTTTCTCCACACCTATGGCAGAATCTTGCGTGCTTCAAATTGTCAAGTTCACCACATCTATCACACTCTTTTTTATCAGCATCTTTGGCTTCTTCGCTTACTTTGACCATTTCCGCAGACACAATGCCGGTAGGCACTGCAAGAACAGCATATCCTGAAATCATAATGAGACTTGCCATGAATTGACCGAGTGTAGTAGAAGGAGAAATATCTCCATATCCCACAGTCGTCAACGTAACTATTGCCCAGTAGATACCTCTTGGGATACTATCAAATCCGCTGTTTTCTCCACCTTCTATAATGTACATTAGACTACCGAATATACAGACCATCAGCAAGATGAAAAACATGAATATTGAGATCTTAGTCCGACTCTCTTTGAGGGCTGCGATAATCATCTCGCCCTGCGACAGATACTTGGTCAGTTTAAATATTCTGAAGACTCTCAATAGTCTGAGTGCTCTTACGATACTCATAGAATGACTTCCTACAATGAATAATCCGAGATAAGTAGGGATTATAGAAATCAGATCTACAATACCGTAGAAACTCTTGATATACCGCACTGGGAAGTTGGCCGTATATATTCTTAAAATATATTCTGCTGTAAATACAATGGTGAGCATCCACTCTAGAAATATCAATACGGAACGATACTTAATCTGTATAGACGGTACTGTTTCGAATATAACTATGATAATACTCAAAATGATCAATCCTAATAGAATGTAATCGAAAATCCGACCAATAGTGGTACTGGTTTCGAATAGTGCTTCATGCACTCGCTTTTTAAATTTCTTATGCCCCGGACTATTGATTAGAGCGTTTACTTTTTTCAGTAATGAGATTGCCATTATTAGACTTTTCCGTTTTGTGATAATAGAACAGCCACTGACCGTGTCCTAGGAAATTGTGCAAATACATTAATCATAATCACCGTTATCGGTACACATAATAACATACCAACGATACCCCAAAGTAACCCCCATAACACCAATGATATCACAATTACAAACGGACTTATATTGAGCGAATCCCCATAAAGCTTCGGTTCTAAGATGCCTCCAATACAGAGTTGGATAGACCCAACACCAATCAAAATAATGAAAAACGGAGACAAGTGATCAAACTGTACCAATGCAATAAGACTCGGAAACACAGTCGCCACGATAGATCCAATCGTTGGTATAAAGTTGAATACAAATATCAAAAATGCCCAGAACAACGCGAAGTCTAATCCAGCATACTTAATCACTGCATAGCTTAATAAACCTGTTGCAAATGATGCAGCAAACTTAACTCCAATATATGTTCGGACTGATTTATTGATATTGGTTGTTAGTGTAGCGATTCTTTCTTTTCGTTCTTTGTCAAAACGGAGCGCCGCCATCTTTCTGCCGAACGTATGTTGCTCGATCAGTAAAAAGAAAGTATACAGAAGTATCAATAGAAATTGTTGCGCCATATTTTTAAATGAATTCAGGATATTACCCAAGTATCCATTTATATCTAACTCTGAGGTCACCGTTCTTAAGCTGATCGGCTCCGTATATCCAACTGAAGCCATGATTCTCGATAGTTGTTGTTCGAGATTGACCTTATAGTCTGGAGCCGTAGTGATCATGCTATTGATCGTCTGTCCGATGACGCCTCCCACCGTAAAAATTATAAACAACACAAAAATAGTTGACAAACCCAGCGTAATCCCATTCGGTATCTTCGTAGAGAACTTTGGGATCATCCTGACCAATGAATTTACTGCATTAATCAGATACCAAAGCACGATTGCTAGGATCACGGGCACCAAGAACGCCTTACTATATATAATAAATACAAGGATGAGACCTATTACGATTAGTGTATGCGATAGTCTTTCTATTTTCATTGTCTATTTTATATTAACGGTTGTCAAGAGGATGAATTTTAGATCTCAAAACGATCTGAGATGTTGGTTTCAGATTGCTTGATATCATTCATTTATGACTGAAGCGCAAATATACTGGATTTTAGTTTGGTGGGGGGAGGGGAAGGGATTTAGGGGGTAGAAAGCACTAATCAGTGCATAACACTGGTAACTATGTTATAGGCAATCTATTCTTTCTTGTTTTCCTTTGGTCAGCTATTTTGTATTATTTACTGGTGAGAATTATGCAACTAAGAAAAAAGCTTAAACATGGATAGGGTAGTAGACATAGGGAAATGGATATTCGTGTACTGCACTGATTTTATAATCAATGTGGC
>CALKXE010000228.1 GCA_938003955.1 uncultured Saprospiraceae bacterium | reverse complement strand
GAAAACAATCGCTATTTGGGGATTAGCATTTAAGCCAAATACAGATGACATCAGAGAAGCGCCAGCATTGACTATAATAGATGATTTACTTGCGGCAGGTGCAAATATTAAGGCTTTTGATCCAGAAGCTATCGAAAATGTGAAGCAAATCTACGGAGATAAAATCAGCTTCTGTGATACTCAGTATGAAGCAATAGATGAAGCGGATGCATTAGCTATAGTCACAGAATGGCAAGTATTCCGAACACCAGATTTTGATAAAATTAAAGAGTTTTTAATTAACCCAGCAATTTTCGATGGAAGGAATGTATATGATACGGACCGTATGAGGAAAATGGGTTTTTATTATGAAAGTATAGGGAGGCCATAGTGGAAATGAAAAAATCTAATAATAACATTCACCCTATTTTTGATCGAATAGTATCTCGGAAGGAACAAGAACGCCTTCTAAATCAGAAAGGTACAGTTTTATGGTTTACTGGTTTGTCAGGATCAGGCAAGAGTACAATAGCTGAGGCTCTAGAGCGAAAGTTATACAACCAAGGTTATTTTGTTAAGGTTTTAGACGGAGACAATATTCGCTCTGGAATAAACAAGAATCTAGGATTCTCATTAGCAGATAGAAAAGAAAATGTTAGACGAATAGCGGAGGTAGCAAAGTTATTTCTGGATTCAGGAACCATAGTTCTTTGTT
Source organism: uncultured Saprospiraceae bacterium (assembly GCA_938003955.1). Lineage (GTDB taxonomy): Bacteria > Bacteroidota > Bacteroidia > Chitinophagales > Saprospiraceae > CAJXUU01. Next base: position 2,854 of record CALKXE010000228.1, on the reverse strand, counting down.
CGTTCGTAAGTCCTACAATTGAGATAAGGGAATTGGCAAAAGAAATTATTGGGACTAATGATTTTAAAGAGATATTCGTTGATACGCCATTGACAATCTGTGAAAAAAGGGATGTCAAAGGATTATATAAGAAAGCTAGAGCGGGAGAAATAAAGGGATTTACGGGTATTGATAGTCCATTTGAAGCGCCTATTAATCCAGCTCTTGTATTAAAAACTGAAAATATAACTATTGCCGATTGCAGTAATGAGGCAGCAAAATTGATAGAAGCATGAATTATCAAATCGACCACATAAGAGAATTAGAATCGGAGTCTATCTTCATTATGCGAGAGGTAGCAGCACAATTTGAAAATCCCGTTCTTATGTTTTCTGGAGGGAAAGATTCAATACTGATGGTGTATTTGGCACATAAAGCCTTTTATCCAGCAAAGATTCCATTTTCGTTATTGCACGTTGATACTGGGCATAATTTTCCAGAAACGCTCAAATATAGAGATGAACTTGTCGAGAGATTCGGAGCTAAATTAGTGATAGGATCAGTCCAAGAGGCCATAGATAATGGAATCGTAACGGAAGAGAAAGGATTTGATGCAAGTAGGAATGGATTGCAGACATCAGCTCTTTTGGAGGCACTCGAGAAAGGTAAGTATGATGCAGCCTTAGGAGGCGCAAGAAGGGATGAAGAGAAAGCAAGAGCCAAAGAAAGGTTTTTTAGCCATAGAGATGAATTCGGTCAGTGGGACCCTAAAAATCAACGGCCAGAGTTATGGAATTTATTTAATGGGCGTAAGAATATTGGCGAACACTTTAGAGTGTTTCCAATTTCAAATTGGACAGAATTGGATGTGTGGCAATATTTAGCTTTAGAGAATATTCCATTACCATCACTCTATTTTGCACATGAAAGAGAAGTATTCAAAAGAGACGGAACGCTCTTAGCTGATTGTGAGTATATCCAAAAACGACCTGATGAAGAGGTATTTACTCAAATGGTAAGGTGTCGTACGATAGGTGATATGACATGCACTGGTGTATGGGAGTCTAATGCAAGTACAGTAGATGAGATCATTCAGGAAATAGCAACTACTCGGATGACAGAAAGAGGAGGACGAACTGATGATAAAAGATCTGAAACAAGTATGGAAGATCGTAAGAAATTAGGGTATTTTTAGAAATTCACCTAATAATAGTTAAAACATTTTGAGATGGTTCATTTTTGAACTTCACAAACTGAAATTTTAAAAAATATGCAAACAGAACTACTACGATTCACAACAGCCGGTTCAGTAGATGACGGAAAATCTACTCTAATAGGAAGATTGTTATACGATAGTAAGTCAATCTATCAAGATCAGTATGAACAGATCGAAAGGGTAAGCGAAAAAAGAGGTGAGGAAGGAGTAAATCTAGCATTATTAACTGATGGCTTGAAGTCTGAACGAGAACAAGGGATTACCATCGATGTAGCTTATAGATACTTTAGTACACCAAAGCGGAAATTTATTATTGCAGATACTCCAGGGCATATTCAGTATACGAGAAATATGGTGACTGGAGCGAGTACTGCAAATGTAGCATTAGTACTAATAGATGCTCGGCATGGAGTTGTTGAGCAGACAAAGCGTCATGCAATAATAGCTTCGTTATTGCAGATTCCGCACCTTTTAGTATGTATTAACAAGATGGATCTTGTAGATCATAGTCAGTCAGTATATGACAAGATTCAAGATGATTTCGAGCAATTTGCTGCGAAGTTAGATGTGAAAGATGTGAGTTTTATACCAATCTCTGCACTGAACGGCGATAATGTAGTTAATCGATCGGAAAAAATGGATTGGTTTGAGGGTTCTACTTTGATGTATTATCTTGAGAATGTACATATAGCAAGTGATCATAATTTTATTGATACAAGATTACCAATACAAACGGTAATTAGGCCTTATAATGATGAATTTCATGATTATCGAGGGTACGCTGGTCGTATAGCTGGTGGCTCGTTCAAAGTAGGTGATAAGATTGTGGCTCTTCCTTCGGGATTCTCATCTGAAGTAACAAGAATTGTTGGGGCATCGGGAGACCAAGAATCAGCATATCCTCCGCAATCAGTAACATTGCTTCTAAAAGGGGATATTGATATTAGTAGGGGTGATATGATTGTGAGAGAAAATAATCAACCAGAAGTTGGTCAGGATATCGATTTGATGATCTGTTGGTTTGACAGAGAAAAGCCTTTGAAGCCTAAAGGTAAATATGCTATTAAACATACTTCCCAAGATGTGAGATGTGTAATCAAAGAAGTAAGATATAAATTGGATATCAATACGCTTAGTAGAGATCAAGAGGATAAAGAAATAAGGATGAACGATATTGGTAGAATCCTAATTAGGACTACAAAACCATTATTTACAGATCCCTACCGGAAGAATCGGGTAACTGGAAGTGTGATTATTATTGATGAAGGAACGAATAATACTGTGGCAGCCGGAATGGTGATATAGTCTTATAATAAGTACGATGCCGGATATTTACAGCTTAGAGAAGAAAAAGAAAATTAAGTAACAAACTTAATAATAAATAAAAATTCTAGAGTTATGTCAAAAAGTATTTTAGTAACAGGGGGTGCAGGATTCATAGGGTCACATGTTGTAAGGCGATTGGTAAATCAATATCCTGAATATACAATTGTAAACCTTGATAAGCTTACCTATGCTGGAAATCTTGAAAACTTGAAAGATATAGATGGTAATTCAAATTATCATTTTGAGAAAGGCTGTATAACGGATGAAGCATTTGTTGATAGTCTTTTTGAAAAATATAATATAGACCATGTTGTGCATCTTGCGGCAGAGTCG
>CALKXE010000227.1 GCA_938003955.1 uncultured Saprospiraceae bacterium | reverse complement strand
TCCCTCTCCTTTATTTTCCTATCTTCACACATAGAAAAAATTATAATATAATATTACCTAATACGTAGTACCAACCAACCATAAATGATAAAACTCTCATTTAAAAATCCCTATCTGGTATTTGTCTTCGTACTGATAGTTATCCTTCTTTCTTCTGTATTGATTCCTCGGATGCCTGTAGATATCTTGCCTAAGTTCAAGAAGTCGGCGATGCAGATCTTGACCTTATATCCAGGGATGCCGGCCAAAGTTGTCGAAAAAGATATCACAAGTCGTATGGAGCGATGGACGGGGCAGTCGCCAGGCATCGAGAAACAACTCTCCAAAAGTATCATGGGCGTAAGTGTTGTGACCAACTTCTATAGTGAAGATGTAGATCCTGCGGAAGCAATGGCGAATACCTCAGCCTATGCTATGTCAGACATGTACTACCAGCCTCCAGGCACATTGCCTCCGATGGTGCAGCCGTTCGATCCTACAGCGTCTAAGCCACTTATGTTATTGACAGTGAGTAGTGATGAGAAGTCAGGTAAAGAACTCTATGATGTAGCGTATTATTCTCTGCGTCAGATGTTGAGTGGAGTGCGTGGGATCATCGCTCCAGCCGCATATGGAGGGTCGAAACGTAGGATATATGTCTATGTGGATCCTGATAAGTTAGAAGCGCTCGGTATCTCGATGACCGATGTCAATAAAGCAATACAAGAGAATACGACGATGATTCCTTCTGGTGTGGCCAAGATCGGGAATATCAATTACGGGATCGATGCCAAGGGTATGATCGTTCATGTAGAGGACTTCAATGATATCGTGGTCACTTACAAAAATGGAAAACCAATCTATATAAAAGACATAGGTAGTGCAGAAGATGCGGGAGCCATACAAACCAATATTGCACGGGTGGATGGCAAAGAGCAAGTCTATCTACCGATTTTCAAACGACCAAATGCGAATACTATCGCAGCTGTAAATGAAGTCAGAGCCGCTATTCCACAATTGGCCGAGAGAATGCCTGATGATGTGAAGCTGAATGTGATATTCGATCAATCATCGTATGTGCGGAATTCTATCGCGGGACTGCGTAATGCTGGACTCGGAGGATTACTTCTGGTTGTATTGGTCCTCATTCTCTTTTTGGGAAATATCAGGACGGCATTTATAGTAGCGATCAGTTTACCACTTTCGGTATTGTTTACCTTCATCGTATTGTACTTTACGGGGCAGGCGATCAACAGTATTACACTGGGAGGGATAGCGTTGGTACTAGGATTATTGGTGGATAATTCCATAGTCGTGCTAGAAAGCATAGAGAAGAAAAAGTCTCAAGGTCAGGCCGTATTAGCTGCGGCGAAAGAAGCGGCCATGGAAGTATCTATGCCTGTTTTGGCTTCGACATTGGTAATAGTGGCGGTGTTTCTTCCCGTTATGTTCCTTTCGGGAATAGCGAAGTTCCTGTTTTCTCCATTGGCGATTACGGTAGCTGCAGCGATGTTGGGATCGTATATATTCTCATTGACATTGATACCTGTCTTAGCTTCTCTATTGTTGAAAGATGATCAGAAAGGAGAAGCACGACTCTTCAAAGGGTTCCATAGATTCATAGAGCGATTGGGTGGCAGATATGAGCGATTACTAAAGCGTGCACTTGATAGTAGAGCATTGATATTGATATGTACGGTACTGTTATTTGCGGGATCATTATTCTTAATGTCGAATAGTGGATACGAGCTCTTCCCTGAATCAGATGTAGGACAGATGGAAATCCAAGTACGAACAGAATCTGGGACACCACTTGATTTGACGCAAGAAGTCATCATAGAAATGGAGGGCATAGTCAGAGAAGAAACACAAGGCGACCTAGAACAAGTGATTTCGAATATCGGAGTTTTCTATGATTTACCAGCGGCATATACACCTAACTCGGGTGTGCAAGATGCCTTCATCGGTGTTCAGCTCAAAGAATCTCATCTAATACCAACTAAGGAATATGCCCGAAGAATCAGAAGAAGATTTACAGAAGCATTCCCGGGCGTAGAGACGAGTTTCAATACGGGTGGATTGATCACAGCGGCACTGAATGAAGGAAAGCCTGCACCGATCGATGTACAAATAAAAGGAAATAAACTGGATATACTACGTCAACTGGCAGAACAGATTAGAGATACCGTCCGTACCATTCCTACGACTAGAGATGTACGAGTGCTGCAGCGTCTTGATGCTCCGGCTAAGGATATTGATATCGACAGGATCAAAGCGGCGGAGTTAGGTGTAAAACCAGTAGATGCTATTAAGAACATGGTATCCGCATTGAATTCTTCGACCACGTTTGAGAAAGCATTTTGGATCGATGAAAACAATGGGAATCACTATTATGTAGGAGTTACTTATCCAGAAGATAGGATCGATGATATAGATGTACTGTCCAATGTAACCACGACGAGTAGTACACATGACAAACCGATACCGTTCCGATCATTCTCTAAGATTACGGATTCGTCCAATCCTGTAGAGATCAATCACCACAATCTATCTAGAGTATTCAACGTATATGCGAATATCGATGGTGCAGATGTAGGAACTGTTTCTGATAACATCAAGGAGATCATCAAGTCGATCGACATACCAAAAGGGTACACGATAGAATTCGAAGGAGAAGTAAACGTGATCAGTAAATCATTCAAAGAGTTGTCTCTTGGGCTGGTTTTGGCAGCGATTTTAGCATTCTTAATACTGGTTCCGTTGTTTAGGTCATTCCGTCAGCCGTTGATTATCATATTGACGATTCCATTGGGATTTATTGGTGTTGCATTATTGATGTGGATTACCAATACGAATCTTAATATCCAATCGATGATGGGTATCATTATGATGATCGGCATTGCGGTATCATATGGTAATATTCTGGTGGATCGGATCAATACATTGTTCAAAGGATCGGCAGGACTAGAAGATGCGATAGTACAAGGATCAAGAGATAGATTTCGTCCAGTATTGATGACAGCCATCACGACTATATTAGGATTGCTACCAACAGCTATAGGCATGGGGCAGGGGACAGAAGCCAATGTTCCGCTAGCGATTGCAGTGATCGGAGGTACATTTATGGCAACGGTGCTTACCTTATTTATTATTCCAATTCTGTATTCATTATTTACAAAAAGTAAAACGTCAATAAGCAATGACTAAGATCAAATATTTATACCTACTATCTTTCGTTTGTCTGCTTATAAGCTGCAAGCAATCTGGTACGCCAGAGCAAGTATACACAGCTGGAGAATCCAATGGAATACCTTCGGTAGAGGTGACCAATCCGTCTATAAGATCATTCAGTTCGAATCAGATGATTACGGGGACGATCTTGGCAGATCAGTCGGTCCACCTTCACTCGATGGAGCAGGGAATGCTCAAATCTATAAATGTAGATATCGGAAGTAAAGTATCCAAAGGACAGACTATTGCAAGATTATCAAATCCTGTGTTGAGTGTTGAGCTAAAGAAGGCAAAATCTAAACTTATCCAGGCAGAGGGGAAACGAAAAACGGCACAAGCCATGCGAACAGTAAATGAAGCAAGTAGCAATGCCGCTAGTGGAATTTATAATGCGATTATGTCTGTTTACCAAAAATCTAGTGGATTAACAACATTGGCAGAAGTAGAGAATGCAAAACGTGATGCCGAGATGTCTCTAGCTCAGGTAGAGGTTGCTAAGGCGAATGTAGAACTAGCCATATCTGAAACGAATACAGCAAAATTGATGGTTGAGGCCGTAGAAGAGCGCATTTCAATGTTGACAATAAAAGCTCCTTTCACGGGTGTGATCACAGGGCGATTTGCCGATCCTGGGACTATGATCCAAAATGCATTGACGAACAACGATGCAAAACCATTGGTATCACTGGCATCTATATCTCCAGTGAGATTGACCATTCCGATACCGGAATCAGATGTGTCTGGTATTAATGTGGGTGATGATGTAAATATTACATTCCCAAGTCTAGGCGGATCCGATCAATCAGCTAAAATCAGTCGAATCTCAAACAACCTCGATCAAGCGTCTAAAACCATGGAAGTACAAGTCGATATTCCCAATAAAGATGGAAAGATAAGAGCGGGAATGTATGCTAAAGCGGAGATCAAACGGGCTAGTTCTGGAGACATGCTCAGTCTTCCTCTTTCTTCTATCAGTATGAAAAAGGATGCAGCATATGTCTACGTTGTTAATGATGGAATAGTGCAAGAAATAAGACTTAAGAAAGGACTTTCTGGAAAGGACTATTTCGAAGTGTTGAATGACAATATCAGAGCTAAATCGCAGGTCGTAACCAAGGGGAAGAGTATGATCAAGGCGGGAACTAAAGTAAAGGCAATTCTAAAGTAATGACAATAAAAAATATATTAATACTGTGGTGTTGCATTTCATTTACTATTGTGAATGCGCAAGAGGGAATATACCTCACAGCTGAGAAAGTAATCGCTCTAGCCAATACTGATAACCTTGACATCAAAAAGGAGATTCTAAAAGCGGGAATGGCTGATGCGAAAGTCAGTAAAGCAAAAGAATGGTGGTTGCCAGATCTATTTATAGGTACACAACTGCACCAACTCGATGGCTCTGGATTGAATACCGATGGGAGGATCTTCACAGATATCGATAGACAAAGCAGATGGTACGGTGGAGAGGCGAGGGTAGACTGGAATATAGGCAAAGGAATCTATGATGCTAAAATAGCAAAGTTAAATGCTAAGAGTACTTCCCTTCAATCAGAAGTATTGAAGAATCAAGTGACGTTAGATGTATTAGAGACTTACTATGATTTGTTATCTATCACCGCTAAGAAAGCACTCTATGAAGATATGGTTACTAGTAAAACCAATCTTGTAGATCAACTAAAAGTACAAGTCGATGCGGGTTTACGATTAAGCTCAGAGTTATTGATTGCAAAGAGCAATAAATCAAGATTGATGCTAGAGCAAATGAGCCTAGAACAAGGCTATCAATCTGCAATGACGAATATGTTGATTGCACTTAATATAACTGAAAGCCAGAACTTATATGTTGATATCGCTGACCTCAAAAAGACAGAATTAGCTGAAGCTTCTAATTTGGATGCTAATGTTGAGAATCATCCGTTAATTGCTGCGTCAGAAATACAATCTAAAGCTGCGGCAAAGCAATCAAAACAAGTTTGGAATAGTATAATGATTCCTAATGTTGGGGTTAGTTATAATGTTGGTTCGTTCGGCGAAGCATACAATACTACAAGATCAACTGATGCTTGGAATGGCTATATTGGTTGGAAACTACCAATAGGACAATTGGTATATGGTGGAGATTCTAAAATTGCTAGTCAAGCAAAAGAAATAGCTGAACTAGATCTTTCTCAAAATAGAGCGAGAATAGCAAATAGGGTAGCAGAATACCGAAATAAGTTGACTACTTACGGAAAGATGATTTCCTTATCAGAAGAAGGAGGAGAGTTTGCCAAAGAAGCTTTAAGCCAATCAAAGATTAGACAAGAAGCTGGACTAGGAACGATCTATGAGATCTTATTAGCGGAAGAAGAATATATGAATGCACAGATGTTGTATTTAGACGCTGTGGCCGATTATAATATGACTGGCTTTATGTTGTTGGATGCAATGGGTAAGAAGCTCTAGTTTCTGTCAATATCTAAAAACAAGGGACAGAACAAATCATGCACGGTCGTAGTTACAAACTATGCCAATAAAGGGTAGATTTTCAAATTGTCTTTTGAGATCATTGGCTTGGATCAACCAATTATAAATACACCATGACTGAAGGACACAGAATTGTGAGATATTTGATCCTAATTTCTCTTCATTGTTATACATAATATAGATATTCGCTGCTCAATTACGAAACCATTACAAATCAATTCAATGAAATACCTATCAATACTTTTTATATTCTTATCATTTCAAGGCTATACGCAATCGCCTGAACTCACCAAAGTAATTAATCAAATAGACTATCAAAATGACACTCTGTTATCCGTGTATAATTGGGTTACGGATAATATTGCGTACGATGTTCGCATGGCAGAAGAAATGAAGAAAGGAGTAAGTATGTATGAAAAAGGGAAGTTTAAAAATGAAGATGAGTACAGAAGAGCTCAGCTAAAACGAGTTATAAATAAGAAAAAAGGCGTTTGTCAGGATTATACACTATTGTTTCAAAAAATAGTGACTGAATTAGGTTATACGTCTCATGCGATAGGAGGTATTACAAAAGATAGAAAAGGAAAAGTTACTACAAGTATTGGACACTCTTGGATTGCAATTAAAGAAGATGGTAAGTGGAAATTATTTGATCCTACATGGGGTGCAGGTTATGTAAATGAAAAGAATAAATTTATAAAAAAACAAAATGATATATGGTATGATGTAGATCCAAGAGTGATGCTGGAAAGACATTTCCCATTTGATCCTATCTGGCAATTTGTTTCTACTCCAATTACATTCAGAGATTTTAAGAAAGGAAAGGGTGCCATTAAAATCACTGGGGATCAGGATGAGAATTCGGAAGTGAGAGATGCTTTTGTACAGATGGATAAAAGAAGCCAATGTGCAGATGAACTTGGTCGTGTGGAACAGTTAAAGATCAATTCTAAACTCTTTAAAAGTAGATTAGATTACTTGAAAAATATTGCCAACGGATCTACGGTAAAGGGGATTCTAAACAACTGTAAGAAAAACTCGGCTACTTATTCTGAATATATCAATGAGGGAAAGAATAAACGATTTTCTGGATCGAAATGGAATAAGGAATATTCATTGAATATTCTGCAAGATTTAGAAATTAGTGTGGAGCAAACAATAACAGGATTGAAAGGTATAAAAGCTAAAGACTCTAGGAATAAGAAGATGATTTCGAAAAATGTATCAATATCAAAAAAGCTTCTTAGGTATATCCAAAAAGAAATGAAACTTCTGGATAAATAGCCTGTTTTATTCAATGTGTAGTTATTTGACGCTCCCAAATTTTGTGCTATTTCTTGATGTTAAAATATCAAATTCAACTTTTCTTACCTTTTATAAATTCAGGATTCCAAACTAGTAAGCCCATTAAAACGGCCATGAAGGCTGAGCCACCAATATCGTAAGTGTTATTTGTAAGATGGATGATTGTAAAGCCAAGCATAAAAATAAAAAAGAATCCTACTACGTATTTCTTGACTTTCGGCAACCAAATAAGGATACCTCCCAAAATTTGTAGAACACCGATGCCACTCCAAACTAGTGGTGAGATATTATCCATCATAGAACAAGGTGGTTCTAAGAAAGCGAAGAACTTGTCTGCTCCGACTGGAATTAAAAGAAGACTGCAAATAGCGGTAACTATATTATTGATATTCATAATTAACTTTCATTTAGAAAATGATATCAATTAAGATAGTGGTTCTTAGTGAATTGAGGGAATATTTCCCGCGCTAATTTCCAGTTGCGATTATAGATCAATCTTCAATTTGTAGTTAAATGTTACCTATTTACACTTATCTTTTTAATGTTCCCATCTAGGAATCTCACAAAATAAATCCCTTTTGACAAATTGGAAATATCTACCTTATCTGATTTCGAAAAATCAAAATAAGATTCAATTACTTGCCCATTTAGATTGATAATATGGAAGTCATAAGTCTCTTGCTCGCCATTTATTGAAAAATAGCCTTGCGCTGGAGAGGGGTACAACTCGATGAATTCTTCTTTAATATCATTTTCTGTGGATGTACTTATATCCTCAGATACTCCGCCATTACTGCTTAATACACTCCAGTTTCCAATAAATGCACCAGGGATTACTTCTGTTTCTTTCCAGTACAAAGTATCTGTCATCGTGCAGATGATCCCTTCAACTTCGTTTGTAATAATAATAGACGCTTTCATAGAGTCAGTAATAGGTACTGAGTGGTCAAATAGTGCAAATGACTGATCTTCGAAATCACCAGATGTTGTTTCTTGAAAAATAATCTCACCGGAAAAATCAACTACTTCCCATTCACAAACATTAGCAAAGCCAGACGGTATGTTGAATATACCAGCATTGTATAATTGTATTGAAGTTGTATCAGAAGATGAAATCTGAACACTTACGGTAGAACATTGTGCATTAGAAATAAAGGATGCTAATATAAGGAGGAAGAAAACTATGGTTTTTTTCATGTTTTAGTATTTAAGCTATGTGTATAATTTTGAAAAAAGATTTATACTGGCGTTAAAATTATACTTAGGTAGGTAGACTACTTTAGTTGTAAAATCCATTGAATCCAAAACTTTAATATAGAATACCCTTTGTCTCAATCTAACCCAATAATCTTACAAATGTTATAATTTTAAAACTATAATATGGTGAAAAAAATAATTTTTTTTATTTTTTATTAGTAAATATGACCATCTAATTTTAAAGTTAAATGCATATTTATTCTATTTGTAAAGAGTTAGTTAATAGAGTATTATATGTGTGGTTAAAGCGCAATGTCTTTTTTGCCTTCTATGTATATATTCTGGAATATTATGATTTTAAAGCATGTTTTTTTTAGAACAAGCGCTACTTTTTTAATTTTTCCAGTCTAATATAATGTCTACTATAAACTGATAGATTACTTACCCCCCCCAATCTTACCTTAAGACATATTTTTTACTTACTAACAATTTCAATTAATGACTAAATCGCTTTGGATTATTCTTATAGTATTGTGGATACTATTAGGGCTATGGTTTTGCAACTCTTATATATGCAACAACAGCATAACCGCCCCGACAAAAACAACTCAAAAAGTTATACCACCTGCAGCTAAAAAAGTTAATCAATGGACGGTACGTGATGGTTCTGAATTTGGTTTCGACTCGCCAGATTTCATTTCATTTGGTAAGTCTAGTTTTACACGATCGGCTATGGGAGCGGCATTAACAGGTAACATTGGAAAACTGGCCACATATCTGAAAGGTCACACAGATAGAGGAGTTACTGTAACTGGTCGTTATGGTGCAGACGAAACCAATAATAGTATACTACCTACACTCGGTCTAGCAAGAGCCAATGATATAAAATCATTGTTACAATCAAAAGGTGTTTCAGCTAGACAAATAGAAATAGCGGATGAACTTACTCCTAATATCAAGTGGACTAATAATCGACTTGTTGATGGAATTGATATTGACTTTGATGCTTTAGCGGATAATGATAATCGACTTGCTCTAATTAAAAAAAGACTTAGTGGTAAACCTATCACTCTATACTTTGGAACCAACCAAGATCAAATAAGTCTTACTGCACAACAGCGAAAAGATTTTGCAGATCTGAATTACTATTTAGATAGAGTAGCTGCAGCTAAGTTGTCCGTTGATGGACATACAGATAATGCAGGGAACCGTGACTATAATGTCAATTTATCACAACAGCGATCAATATTTGTTAGAGATTATCTCCAGAAAAACGGAGGGATAAAAGCAAATAGAATGAAGACCCAAGGTTATGGGCCGGATAAACCAGTATCATCAAATGCTACTAATGAAGGCAAAGCTAAAAATAGAAGAGTGGAAGTAACACTTAACTAGAATCGGCCTCATTAATTTCTAACTTAATTTAAAATATAAAATATAATGAATAAATCATTGATTTGGATAATTCTCCTAATTATAACCGCTATCGTACTCATAGCATGGTTCCTCAGTTGTCCGTTGTGTCTTCTCTTACCTTTATTATTCATGTTGGGTGCCGCTTTTTTAGGGTGGCTAGCTGGGTTGAAATGGCTTGGGTTAAAATACTCTGAAGAAGATAGAGAAAAAGAAATCCTAGGTTTCGATACTAAATATAGTGCATTGTCTTCTGAATGGAATGGTAAATACCAAGGACTAGAAGCTGATTATCACGGCTATAAATCGAAGTCTGATAATAAATATAGTGCTTTGTCAAGTGAGTATAATACATATAAGACAGACAGCGATACAAAAATCACTACGCTTAATCATGATCATAACGCTTTTAAATCGCAAGCTGAATCTAAATACAAAACTATCAATTCTGAGTGGGAAGCGAGATATAAAGACGCTGTTGCTGATTGGGAAAGTAAATGGAAAAATTCAGAATCTAAGAATAACCAATTGCAAAGTTCTCTTGATACATTGAAAAAAGATGCTGCATCGAAATATGATAAGCTTACTCTTGACTTTAATAATTACAAGAAAGATCATGAAGCTAAATATGGGGACATGAAATCAAAGCATGATGCACTGCTTTTACAATTGGACAAAGATAAAGTCGAAGCCAATAGTAAGTATAGTACTCTCGCATCTAGTTATGATAGTTATAAAGGGGAACAGACTAATCTATATTCTGGATTACAGTCGGAGTATGATAAGTATAAAACAGAACAGGTTGATAGGTATGCAGATATAAAGTCAAAATATGATGCACTATTGATAGAATTAGAAAATAATAAGACTGAAGCTAATAATAGGTACAGCACATTATCATCGAATTTTGAAAGCTATAAAGGGGAACAAACTAATCGATATTCTGGATTACAGTCAGAGTATGATAAGTACAAAACAGAACAGGTTGATAGGTATGCAGATATAAAGTCAAAATATGATGCACTGTTGGTAGAATTGGAAAATAACAAAAACGAAGCTAACAATAGATACAGTACATTATCAACGAGCTTTGAAAACTATAAAGGAGAACAAACTAATCGATATTCTGGATTACAGTCAGAGTATGATAAGTACAAAACAGAACAGGTTGATAGGTATGCAGGCATAAAGTCAAAATATGATGCACTACTAATTGAGTTAGAAAATAATAGGAGTGAAGCTAAAACAAAATACAATTCATTATCAGCGAATTTAGAAAGCTATAAAGGAGAACAGACTAATCGATATTCTGGATTACAGTCGGCTTATGATAAGTACAAAGGAGAACAAAATGATAAATATCATTCTCTACAAAATGATCATAACAGATCCAAATCAGATAATGTTAATAGAGTGAAAAGGCTAGAGGATGAACTGGAAGCATATAAAAAAGCCTCTAATGGTAAGTATTCTTCACTACAATCAGAATTTGCGAATTATAAAACGCAGACGGCAACAAAATTGGCAGCTAAGCCTACTGAGGTCGAAGTAATCAAGGAAGTTGAAGTGATCAAGGTTGTAGAGAAAATTGTTGAGAAGCCAGTTGAGGTGATCAAAATTGTAGAGAAAATCGTTGAGAAGCCAGTTGAAGTGATCAAGATAGTAGAGAAGGAAGTAATTAGGGAAGTTATCCAAAAGGTGGAAGTACCTGTTGTTACAGCAAAACCTTCTATGGGAAAGGGAGATCGTAGAGATAAACTAACGAAGGTAGAAGGCATAGGACCGGCCATCCAGAAATTACTATACGCTGATGGAATCTATACTTTTGTACAGTTAAGCAAAACAAGCGAAAAAAGGTTGAATGAAATATTGCAGGCTGCAGGTTCGAGATTTACTATGCATGTTCCGGAGACTTGGGCAGAGCAAAGTGATCTAGCGGCTAGAGGCGAATGGGATAAGTTGAAAAAATTACAGGATATACTAGATGGGGGACGAAGAATTACCGCTTCAGGTAATAGTGGTCAATCTAATTCTAACTCTAGTTTTAAAACTAAAACTAACAGCGGATCGGGCAATAAGAGTGTCGTGAAAGATGATCTTACAAGAATAGAAGGAATAGGTCCGAAAATTAATGGACTTCTACAAACTGCAGGGATTAATACATTCAAGCAATTGTCTGTAACTGAAGTGTCAATAATTAAAGATATACTCGTTGCGGCTGGTTCAAGATACCAAATGCATAATCCAGGATCATGGCCAAGACAATCAAAACTGGCTGCTGAAGGAAAATGGAAGCAATTGGATAAGCTCCAAGACGAGCTTTCAGGTGGTAAATAATTTGAAAGTGGATTTAACTGATAATGTCAAAGCGGAAAATCTTCTTTGACGTTATCCCAGTATTTATGTATATATATTTAAGAGGTTATCTCGGTATTATGAGATAGCCTCTTTTATTTTATAAATGAAGTTTTTATCTGGATAGTTTATTTGAGAAAGAGTAAGTAAACTATCACATTTTATCCTTCTTAGATTATTGTTTTGTGAGATTCAATATTCAACTCTGATATGTTGCCTTTCTAAATGCATGCGATAATCTTTAACGTCATCTTTTAGTTCGATTTGCATGATATTAGAGTGACCATTGATATGGATCAAGCATTTGTTATCAACATCAATAAAATCAAAATTTGCAGGTACTGACAATAAAGTAGCGAAGATATTTATATGATCCCCTTTATACTGTAAGGATTCAAGTTTATAATTTACTTCTGTATTATCAAATTTCAACAATAGGTTGCGTTCCAAATAGTTAGAAATATTATCCTTATCCAATTTGGAGACGTCAACATTTACAGCTTCACATAAGTCTAGAGCATCCATTCTGATTTCTAGTTTAACAACGTCATTTTCTTCATAGATTTTGAATATAGCAATAGCGATATCATGAGACATATTCATTGAAAAAAGGATACTAAGTAAGATTGAAATTTTGGTCATACTTTATTGCCGTCTTGCTTTTATTTATTCAAGTTAGATGTTCCCGTTATTGAGATTGTTCCAGTGTTTTGAATGAGGGATTCTGGACTCGTATTAGATACATTAGACTCTACATTTACATTATGAAGATAGAGTGAACCAGCATTCACAATAGCGGAGCCATAATTGTTTGATCCACTTAACAATGTTAGATTGTCTATGGATAAAGAACCGGTACTTGTTATGTTGAAAATAGGTCCTCCATTGAGTACTTGAATCACAATCGAGTTTTCTACGGGTGGCAGAATATTAACGACCTTATTGATCAAGATAGACGAATTAAGAACAATGGTATCTAATGATATTTGGCTAAGAACAATTAATGTGTCTCCACTGATTGCACATGCAATAGCATCTCGTAAGGAGTATACACCAGCATTATCGGTCGTACCTACTTCTATGGTACAGCTAGGTGTTATGCCATCACAATTCTCATCAATATTATTCCCGATGATTTCTATAGCTAGAGGATTGATAAGCGGATCATTATCATTACAGTCATAGGCGTCTAGGAAGCCATCATCATCTGCGTCAACTCCGGTAAGAGCATTAGCCGAATTGTTGAAATCTGCACTTGGTGTACCAAGCATACATCTCGATATTTGAGGGAATGTTGACGTAATAACATAGAAGTACTCAAATGTTGTCATCCCTTCAGCAGTAGAAAGCGTTACATCTTGGTGCATGCCGTTGCATTCATCCAATTCGCCTTTCCCGCATAAGTATTCATAATCTCTGGTGTACTTTCCGTTATACGGCCCGCAAGGTTCTGTAATTCCATTTCCTGGGCGAAGCCCACTTCTTAGCTGATAACTTGGTTGTAGTTGTTTGATATTACCATCATCGTCTGGCCCGAATCTATATAGAATCGGAAACCCATCTGCTGCCCAACCTATATGCAATGGTTCTTCTGGGGGAGTGTTGGTTGTTGTGATTCCTGGCATTATGGTCTCTAAATACTCATACATATCTCCATGGTAATGATAGCCTTGAGGTCCGGTATGAGCGGATGCACAATCGAGTGCGACTAAACCTTGCCCATCACCTTGATTATTAGTTGCTTCAAAGACCCAATCCCAGTTGTATTGTCCGGTATTAGGGTTTTCAAATATAAATGGAACAGCGGGAGCCGGAGCCAATATGACTCCATTTTTAGCAACACCAAGATATCTAAGCGGTTTGCCATTTGGTCTGACCACAAGTGAAGTATCTGAAGCTATCATAGGATCAATATCTAATCCGAAATCATAGTATGTCTCAGAAGGCACCTGGTTTGGGTTATAGCAATAATCATGATTTGGAAAGTCATTCGTATATATATGTCTATCTCCTGCTTCGATGAATTCATAGTACACACTCGGACTAGCCGGGACTTCACAACATCCGATGTTATCTGTACTTGTACTGTTATCATCTGTACATGTATCATTACAATCATCTATTGTTGTCTCCATTCCATTTTGGATTCCATCATTACATGACCATCCTGTCCTGATATTCGTTGCTTCATCTTGCAGAAGGGTAAGTACTGCTTGTTGCGCTGAAGTCAAGGATCCGATCAGGTCATTTTGTTCTTGTAAGTCTGCTATAATATCATAGAATTCTTGATTGCCATTTTCATCTTCGATCAACTTGTATTGATCATTCCTAATTGCCCAAGAAAGTGTATTCATCTTATCAAAATCAGTATATACATAGGGTCTTAGAATAGAATTTTGACACGTAAAACTAGGTTTAAGACTAAGGCTGTTTTGGATACCTCCTGGTAGTTGCTGACCTGTAAGTTCTATGATTGTTGCATATATATCAGAAACCTGGGTCAGGCCTAATTCTTCTTCATTTATTCGAGAGACTCCTTTTCCTGATATTATCATTGGCACTCTGACACCTCCTTCATACAAAGAACCTTTTGCATGATCATTATCAAAATACTGTACAACAGGTCCAGGTGTTCCATTATCACCCACAAAAATAATTATTGTGTTTTCTCTAGTACTTTCATCTAAACTACTGATTAATCGACCGATCTCATGATCCATAGCTTCAATTGCCGCGACATATTTGTTTAAGTTTCCATTTGTATTGGTTGTTGAGTATAGTCCTACAGGTGGTACATGAAATGGAGAATGAGGGGCAACATGAGCCATCCATAATAACCATGGCTGACTTTGATTATCGACCCAGTCGATAGCTGCATTGGTAAGATTAGTGGTTGCGTATTCATTGACAGTGGAGACAGAGCCGTTTGTTACTTTTTCCCAACTATAGTAATCATCAACCATTGCTGTAAATGATCCTTCATAGTGATCTACTCCATGTTGGCTAGGGTGGTCGTAGTCTATAGGATTAGAAATATGCCATTTACCAATAACTGCATCAGAATAAGTGTTATTGGTCAATTCCTCTACTATATGAAATACCGAAGAATCAGCAATGTTCAAATTGCCTGGAGCTTTCATTACGCCAGTATTTATTCCATATTGACCACTCATGATCGATGCTCTTGTAGGAGTACACATAGGAGATGACCATGTGTTCATGTAGGTTATTCCATTGGCTCGAAGCGAATCTAAATGCGGTGTTACAGGCATCGTTGCATTTGATTGATATCCATTGGTTATGTCTATCCCCATGTCATCAGCTACGATTAGAAGAATGTTCGGCTGATTATCTTGACTTTGGATAGGATTAACTACAGTTATAAAGAGGATGCCAAGTAGTAAATATTTGATCATTTAGCGCTGCTTAGTAAGTTAAATATGATTGGACTGTTTTTTCCAAGTAAAGTTTAATTAGTGCAATATATTCATTGCGTAGGAGCATTGAACAAGAATTTAACGTTTATGTCTCTAATATCACTGGATAAAACTCTTTATGACTATTCTTAGTCAGTTTTGCGCTCAATCTTTATGATGGGCCCTACCAAGCTAGAAGAGGACAGCCTATCTTATCACTGTTATGTCTCCGCTAAACACCTGTGTTCCTTCTGCCAATTCCATCTCCACGAGGAAGACATAAACGCCCTGTTCTACATGTGCTCCAGAAAATGTACCATCCCAGCCATCTTGTGGAATGTTAGGAGAGAATTCATCTCTAAACCAAACTAGCGCTCCCCATCTATCAAATATCTTCATGGATAATACGGTAGCCGATTCATCATCACTATAGGCAGTGAAGTAGTTATTTGTATTGTCCCCATTTGTAGAAATAATGTTGGGAAAAGAGATAACAGTCTTCTCCTCTCGTATTACTCTTACAGTTGCTGTATTATTACATCCATAGATATCGGTAACTGTGACTTCGTACTCCTCAGCAGCAATAGAACCCTCTAGCACAGTTGTAACGCATGTATCACATGATAATCCAGTAGAAGGAAACCACAAGACATTAGCAATCTCTTCTTCGGGAATATTTACTTGGACAGTAAGGCTTGTGTTGTCACCTGATTGGACAGTAATTTCTGTACCAAGATCTACTTCGAATGGTTCTACAACAGATATTTCTACTAAAGTATCAAACTTACATCCCTTAGAATCAATAATGATAAACGAGTATATGCCTGCTGATAGATCATCTACAATATTATCTTGTTGTAGGATATCTCCAAAAAGGTATTTGTAAGGCCCCGTGCCACCGATCACATCTCCCAAGATGATCACGCCGTCAGAGTTCTGATCACAATTTTCATCTATTACTTCTATTTCACTGCCCGAAATCTCTTCTGGTGGAAAAACGATAATAGTATCCGATACTCCACACTGACTTTCTTGGTCTAAGACTGTTACTATATATTCTCCAGCTTGAGTGACAATAGCAATCGAGTCTTTTGATATTTCTGCAAAGGTCCCCGTTTCTGTTGTCCATTTGAAGTTCAAGTCATCCGCATTTCCGTTTACACCAATATTGATAGCCAATTGGCCTTGCACACAACCAAAAGTGTAGTCAGAAGCAGCCGTTAGAGTAGGGTAGTTGTAAATGCCTTCTAGGGTCAGCGTATCTCTATTACTACATCCGATTGCTGTATCCATCAACTCTAAATAATATGTGCCTGTTTCATTTACATTTATTTCTTCTATGCCGGTTGCTATGATTTCATTGTCTTGATTGTACCAAGTGTATTCTATATTTTCGCTAGGTGTCGGTGTGTATCCATAGATTGTGATTTCTGTATTCTCACAATTAAGGTCTTCGTCCGTATCCATATTGATTAGTGGGTATTCTTCTAGGCTTGTAATATTAAGGCTAGAGTAAGCTTCACACCCTGATATTGTATCTAATGCAAACAACTCAATATTCGAAGGTTCGTTGATTGTCATTACTGAAGCTCCAAACGGTTGATTATTTACAGTCCACGTGTATACCACATCTTGTTCTTCTTCATTCGTGATGTATATTAATTCGATTATACAATCTAGAATGTCACCCGGATTAGCATATATGATGGCGGTAGGTTCACCTGTTTTGTCAATAATTGAAACAACATCTTGAGGCGATACACATTTTGTATCCAAATCTTTTACCTCGAAAAAGTAGTTCCCTGCTACAGTCACTTTAATTGTGAGTCCATTACCTAATATATCGCCATTTTCATTGTACCAAGTATATTGAAAATTACCACTACCTCCACTTACTGTTCCTTCTAATGTCACTTTATCGATTGCACAAGTCAGCATACCATTTTCGCCTGCATCTGCCATTGGTATATCTTTAGATACATCAATTACGAGTGAATCATTTACTATACAGCTTTGACCAAAATCAACTGAGAAATAATAAGTACCGGCAATATCTACAGTAGCTTCATAACCCTCAAATTCAATCCCTCCAGGGCCTGTCCATAATCCTATTCCAGGGATAGACGAGCTGCCTACTAGGTCTATAGACGTGATGTCACAGTCTAAGGTGCCATTCGATCCTGCATTTACAGTTTCGTTACATATGGAACAAGGTTGTGGCGCCTCTATAGTGAGTGTTGTAATACATGTTGAGATATTTGCATCAGTAATAGTCACGATCACATTTCCATCTGCAATGTTAAATGGACCTATCTCGATATTTGTTCCAGATGAAGCGGTGTAATTGCCTGGCTCTATCTTATAAATGCCTGTACCATCCAATATCTCTGCTGATATAATTGCTGAGAAAGTATCATCTGATTCATCATTATTAGTGTCATTATTTTGGCAATCTGAAGATATTACTTCAGCTATAATACTACATGTACCACTACATGGATTTAATGATTCTGTATCAAATGCAGCTACACAAGTTACAGTCTCTGCGTCCATAACTATTAATTGGTGTTGGGCTCCATCAGCTGAAACAATTATAGTATGTTCTACATCGTATGAGTATGTTCCATTATCCACACCATCCACGGAGAGTATAAATCCTGTATTACTATTATTGATTCCCGTTGCGATGAACGTAATTGCATATGTATCATCTGAAGTAATACCCGATGATCCACCATCATCACAGAGTGAATTGACTTCAAACCCAATGCTACATTCACTTGAACATGGAAATAATGGACCTATACTCTGTGGAGCAAAACAATATATTTCAGAATCATCTTGTACTGTGATTTCAACTGATTGGTTCGAAGCATCCAATTGGAATTCGCCACCTGTTCCGTATGGTAAGGCGGTTGTGAATACTCCATCAATCAAAACATCGAAAGTACCGTTAGTCGAGCCATTGTTTGGCGATACTATAGTAATGATATAGAAGTCATCACTGGCATCAGTGTTGGTCCCATTGTCATTGCAATCAGTACTTATGTCGAATGTCGTCAACTCTATCGAAGTTAATGTGATAGTTGCATATGATACACAACCATTGGTGCTTGTTACTTTTGCAATAAGTAATACTTCTACTTGTGAAGTACTATAAGTGCCAGTGATTTCATTTTGATTAATTTCTGCATCTTCTATTGATTGATAATACTGTATGGTAAATGATAGATTCGAATTTACTTGGTTATTTATATTTGATAAGTCGAATATCGCATTTCCTTCTGCATTTGCACATTGAGATATTGACACATTCATTGCATCAGGTAGTTCTAAGATCTCTAAAGATACTGCCGTACGAGTTACACTTACACAGCCTTCTGCATTGATGGCTTCGGCGTAATAAGTATAGATGCCTGGTTCAAAAACGGCAGGCGTATAGCTAGGGGAATCCTCTAAAAGAAGTGTTCCCCCTGTCTGAGTGTCATACCAGTTGACTGTCGAGCCTGACGCTACGGTTACCAAGAGAGCGGGTATGTTATCACCTTCGCAGATAGATTGATCACCATCTGAAATAGGTGCAGGCACATCTGGGCATTCACAATCCGGTGGGTTGACGAAGTATTCATTTGTACAACCTGTTATTGGATCAATGATCGAGACCTGTAAGATGTTTGTGATCGAAATATTTTCAATAATTACAATGGATGAATTAACTGTATTGATCGTTCCTTCAGAGGGAATTACCTCGTTTCCATTTGTTGTGATTTCGACCATGTATGTAGACCAATCGTCACTACAAACGGCATTGTTGATTTCTATCTCAGGCGCGAGTGGTCGACTAATGGTTTGTGTATGAATTATAGTTTCTCCAGTGCATTCATTGGTGTAAGACCAGTTAAATTCTTGTTGATTAGGGCCTTCAAGAACTGTAGCATCTGCGAATCCTGAAATAGAACAAATATCTATTGCGCCATTATCATATTCTAGTGGGGGCGGCGCAGGAAAATCTTCAGCACAATCAATGGTCATATCGATTGGTAAATTAATCCATATTGGATCATCCGCTGGTTGCACTTCTATTGTTTGTAGAAATTCTATTGTGTTTCCACATTCATCAGTCGCTAGCCATGTTTGTAAAAGTGTGCCTCCACATGCATCATGTGAACCTGTTATTACTCCTAGTTGAGAACCATTGATTTCACAATTTTCTGTTTGGTTATTACTGTAATTAAGAATTGAAGGTTCTGGTATATTACCACATTCTATTGTTAATGATTGAGACGGAAGATCTAGAAATGAAGGTGGTGTTGCAGATGTGATTTCTACGTTTTGAGTATGCATTATTGTTCGATTACATTCGTCAGTGAATGTCCATACCCGTTCTATAATATTGCCACATGTATTAGGTTCACCAATTAGAATACCGTCTACAGAACCATCTATACTACAACTTCCATTTTCGTTATTACTATAGTCTAGACTAATGATATCATCTATGAACTCATCACAAGTTACGGTAATGTCGCTTGGTATGTTTAGGAATACTGCAATAGATGCTGGCTCAATTGTTACAGTTTGTATATGTGTGATTTCTCTACCACACAGATCGATAAATGTCCATGTGTTTTCCAACGTTCCTCCACAAATATTTACATCGCCTGTTTGTACGGAAACTACTTCTCCTTGAATCAAACATGGAACAGGAGCACTGTTTGTATACGATAAAGAAGGTAAAGTAATCTGATCTATATCAATACAAGATGTCGTAATATTTTGTGGGGGATCTATAAATACAGCTTCAGGAGCTGGATTGATTGTTATAGTTTGTGTATGATTAATTGTATTGCCGCAATCGTCAGAATATTTCCATGTATAGATAACGAAACCTCCACAAAGTGATGATTGGTCCTCTATAGTCGGACTAACTAATTCTTCTATTTGACATCTTCCTAATACATTGTTGCTTACTACTATATCTATTGCTGGTGGAATGTCATCACCACAATCTATAGTTATATTGCTTGGTGGATTTACAAAGTTTGGGGCCGGAGGTCCTGATAATGTTATTACTTGTGTATAGGAAATTGTATTTTCGCAATCGTCCGAGAATTCCCAATTGTACGTAATCGTACCGCCACAAAATGATGTGTCTGCGATAATGGTTGGTGATACTGATCCCACGATTAGACATGTTCCGGACTGACCGTTTGTATAATTTAAATCGCTACCAAGCGGTATTGGAATGCTACAACCGATTGATTCATCAGCTGGTGTATTTACGAATTGCGGTGCTACCATTGGTAGGACTGTTATCGTCTGTGTGTATGAAGTTTCATTATCACAATCATCGATTGCTATCCATGTTCGTGTTATTTCTCCTCCATCGCAGAAGGTGTAAATCTGTGATTCTTCTCCTATTGATGATCCAGAAGAGATGCAGTTGTCAGACCAATCAAGAATTGGCATAGCTGGTAAATCATCGATACAGCTATAAGTTATGTTTTGAGGTTGGTTGTTAAATATAGGTGCTATATCATCTTCAAAAGAAACTACAATCTCAACAAGCTCACAACAATGGTTGGCACAATTGATAGAGGATATGTTATTACCAATTTGAGGAACCGTTGATCCTCCACTTATTAGATAATTATAAGAATAGACAGTATACGTAGCACATATGTCAGATGTCAGTGTATAGTTGTCTTGGTTTATAATTTCTTCAATTAATCCATTTTCATTTACGATGATGAGTACTTGTGTATATTGGGATTCATCTTGATAATCTATTACTGAAATATTACTCGATTCGCCTGGGCATAGTGTCATAGAATTGGCAGCAATAATTCCTGCATTAGCATCGCAACATGGTTCCACCAGTACAGTAACGTCACCTGATGTTTCGCAGCCTATATCTGATGATACAGTTACAGAGTATGTTGTAGTTTCTGAAGGACAAACAGTGATCTCAGGTGTTGTCTCGCCGTTACTCCAGATATAACTATCACAACCATTTCCTGCATCTATTGTGACACAGCTATCTTGGCAGATTGGTCCTATGTCTTCGTCAGGTAGCTGAACTCCCGCGGCGTTTATTTTGATTGGAAAACTGAGCGTGAAAATACATCCATCTGATTGATTCCATCCTCCAGTCTCTCCGTCTTCAGTCAAGATGAAAGTTATGACTTCGTCAGTCGTTCCCGATTCTGTGGGGCAATATGTAAGTGAAAAACCAAATTGAGGACAGTCATTCTCACAGTCTATCCCCCAATTGTCAGATGGATCACCATCAACGAGTGCAGCGTTTTCGCCTTCGCATAGATCTCCATTATTATTGTTGCAGTTGTTTCCATTGTAGTTAGAGTAATTGCCAGAGTCTCCACAATCAATGCCTGGTGGATCCCAGTAATATCCTGCATCATAAGTTGTACTAGAACATACACCTGTGATCGAATTCATAAATAGCCACCCCGGATTAGGTGGAATTATTGTCCCTTCTGCAGCTAACCATCCATTAGAGTTTTCGAATGATATTCCATGAATCCAGTTTATATTTTCTCCTTGGTGCCAGTTGAAGTCTAATTCTACATCTATTGTGATAACTCCACATTCAGTAGCCGTGATTGCTAGTGGAGAATTACTTGATTCAGTACTTCCTGGGGCAGAACTACCATTGATATTGCTTATGTTATTATTAATGATTCCACCAGATATCGAAGTGATGGTCGCTGAGACATCACATACCGAGCATGAATTAGTATTACATGGTCCACCTTGTGCATTTGAATTTATGATAAGTGTAAAAGTGCAAATGAGTAGGAGTAAAAGTTGGCGAAATGATTTCATGTCAATAAGAGTTTTAGTAGTAGATCAACATGGTTGTGTTGCTTGAACTCCTAATTGCCCCTATTGGTAATGCATTTTAAATGTAATTAATAATTGAAAACAAGCTGCTTATCTGCTCTGATCGAAAAGGAAAATGATTCTCATTGAATATGGATTCTTTAAATCAAATTAAGATTTACTTATAATTGGATCTAAGTTTTTCTTGTATGCTCGACCTATTGGAATTTGAATACGATTTATTAATTCTACCTCTGTGGCAGTTATTCGTGTAATCTTATTTTCATTAACAAGATAAGACTTGTGTACTCTTATGAACCTGTATTCAGAAAGTGTATCTTCCCAGTACTTTAATGAATTATTAGATAGATGTTTTCCATTACTCGTATTCAGTTCAGTATAATCTCTATCTGAATTGATCATAATAATATCTTCAATTAATACTTTATGATATTCATGACCAGATTTAATGAATATGGAATTTACGACTGGCTCCGGTGCGGATTCGTCTGTTTTAGGAATGTTTATTTTTGAAACAGCCTTAATGAATCTTGCAAATGAAAAGGGCTTGAGAAGATAATCTACTACGTTTAATTCATAGCTCTCTAATGCAAAATCTGGAAATGCTGTAGTTAGAATCACGGAAGGAGGATGCTCCAATGTTTTAAGAAAATCAATACCAGACAATTTGGGTAAATGTATATCAAGGAAGATAAGATCTACTGAATTGCTTTTTAAGAAATCGAGCGCTTGGATAGCATCAGTAAATGTATTCACCAGTTCGATAGTGCCAATATCGGTAATGTATTTTTGTAGTATCCTTTGGGCAGGTGGTTGATCTTCTACGATGATGCACTTCATATTCATTATTTAAAGATCAATGTTAAGCAGTACATGATAAATTCCATCTTTAGCGCTTGTTTTAAGACTATAACGATCCTTATATATAAGGTCTAATCGTTTTTTTACATTCACAAGGCCAATGCCATTTGCAATACTATCAATATTGGTACTTTCAGAATAACTATTTTTGCAAGCAAACTGCAGTTTACCTTCCTTGTCAACGTTAATATCAACAATGATCTTAATATCTTTAGAAAGACTACTTACGCTATGTTTAAATGCATTCTCTACAAATACGATCATCAATAAAGGAGCGATCCTATATTCGTTTAAGTTTTCGGAGGTATTGAATGTCACTATTCCTCGATCCTCTATTTGTAGTTCATTGAGAGAGATGAAGTTACTTAGCTGATCTGCATCTTTCCTAAGGGACACGTATTCTTCTTTGCATTCATATAGCATATACCTAAGAAGACCTGACAACTGAAGTATTATCTCAGGAGTCTTGTCAGATTTCTCTAGCGCGTAAGAGTATAGATTGTTTAAGTTATTAAATAAGAAATGAGGATTGATTTGAGATTGAAGGAACTGCAATTCACTTTGTGTTGCAAGATCTTTAAGTTTTTCATTTTCATTTCTAATCATCAATGAATCCCATATTAACTTAAATCCTACCAGCATCATGACCTTAGGGAATACTTGAAGGACAGTATAGATATTGAGACTCTTTCCTCTATTATCAGGGTAAAATATCTGCTCTAGAACCAGTTCCTCGACGACGATGATACTGAAGATTAATATTATGGAATAAGTAATGATTTCAAACATTCTTTTGTTAGTGTAGAATCTTGGGAGCAATATAAAACTGATTACAAATGCTCCAATAGAATAAAGTACAAAAGTCAATACTTCAAAAAGCTCTATTTGTGGATGTCTCTTAGATACAGCGGTTACTAAAAACAGCAACAAGTGTGATACTGTGAGATAAAGTATTTCCTTTTTAGTAATGCTAAATTTCATTGATTAAAAGTACTGAATATTATGATGCTGATACCAATCAGGTTGCTAAATAATACAAGTATAACGGATCTAGGGAGAAATATAAATTATAATCTGCAAACAACGAATATTAATACCTCAACAACAATCAAGCGGTAATATTTGGCCAAAATGACGTTTAACAGCCTTAATCTGTCGTTTACCGATTAATTAAAATTAGCACATAATTCATACATATATTTGTTTTTATAAATAACCAAAGATCATAATATGAAACTCTAATGACTAAGCTTTAGAGACCAGAGGAAAAAATTAGCTTCCTGAATTAATATTAATTGCCCTTAAATTTTTATTTATTGAGTCAGAAATTAGCTTAGACACTCAAGGAAATGATTAAATATAAATCGTTGAATTACAGCGAAATAAAATTTTAAACATATGAAACAAATATTTACAATAGCTATTTTACTTTTTGCAATAATCGGAACAGCACAAAAGCCAGGGAGAGGAAATGGACCTAGAGGCGGAGGCGCTGATAAGTTTATGATCGTTGGACAGATCGTAGAAGCATCTTCTAACCAATCAATAGATTACGCCACCGTTACTGTTCTCAATAGTAAAACGGATAAGATGATATCTGGGACTACTACGGAAAATGGTGGAGTGTTTAGATTAGAAAGTGAATCAAAAGACGTGTATGTAGAAGTTAGTTTTATAGGGTATTCAACTAAGAAGATCGAAGCGCTTACATGGAAAGGAAATAAATCAGACCTTGGTGTAATAGCACTCGGTGAAGACTCAAAAACGCTTGATGAAGTCGTCGTAACTGCGACCAAATCAACAACAGAATTCAAATTAGATAAGAGGGTATTCAATGTAGGGACGGATCTTAGTACTACGGGTGCCAGTGCGCTAGAAGTATTAAATAATGTACCATCTGTCAATGTAAGTATTGAAGGGGAAGTGACATTGAGAGGAAGTGGCGGAGTTCAAATACTTATAAACGGAAAGCCATCAGTATTGGCAGATGAAGCAAGTGGAGCACTCGGTACGATCACAGCAGATATGTTAGAGAGTATAGAAGTAATCACTAATCCATCAGCCAAGTATGAGGCGGAGGGAACATCAGGTATTATCAACTTAATACTAAAGAAGAACGAAAAAACGGGACTCAATGGATCAGTAACACTTAATACGGGCTGGCCACAGAATCATAGTGTAGGTTTGAGTCTTAATAAGAGAACAGAAAAGTTAAATCTATTTACACAATTCGGAGTAGGGTATAAGGTACAGCCTAATAAGGTGGAAAATATAAATACAGATTTAGTATCTGGCCGAACAATCAACAGTACTGGAGAAGAATTCAGAAATGAAAGATTCTATAACGTGATACTCGGATCAGATTATTATATCAATCCTCAAAACATAATTACACTTTCTGGTAGTTTTGCATATGAGGTAGAAGAGCAGCCGTCGACTACTGATTTCAATTCTGTGGACGGTAATGATCTGCTAACCAGAGAATGGCAAAGAACAGAGGTTACCGAAGCGACTAACCCAAAATTACAATACGAACTACAATACAAAAAGGACTTCACGGATCATAAAGATCATAAACTACAATTCAGTGCAATAGGAAACTATTTTGGAAAGGATCAATCGTCTGTATTTAGCGAGACTACATTGTCAGGAGCGGATGAGCCTACTAATCAGACAACTGCAACTGCTTTTAAGGAAGGGAAGTATACTTTTAACTTGGATTACACAAGACCATT
The DNA here is from genome assembly GCA_938003955.1 of uncultured Saprospiraceae bacterium. Classification (GTDB taxonomy): domain Bacteria; phylum Bacteroidota; class Bacteroidia; order Chitinophagales; family Saprospiraceae; genus CAJXUU01. The sequence continues at coordinate 19,808 of CALKXE010000227.1, read as the reverse complement.
CGCAGAGAACTGGCAGATAGAGACAGGCGCTCAGTATGTTGATAATAATGTAAGTAATGACTTCACTGTAAGTGATATTATAGATGGAGAATCTGTAGTGAATGAAGGATTTACCAACGTGTTCGAATACGATCAAAAGGTTCTTGGTTTATATACAACGGGATCATACGAGGGTGATGCTTGGGGAATAAAACTAGGAATACGTGCAGAAAATACAGACCTAAGCACATTGCTTCTCAATACGAATAAAGAAAACAGTCAAAATTTTACGAATCTATTTCCGTCAGCACATACATCATATAAAGTATCTGATAGGATCTCATTACAGGCTGGATATAGTAGAAGAATATATAGACCAAGATTGTGGGATCTGAATCCATTCTTTAACATTCGAAACAACTTCACAATCAGAACGGGTAACCCTAATTTGCTACCTGAATATACGGACTCTTATGAAGTGGGAAGTATATTTATCTATGAAGAAGTATCATTTAATGTGAATGCTTATCATCGATATACGACAGATAAAATCGATAGAGTATCTACATTCGAAGACAATGTAAATGTATTTACACCTGAAAATATTGGAACAAATAAAACAACGGGTTTAGAATTGAATTTCAAATATTCTCCGATGAAAAAGATCACAATAAATGGTGATGCAAACTTTAATATTTTCCAACGTGAAGGTAATTTCAATGATCAAGATTTTGATTTTACTGCAGACCGGTGGTCGTCTAAGTTGACTTCTAAATTTAAAGTAAATAGAAGCTTTGATTTCGAAATGACAGGAAGGTATAATTCATCTGTTCAAACAATTCAAGGAGTAAGCTCGGCTAATCTGTTTGGGGACTTTGGTCTTAGGTATAAGCTGATGAATGGTAAAGCTGTAATAAATCTATCTGTACGTGATGTTTTTGCATCTAGAATAAGAGAAAATGTAGCTGAAGGGGATGATTTCTATGCGTATAGCTTTAGACAAAGAGGACGTTTCATATCACTTGGCTTCAGTTATGGATTTGGCAAAGGTGAGGCTATGACATACAGTGGCGGGAGACGAAGATAAACAGCTAATAAAATGCTAATTATCAATTGTCGGACACTTTATTGATCATCGTCCACGAACAATTAGATCGTAAATCTAGTATTACTCAATGTAATTTGAAATGATTGATCGATTACAATACTAAAACACAGATCATAATTGTAAACTGAAAAAATAAAATATGAAATACATATTGGCCACTGTTCTACTTGTTGTCTTAATAGCCTCTTGCAAAGAAGCTACGGTACCTGCTGAAGTCATAAATGATCTAGCATTGGTATCTGATGAATGGATAAATGAAAGAGTAGAAAAAGCAAATGCAAAATTATCAAAATCTGAAGCGGGCAAACTGGTAAAACAGGCAATGGATGCTGCAGGAGGATTGAATAAATGGTATAAGAATGGTCCTATTAATTTCCAATTTGATTATGTGCCAAGAGGAGAGGGAGCTAGGAGGAACTCTACTCAAATAGTAGATACTTGGAACAATAAGGCTGTTCATCATGACATGGTAGATCCGACAGCGTCGTATGGCTGGGATGGAAAAGATGCATGGGTTACGATGAAGGATACTGCTAGTTTTAAATACAATCTGAGGTTTTGGGCACTTACTCCAATATTCTTTCTGGCTCAACCATTCAATTTTGATGGTGAAGGTGTGATATTAGAAAAGTTAGATGATAAGACATTAGAGGGAGTAGCTTATGATGCAGTGAAAATTTCATTTGAAAAAGGAACAGGGGATGCTCCTGATGATTACTACATTAATTATTATGATAAGAAGTCGCACCAAATTACTGCGCTTCGATACATAGTTTCATATCCTAAGTACTTCAAGAATGGAGGACATTCTCCAGAAAAGATAATGACACTACATGATTTCAAAACAGTGAATGGTATAAATCTTCCAACGAACTACAAAACCTATATGCTGGGAGAAGATGAGACTCTTGGTGAATATGTGACTGATATTACAGTGTCGGATATTAAGTTTGTTCCTGAGACTAAGAGTTCAGCATTTGATATGCCCGAAGGAGTAAAAGTAATAGATGGACTATAAATATAACTCAGATCTTAGTTAATACTGCTAATTGTATGGTTCGAGTAGGTTATTATAAAATATTTTGATGAAGATCACTTGGTTGGAATATCGACCGAGCGATCTTCATTTTTATAGCCTATTTTTTTAGAATAGAGTGCATTATATAATCTGATATCCTAGTTTTTTTTCTTTTTTATATAAATAGGTGAGTACAAAAGGGATAGTTGATTCTTAGTCAAGTGTAATTAGATATCACTTTTTTATGTACATTAATAATCCAGAAGTAAATAGATCAATTAAATTATTTTAAATAATCTTATTTAATGCAAAGGTTATTTATAGAAATGATGTCTATATATTTGACACAATTATAAATTATAAAATACAATATGAAACAAATACTCTACTCCTTTTTATTCCTTTTTGGAACCATAACATATGGACAAGATTTCTATGACATGAATACTGTTCAAAATATTGAAATCACTTTTGCCGAGAGCAATTGGGATCAACTATTAGATAGTGAGAAAGCCGGTGATGGGAATTACATATTGGCCCAGAGTGTGAGTATTAATGGAGAAGTATTCGATAGTGTAGGAGTTAAGTATAAAGGGAATAGTACTTACAATTCGAATCAAACAAAAAATCCTTTCCATATAGAATTAGATACATACAAGGATCACAAGTATGAGGCGTACACTGATATCAAATTGAGTAATGTAGCTAAAGACCCTTCTTTTTTAAGGGAAGTATTATCATACCAGGTGCTAAGACAATATATGGATGCTCCGTTGTCTAATTATGCAAATGTAACGGTGAATGGTTCTTTAATTGGACTATACAGTAATTCAGAATCTATATCAAAGAAGTTCGTGAACAGCCGTTTTGGGAGTAAGAAAAATACATTTGTAAAATGTAATCCTCCTGCAGGAGCAGGTCCCAATTCTAATGATTATCCGAATTTAGTGTACTTAGGTCAAGATAGCGCAGCCTATTACGATTCATATGAAATAAAGTCAGATGACGGATGGCAAGAATTGATAGACTTATGTGACACACTAGCCAATCACACAGATGCTATAGAAGACGTATTGGATGTGGATAGAGCATTATGGATGCATGCATTCAACAATGTATTGGTTAATCTTGACAGTTATGCAGGAGGCTTTACTCAGAACTATTATTTATATAGAGATGATTATGGAAGATTTTTACCAATTGTTTGGGATTTGAATGAGTCTTTTGGTCAATTTGCTATGACAGGATCAGGAAATTTAAACAATACTGCATCAAAACAACAAATGGATCATTTACTTCATGATAATGATTCTGATTTTCCATTGATTCAGAAGTTATTAGCTGTTCCTACTTACAAGCGTATGTATCTTGCTCATGTAAAAACGATGGTGCAAGAGAATTTCGAAGACGGTTCATATTTCAATATAGGACAAACGCTTCAGACAGTGATTGACGGAGATGTTTCGGCGGATCAAAATAAATTTTTCACTTACAATAACTTCCTTGATAACCTAGATTCTGATATAAGTAGTGGTGGCGGTCCTGGTCCAGGTGGAGGGACGACAGTAGGAATTGCTAATCTTATGGACGGAAGAAGTGATTATTTGTTGGGATTAAACGATTTTACACAAGTAGAACCTGCAATAACAGATATAGCACTTTCTGCATCTTCACCAGTAGTTGATGAGTCGTTGGCGATTACTGCGCAGGTATCTAATGGTACATTGGTAATGCTAAATTATAGAACTGAAGTTGGGGCACCTTTTCAGAAAACCGAAATGTTTGACGATGGAGCACATAATGATGGTTCTGCGAACGATGGAATATATGGAGTAGAGATCGAGATTACAAATTCATTTACTCAATACTATATATATGCGGAGAATGATAACATCGGGAAATTCTCACCACAAAGAGCACAGCACGAATTCTACACAATATCTGCTACATCAGTTGCACCAACTGTGGGTGATTTAGTGATCAATGAGTTTATGGCATCAAATGACGCAACAATGGCTGATCAAGATGAAGAATATGATGATTGGATAGAATTATATAATAATGGAACAGACGCTATAGAATTAGGGGGATATTTCCTGTCAGATGATTCAGAGGATCTTGGACAATGGTCATTTCCTGAGGGAACAACTATAGAACCAAATGGATATTTGATGATATGGGCGGACAATGATGAAGATCAAGAAGGATTGCACGCTAATTTTAAATTATCGGCATCTGCGGAGTCAGTACTTTTAGCTGATCCAGATTCTTTGATTCTTGATGAGGTAGCATATATAGATCAGACAACCGATATCTCTTATGGAAGATTTCCGAACGGGGTAGGAGAGTTTCAGAAAATGAACCCAACCTTTGGCGCTGAGAATGATGGGACGACAAGTACAGCTGAGGCCATTATAGCGGCTTCATCTATTTCGGTTTACCCTAATCCTGCTGAGAATATGGTAATACTATATTCAGAACTTGGTTTGGATAGAGTTGATATATATGATTTGACTGGAAAGAAAATTTTAAATCAGAGTATTAGTTTGAACTCAACAAGTATTGATATCAGTAAAATAAATAATGGTATTTATATCATTAAGACATTCGCAAAAGGTGAAGAAGTAGCGATGAAGAAGTTATTTGTTAAAAAATAATTTCGATTGTCTTAAAAGAGCTATTGGGAATTGAATAATATAGTGAGTGAGAGGAGGACTTTGTGTTCTTCTCTCACTTTTTTTATTCCAGTCAAGCTATTATTCTTTATGCTTTTTGATAATGAAACAGCTCTATCTCAGCTAATGGAAGAGTATACTATAAAGCAATCTGATATTATAAATAAAAATACAGGCTAAATATTTGTTCATCTAGCCTGTATTAATTCTATTTCGATAGATTAATTTAATCCACTACCACTATTTTTTTTGATATACCCAATTGATTTGTAACTAAATAAATACCATTATCTAAATCCAAGTTGAAATTATTTTCACCTGTCTTTATATTGATTGAATTTACTTTCTGACCGTCTAAGTTATAAATGTTCACCACTTCACTTCGGTCTCCAATAATAGTAAATGATCCATTGTTAATCGTTGGATAGATACTAAAGTCTTGTAAGTCTTCATCGACGATTGCATTTGGCTCTTCCCAAAATTCAACTAGTCCACCGCATGTAGCCAACCAAAGGTGGTCATTATTATCAATTACGATATCTAGGATGTCAGTTGGCCCACCCAATTCGTCCAAAAGATTATAGAAAGTAAATATGCCATCTTGGTATTTTGTCAAACCTCCGTTATGCCCTAGCCAAACACTTCCATCTGAGTTTCCAGCTTGAATACAGTTTGTATCTCCTCCAAATAAATCAGAGTTCTCTGGAGTTAAGTGGTTAAAGTTACCATCTCCATCTATGACCATAAAACCATCTTCTGAAACGATTAAATATAAAGATGATAATACTTCATTTTCCTCAACATAACCAAATGATGCATCACTATACGAAAGTGTTGGATATCCTTCTATCGCATCATTGAGAAGAAAAAACTCCTCTTTATCATCTAGTTCGCTCACATAAATCTCCCCATTAGACGACACCAAAATATTGATGCTGTAATCTTCACTGAATGTACTTGCTGTGATTTTTTTATAATTATCGTCTCTCGACCATGCTCCATCTGCATATACATCGGTACCTACAGTAGGGTTGCCTGCAAAGATTTTATCTAGGTTGTAATCATAAACTATAGATGAAAATTCATTGGAGTAATTGAGTTCTGAATTGTTATTAGTAAACATCTGTGCTGACGATATTTCTTCAGTATCAATAATCGCTACAGCTCCAAATCCTGCAACATACAGATCCGAATCACTCATGTACATTGCTGATACGGATTGAAATCCAATATTTGTATTCATTTCTTCTATATCTATCTTTGTCCCATCAGCAGTTCTAAGTAATAGTTTTCCTCCAGAGCTCAGACCTGTGCCGAGCGCAAGCACGTCATTATCTTTATCTATAGCTATCGTATTGTAACAATCTGAGAAATCTTCATGTAAAATGATATTCTGTGAAATACATATGCTGATAGTGGATGCGAATAATAGTGTGAGTATATTTTTTTTCATAATTATTTTGATTTATTGATAGTGATTTGCTAAAGTATAACTAATTGTCAATAAAATAGAGGGGTTTTGAAATAATGGAGGCTTTGGCGAGATGATTGGTTGAAAATTTGTGATTTTAAGATAAATCAAATAATAATTGAGCTATCTTTCAGCTGTAGAATATTAGTAGATTTTAAATTTATGAGTCTAAGATAACGGGATCTTGAGATATGACCCAAAAACCATTAAAACAATTCTATGGTATTATTTATTGAAAAGTACATAAAGAAATAATAAACTTAAATCTATGGACTTATTCAATCCAAACAAAACAATTAATTTACTTCCTCATGATGGCGAGGTGGTCTATTATGGTCCGATAATGAATTCTAGCAATGCAGTGTCTTATTACAATTTACTGATGGATAAGATAGAATGGGCAAATGATCAAGCAATGATGTTTGGTAAGTTGATAATCACGAAACGAAAGGTCGCCTGGTATGGCAGTGAAGAATTCTCATATACCTATTCTAAAATAACAAAGACAGCTCTACCTTGGACTAAAGAACTCCTAGAATTAAAAGAAATGGTCGAAAGAGAATCTGGCGAAACATATAATTCCTGTCTTCTTAATCTCTATCACTCAGGTGACGAAGGAATGGCTTGGCATAGTGATGGAGAGAAGGACCTTAAGAAACATGGAGCAATAGCATCGATGAGTTTTGGTGCTGATCGTAAGTTTGCATTTAAACATAAAGAGACTAAAGAAACAGTATCGCAAATTTTAGAAAAAGGGAGTCTCTTAGTAATGAAGGGGACGACTCAGGAAAACTGGCTTCATAGATTGCCGCCAACTAAAAAGGTAAAATCTCCAAGGGTTAATTTGACATTTAGAACAATAATTAAGAAATAGGAATTTATGTATTTGGTTTGGAGATCTATTAAGTAAATTGCTTATTGAATCGTTCAGTTTTTTGGTCCTCCTCAATTCATGTTAAAGCCTAGAACAAAACAACAACAATAATAATAAACCGATATGAAAAAAAGTATAAAACTCATTTCCACAGTTTTGTTTCTAATTCTTTTGACGTACACTTCTTACAGTCAATCTGATCAAGTTAAGATACTAAATGATGTAATTACTGCGCTCAAGGGTGAACAGGGAAATTTAGATGTTAAAACATTTTCTACGATAAAAGAAGTTTGTAATAGTCGATATATTACTTGTGATCAGCAAGGTAGGATAGAAGGCCTGGATTTTCAATTTGCAAACCTGAACGGTTATATTCCAGAAGAGATCAATCAATTGGTTGATTTAGAATATATCAATTTGACTTTCAATTATCTAGACGGAGTGATTCCAAATGGATTAAGTCAAATGCCAAAACTGGAAGAATTATCTATAAGAGGTAATTTTCTTGAAGGGCCTTTACCAAAAGATATATCACAACTAAGTAAGACTGTAGATATAGATCTGACTCAAAATACCTTTAAGAATGCAGATCCAAAATGGGTTAATAGATTGAATATAACTAACCAATTTAATCTTGAAGGATGTAGATCTCCAGATAGTATTTTTTTATCAGTTGATATTAGGGATAAAACAAGTGATAAAATACTAGATAGTGTCAAGCCTAAAGTTGAAAATAAAAAGAAGAACGTAGAGAAAGATGAGACTCTAAAACGGGTAGAGTCTATGCCAAGATTTCCAGGATGTGAGGAACAAGGGATCTCAGAGGAAGAAAGACATAAATGTGCACAAAATAAAATGCTACAATTCATATATAAGAATCTTAGATATCCTCATGAAGCGAGAACTCAGAATATAGAAGGAATGGTAGTTGTTCAATTTGTGATATTAAAGAATGGAGATATCGGAGGAGCGACAGTGAAAAGAGATCCAGGTGGACGATGCGGGAATGCTGCACTTTGGATAGTAAACAGAATGAATTTTATTTGTGATAAATGGATCCCCGGAATGCAAGATGGAGATAGTGTGAAAGTTCTATACACACTTCCCGTTAAATTTAAACTAGAAGGATAGAAAATTAAGTAAACAAAATCGAGTTTAATACTGAAGTAAATAAATAACTTTAGCTCATCATTACCCTAACTTAATATGAACTTAGTACCATTCAAAGCGATATACCCAAACTTGAGTTTGGTATCATCACCAGATTCGTTTTTTGGATCTGTGAAATCTCAATTCTCAGAATATCAAGCAAGTGGTTTTTTCAAAACTGTCGAAGAGGATTCTATCTATATCTACCAATTAGAAAGCCGGGGTAGCAAACATCAAGGTGTTATTTCATGCACAGATATAGAGGATATAAACAAAGGCAAGTTGCTTAAGCATGAAAATACTATAGCAACAAAGGAACAAAGTATGATGAACCTAACCTTGCAGAATAAAGCATTGGTGAAGCCTGTGTTGTTGGCTTATGATCGGGTAGATGAAATAGATCAACTGATCAAGAAAGTGATGAAAAAGAATGATCCATTTTATTCTGTTGCGTTCGAGAGTACAGGTGAAATTCATACAATTTGGAAAGTGTCTTCTGAGAAACTAGTAAAAGAATTTATAAGTACATTTAAGGCAAGAGTACCGATCAGTTACATTGCTGATGGACACCACAGAGTAAAGACCTGTCAGTTATTAAATGAAACTAGCAAAAAGAATGAAGTCGTAGATACAAGACTTAAAAGTGTATTGTCTCTTTATTTTTCTTGGGATCAGCTTGATATATTCGATTACAATAGGTCTGTGGATGCATTTTTGAATCTGTCGCCATTAAAATTTATGTCGCAGCTATCAGAATACTGTAAGATCAAGCCGCTCAAATCTGGAAAAAAACCTCAACAGAAACATGAAATGACGATGTTGCTTTATGGAGAATGGTATCGTTTAAGATGGAGAAATTCGATCATCAAAAGACATGAAAACGAAGATGTTATTTTTGATACCCATTTGCTGAATAAATATATTATCGAAAATCTACTCGGGATAGAGAATGTAAGGGAAGATTCTCGTATGAAATATATCGATGGTGTTGTTGGTATTGAGGGGCTGGCAGAATTGATTGGTGAAAATGAAAATCGAGTAGGGTTCTGTATGTACCCGATCATTGCTCAAGACATCAAGACAATTGCGGATAATAATAAGACCCTTCCCCCGAAAAGTACATGGTTCGAACCTAGAGTTAAAAATGGCTTAATTGTCAAAGGATTTTGATCATTAATTATAGACTAAAGCATATCTATGTGGCAAAAGGAATTCACTTTATCCGCTAAAAGAAGAGGATATCATATCATTACCAATGAGATTGTTTCACAAATGGAAGATTTACCACAAGTTGGTATTTTGAATTTATTCATAAAACACACTTCAGCAGCAATTACGATCAATGAAGCTGCTGATCCAGATGTCTTGACAGACTTCGAGTCGATTTTCAATAAAATAGTGCCAGAGAACATGCCATTTCTCACCCATACCATCGAAGGGCCCGACGATATGCCAGCGCATATCAAAGCGGCTATGATAGGTAATGCCGTTACAATTCCGATAACAAACGGTAGACTTAACCTTGGCACTTGGCAAGGGGTTTATCTTTGTGAGTTTAGAAATAGTGCTAGTGGACGCAAGTTGGTAGCAACAATAATAGAATGATCGGTTAGGATTGAATCTAAAATCGCATAATTCTATTTTAGTTTTTAACTAAAATTCAATTTTATACAGAAATGAAATATCATTTACTTAATTATAGTTTTACATTATAAAAGTGAAATTAATTTTTTCTGAAATCAATTATCGATAAATAAATCAATACATATGAAAACGTTATTTAAATATATTGCAATATCACTATTTATTATTTTAGGAAATGTACCAGAATGCTATGGACAAGAAAATGCTATTACTTGGGGAGAGGAACTTGATGGTAAAGGCTTAATAAAAATAATTGGCGAAGAAGGAGACTTTATATACGCATTACAGCACGGTACCAAGTTATTAACATTGTATACAAACTTTCTTACAATTGATAAATCTACTCTTGAAGTTATTAAAACTAAAAAATTAAAGCTCTCTGGACTTACTACAATTCCGCTTGATTTTTCGATATTGGATGGCAAGTTGCAAGCATTAGTTGTCAAAAAAGGAAAATTTTTTTATAAGATAATATTTGATCTGGATTTAAATGAAATATCAAATGAACTAGTAGTGAAATTTGACAAGTCAGTCTATGCGGCCGAAAGTGTTGCAGGGATGAAAATGCTAATACCTATGGATTTGATCTCATCATATAGATCTATGGATGAATCAAAAGTGGTAGTAATGGTGACCAAGTCAGGTAAAAAGAGAGAAGGAGTAGAGTTCTTTATGTTTGATATAAATACTGGTTTGACTCAGTTATATAATACTTCACTTAAAGGGAGCAAAAGTTCTTCGATTCAAAAAATAACTGATGTAGATGTTCAAATAAATGGTGTTACGAATGTGCTAGTAAAAAGGTACATCGATGGTGATGATGAGGAAGAGAATAAGAAACCCAATTATAACTATGTGATATACAAGATTGGACTTGATACTAAAGAAACAATGATTGAGCTGCCAAGTCTAGATGTTTACTGGAAAAGGGCAAGCATCAAAAGTTTCTCTGATGGGTCTATATTGGTGGCTGGTGTTACGCACAAAAAGGCTAAATCCAGGCCAGAGGGGTACCAAATTGTAAAGTTTAATAATTCTAATGAGTTGCTATTTAATAAATCAAACGAAATAACTTTCGATGGGACAGTAGTAGAGTTAGCGGAAACATTTTATCTGCGAGATATACTATTACATAATGACATGAGTTTTGCTCTTGTTGGAGAGGATGCATGGAGTAGAACTTATACTAATGCTAATGGAATGCAAGAAAAAGATCGATTCTATTCTAATGATATAATAGTTGATGGATTTGACGAAAATGGTGAACGAAAATGGTCAAACGTTTTATATAGATATATTGAAGAAAAAGGAGATAAAAATCTATTTTCAGAACCTGTTTTCTTAGCTAATGAGAGTGGTATAAATATCTTCTATAATACGACTGCGAAAAATATAGACCCTATCAATGATGATAGACCTTATAAAGATAAACTACCGAGTAAAAAACCGATCGTTCTTTCGTCGAGTATTTCTAAAACTGGTAAAATGTCGATTAGTATAATATCACAAGAGGAGAAAAGGAATTTTGTGAGTGATTCTTTTGTAAAAACTGCTGAACATATTTATGTTGTAGGTGCAAATAATAATAAAATGAAAAAAATGTACCTCGGGAAAATAAAAAATTGATTCGTTTGGATTTTAGAGATGGTAGAATAAATAAGAGTGGTTTTAGCAGAAGGAGGTGATAGTCTATATTGCATTTTCAAAATTGATCTAAGCGCTATGAAAATGAAAACTGCCCCAAAATTAAGCATTATGAAATATTTACTTTTTATCTTCCTAGTTGTTGGATGTACAGATAATCAAGACAAGATGAGACTAAAATCTATCAAAGCTCCTGCAACTCAAAGCGATGTAAGTTTAGTTGTGTTAGGAACAGCTCAAGATGGAGGCTCTCCTCATATCGGTTGCAAAAAAGAATGCTGTCTGCAATTATGGAATAGACCTGACAAGACTAGAAAGGTAGTCTCTCTTGGGGTGATAGACCATGAATTTGATAAGCGGTTCATTTTTGAAGCGTCACCTGATTTCACAAGCCAAGCGGCAAACTTAAATGAAAGAGGTGGCAAAGAATATGACTTGATGCCCGATGGGATATTGATTACACATGCTCACATTGGACATTATACAGGATTGATGTTTTTAGGAAGAGAAGCCAAAGGAGCGAAGAATGTGCCCGTCTATGCAATGCCTAAGATGACAGAGTTCTTATCGTCTAATGGTCCGTGGGATCAATTAGTCACGTTAGAGAATATAGAATTACATGAACTTGAGGCTAGCAAAGAAAATACATTGACTCAAAATGTGAATGTCATGCCAATACAAGTTCCGCATAGAGATGAATATTCGGAGACTGTCGGTTTTGTTATCTCAGGAAAACAGAAGTCGGCTTTGTTTATTCCGGATATAGACAAGTGGGAAAAATGGAATGAAGACATTATCGATTGGATTGCAAAAGTTGATTATGCATTTCTTGACGCTACCTTCTATGACGCGAATGAGATTAATAACAGAGACATCTCAGAAATACCACATCCTTTTGTAATAGAAAGCATGGAGTTGTTCAAAGACTTATCGAAAGAAGAAAAGGCGAAGATTCACTTTATTCACTTAAATCATACTAATCCATTATGGGATCAGGAGAGTGCAGCGTATAAATCTGTATTAGAGTCAGGATTTAGAGTAGCTGAGTATGGACAGAAAGTAGGACTCTAGACCATTCGTCTCTATTTCTCTTGTTGAAAATATTAATCAACCACCCAGCACCAAAAATAATATCTGTGCAAACAATATCTTCATGACTAAAGCAATCGGAAACATAACAGAGTACCCAATCAGTGGTACTTTATTCTTACTCATGCCCATAGCATAGTCTAGGATTGCTGGTTGATTCGAAAGAAAGCCAAGGAGTAGTGAGAATGGTATTTTGAAAAGCTTGTAGCCTATTATAATACTGACAAACGCTGATATCATACTTAGCATTACACCACCCATAAAAACCGTTATCCAGACTGGGCTTTCTAGAGATTCTAATACCTTATTACCTGAACTTAGACCGATTACGGCAAGTAAGAAGATCAAGCCCATTTGTCTTAATGTCACATTGGCACCATATGGAAGTGTCCATACGACAGGTCCAGTTCTACGCAATGCGCCAAGTACAAGCCCTACGATTAATGGTCCCCCGGCCATACCTAACTTGAAAGTAGTATCGCCTGGAAGTGATATTTCGATACTTCCTATGAGTAAACCTAAAGCGATACCTAGTCCAAATGAAAAGAGGTTGACCTGACTACTTCTATAGTATGAATCACCAAATAATTTTGATAGCCCTTTGAGGTCTTTTCTTCGGGCGACAAATCTTATCCTGTCACCCATTTCTAAAACGGTGTGTGCTTTAGCCAACATGTCAATATCACCTCTACGAATTCTAGTTATAACGGCACTGTAGTTCTTACTTAGATCAAGAGAAGAAATTGTTTTTCCGACTACGGATTGATTACTGACGAAGATCCTTCTTACGTCGTACTCTCGTCTATCGTATGATATATTATCTTTTGTTTTTACTCCTAGAAGTTCCGTTGCTTTGTCGATCTCTTCGGCGCTACCGATAACCATGAGCACGTCATCTGTATGTATTATTGTATCCCAATTGGCCAGCGTCGTATCGTTCCCGCTACTTATTCTGCCAAAGAGTATATTCAGCCCCGTATTTTTAGTGACGTCCCTAAGTGATAATCCATGAAGTTTTGCATTCGTGATTCTTACGGACTTACTTGATAGTTCTTCCTCAATAGGGTAGTCCTTTTTAAGTTGTTGTTTTTCTTTTTTATAGTCAATCTTAAAGAATCGTTCCATCAGTTTCAGTACAATCATCACACCTATGACTCCCATAGGGTAACTATATGTATAACCAATGACAAGAGCATCTTTTAACTCTCTGTTATTTTCCAAGCCTCTGCGTTCGACCAAGTCAATGACAGAAGCAAGTGCTGGAGTGTTCGTACTGGAACCAGAATAAATACCCGTGATACTGGCCGCATCAAAACCAAAAAGGAAAAATAATCCTACGGCAACCAGTGCAGTAACCGTAAGCATAACCATCACAAAACCAATGTCTCTAATTCCATTCTTTTTGAATGACTGAAAGAAGGCTGGTCCTGAGCTTAGTCCCACTGAATAAACAAAAAATACTAAACCCAATTGGAAGATAATCTGTGGCACATTGAAGTCAGGATTAATTGCACCAAACGCTAATCCTACAAATAACACTGCCGAAACACCCAAAGAGTTTCCTTTGATATTAACTTTGCCCACTAAGTATCCAACTGCGGCTACTAGAAATAGTAGTAACAATGGATTATTTGCTAATAATTGATCCATGGGGCAAAGATAAACATGTATATCTTTGTCGATGTTAAATGAAGGTTATATTTTAATAAGGAATGATACATTAATTCCTGAGCTTACTTTCATATGATTCTAGTAAAGAAGTGATTTGTCTACTATTGATAATTTAGAGAAGAGAAAATGAAGAAAACTGTAGAGCTAAAATTATTCCCAGATCAGATAGTTGATCAATCGTTTATATGGAAGAGTGCAGCCTCTCTTGCAAAGGTGTCTTTGGATGATGTAAGCCATGTAGAAGTAGATAGAAGATCAATAGATGCGAGAGGGAGCCGACCTGTTTATCGACTCAGAGTTGATGTCTATGTCGATGAAATGCCAGAAAAACAACCTTCTCAATTAGAAGGTTTTTCTGATGTGTCATCTGCAAAAGAAGTGTACATCATTGGAGCAGGACCTGCTGGATATTTTGCAGCGCTAAGATGTATCAAGGAGGGGATGAAGCCTATCGTTCTCGATCGAGGAAAAGATGTGCAAGCGAGAAGGAGGGATCTCAAAGCTATACAACAGGAAGGAGTGGTCAATCCTCATTCTAACTATTGTTTTGGTGAAGGCGGTGCAGGTACTTATTCGGATGGTAAGCTGTATACACGGTCAAAAAAGCGAGGTAAAATTATTGGAGTTTTACAAATGCTAGTCGAGCATGGTGCGCAAGATGATATTCTATTGGATGCACATCCACATATTGGATCGAATAAGCTGCCTAAGATCGTATCGGCACTTAGAGAAACGATAGAGCGGTTCGGAGGAGTAGTAAGATTTGATTCGTTTGTGACAGATATAGATATTGAAAACAATGAAGTAAAAGGACTCACAATAAATGAATCTGAGAAAATAGAAACGGATAATATCATACTAGCAACAGGGCACTCTGCGAGGGATATTTATAAGCTTTTAGATGCTAAGTCTGTGTATATGGAAGCGAAGCCTTTCGCGATAGGTGTGCGAATAGAGCATCCTCAATCTATGATTGACAGAATGCAATACAATCAATCGGATAGAGAAGAAAATCTGCCAGCATCTAGTTATGGTGTTGTTGCTCAGATAGATGACATCGGAGTGTTTTCTTTTTGTATGTGCCCTGGAGGATTGATTGTTCCAGCTGCCACTGCACCAGGAGAACTGGTTGTAAATGGTATGAGTCTATCAAGACGGGATAGTCCCTTTGCCAACAGTGGTTTTGTTACATCAGTAAGTGTAGAAGAGTTAGTAGAGCATGGATATGAAGGACTGTATGCGACAATGAATTTTCAAAAGGATGTGGAACAAAAGATGTTTGAATCCGGAGATGGTACACAGAAAGCTCCAGCTCAAAGAGTCAAGGATTTTGTTGATCAAAAAATGTCAGAAGAATTGAATCCTACAAGTTATATACCTGGAATCTATTCTGCTGATATGAATGCATTACTCCCGGAATTTATAGCAAAGAGATTAAGAAGAGGAATAACCGAAATTGATAAAAAAATGGCAGGTTATAATACAAATGAAGCCAATATTATCGGTGTAGAGAGTCGTACATCTTCCCCGATTAAAATCCCAAGAGATAGAGAAACTTATATGCATACTGAAGTGAAAGGTTTGTTTCCATGTGGAGAAGGAGCGGGATATGCAGGAGGGATATTGTCAGCGTGTATGGATGGAGAAAATGTAGCTAGTGCTGTGAAGCGGTGGATTTCGGTAGGAATGTTATAATTTAGTCAACACAAAAAAAGAACCCAATCAAATAAAATATCACATGAATAAACCAATTCTTAAAATTTACGTGGTTTTCTTGATGGCATTTATCACTTCACCAGCTTTTAGTCAAATCGAAGACCCCGAACAAGTAGATGCATTCTTATTGGAAAATAGGAATCTAAAAATGACGTACGCTGATTTTCCTAATGCTATGCGTATTTACAAGGATTCTAAAAGTGATAAAATGAAAGGCATTTTATTAGAGTCGTTAGGCGTTGGGTGCATTATAGCTGGAGGGTACATTATTTTTAAAGGGGCGCTATCTAAAGATGAAACCAAATCTGGACCCAGTTATGGCTTGCCAGATTTTTCTAGCCTGGGCCAAATAATCGTAGTTTCATTTGGGTTTCTTGTCGGTTTGACTGGCGTTTCAATTATCAGATCTGGAGGAAGTCGAATTTCTATAGCCAGAATAAAAAGAAGAGGATCTGCACAACAATATATTTGGGATGTTGAGGCACAATCGCTACAGAATGATGTGGGGTCTGTCTCTCTTGGATTAAATTCCAATGGGGTAGGACTATTTTTTACTTTTTAGTACACACTCGTTTAAAAGAACAAAAATTGCTGTGAATACTTTTCAGTGGTAAACTGGTTTTTCTCCACAGCAAAATAGATTTGTTTAATTTAAGCTAACGTGATAAGCTGGGAGTCGTCGATTCTTTCATTTGTAATTGGTCGAGAATCTAGACTCTTAATGGCGGGGTAACTAGCCATCACTGGAAATAGTTTTTTGTACTTCATAGCAAGCGTTTTAATAGTTATTAAATGTTGTAGTTATTATAATATCGAACTGGAGTCAACAAATGTCCCCTGTCTGACACGTATTTAATACTTCATTAAGTGATTTTAGTATCTGTTTAGATCGAATTAAGAGAATATGATCACTTTTTAACAATACGATGAATTTCTTAAATGCACAGTTTGTGTAAAATCTAAACTTATCTAAAATCGAATTCCGAAACTCATTCCACTATTAAGTCCAGTTTTTGTGACGCCTAAATTAATACCAACATTAACAGCCGTTTTTCTATTAAGCATGAACTCATATTGCAGCGTATTATTCATATATACTGAGCTGACATTCTCTCTGGTAAATTTATTATCCTGAAATTTAAAAACTTCATTTACTGGAGTATAACCGATTTCGTTTATGAATCGCAGACTTGATTTATTATCTATTTTATAAAACAGGCTATTTTGTAGTTTTATTCCAGCTCTTTTATATGTAAAGTTGTGGTTGTCAGCAAAAGCAGACACTTTTTGTTCAAAGAAGGCAGAAGCTCTTGTGTTTAGCTGCCATTTGTCATTTATATATCTGTCTTTTTGGAATGATAATTCGGCACCCAAAGTGAACGGGTTCACATCTAATTGATCTTGCGATTGTAGGACATTGAATTGAGAGTAAAGAGAGAATTTATATTGAGTACCTGTAGTACGAGCGAACATCGGTTCATATTTGTATTGTTGTTGGATGATTTGTTTATTAAATCCATTCTCTTTGATTACACCTATATTCGATAGGAATGTTGTTATCTGTTCTATTTCAAATTCTGTATAAGACCTGTTCACAAATTTTCGATTGTTCTTAATCTCTGCAACTAAATCTTTAAATTCTATTAATTGTAGTTTTGTCAATTTCTTGAGTAATTCACCTTTCTTTTCTAGCCCCTCGATTATTTGTGCGACAATTGTAGCATCATCAATAAAGTCTATACGCCCTTGTCCTAGTCCGATTTTGATTTGTGATCTTGCTTGAGTAAATCTTCGATCTATTATTTTATAGAAATTATTTGAAGACTGTATTCCAAATTCGAAAAACTGGTTTCTAGAATTAAAAAACTTAGCATTGAGACCTAAATTAAAGGATACTGAATAATTTCGGTTAAGTGAAATCATGTCAGACAGTGATCTCGAATTATTTGAGTATCCAGCGGAACCGAATATACTTATTTGTTTGTTTTTGGTCGAAATGAAACTGCCTAGATTAGCAGATAGCCAATTTGAATTGAATCTATTTTGAGTGTAGTTGAATTGAAAACTAAGGTTCTGTCTTCTTATATTGGTTGTGATAAGTTGAGGGACTTTGATTCCCGGAGTTGTAATTGATTGGGCATCATCGTTTTTATTTTCTTGTGTAATTGCTTGGGTAGTCATACTCGTAAATAGGACTAGAACAAATAGGAAGCGTTTCATATTGTTATGTTTAGGTGATAAAAAAGTTGTTATGTTAAGTATATCGGCACGGTGATAGAAAACGCTTTGTTGAAATATAAATTTAATAGTTTGGTAAAGGTTTACAAGTGAGTTTTAGATTCAATTAAGATAAATTGAGTAATAGTTAACTATTCCGGAAACAATAAAATATCAAATAATTATTTCCGTTATATATGTGAAATCAAACAACTAATTAAAACAAAAGAAAATGATGAAGACATACCTACATTACTTCTAGGTTAACAAACGAGAGCTTATCACGATAGCTCATCTAAAGCCGCTTAATCAACCTTGATTAGCGGCTTTTGTAATTTAGGTCGAATTTTAGACCTTCATTAATTTTGGTAATCTATATTTGACTAATAAAATTAGAATCATATTGAACTTGAAATTATCAGAGGAAGTATCATTGCGTGAAATTCATATCAGAGACTATGAAGAACTATATGATCTTATGTCTCGAATATACCCGCCTGCCTACCAGTATCTATGGAACGACGACTGTAGTTGGTATCTAAACCACGTCTACAGTCGTGAAGTCGTACTAAAGGATATAAATGAGAAAGGTTTATTCTATTTTGTAATTGTTGAAGGTAAGATGGAAGGTATTTTAAAAGTTCAAGTAGATATCTCATATCCTGATCAGCCTGAGAAAAAAGCTACGCGACTTCATAGAATCTATCTTTCAGAAGAAGTTCAAGGGAAAGGTGTGAGTAAGCTGCTTATGGAATTTGTATTGAATGTAGCGATGGGAAATAATAGTGAAATATTATGGCTTGATTGCATGGATACTAAACATCAAGCTTTGAATTATTACTTAAAAAATGGCTTCCAAAAAGGAACATTGAGTCAATTAGATTTTGATTTGTTAATTGACGAAAGTCGAGGAATATACTTAATGTGGAAAGAAATAGAGAATGCCTAATTTACGTTCTATATTTAAATAGTGACAATGGGGTGATTTAAAAATACACTTTTAAATCCTTCGTAAACCTTTCATATTAATATTAAATCACTTCAATGCAAAACGAAAATATAAAAGTAAAATCTACAGCTCTATTATCAGATAATTGGTACACTCTAAATAAGGTGACATATGATATCCGAAGCACTAATGGCGAATGGGAAACACAAGATCGAGAAGTATACGATAGGGGGAATGGTGCTACTATATTACTTTATAATAAAGAAAAGAATACCGTTGTGCTTACCCGTCAATTCCGATTGCCTACTTATTTAAACGGCAACGATACAGGACTATTGATAGAAGCGTGTGCTGGGTTATTAGAAAAAGACAATGCGGAAGAATGTATAAAACGAGAGACGGAAGAAGAAACAGGCTACAAAATATCTAAAGTAGAAAAGATTTTTGAGTCCTATATGTCTCCAGGTTCGGTCACTGAAATATTGTATTTCTTTATAGCCGAATATGATAGTGACATGAAGGTAAGTGAAGGTGGAGGACTAGAAGAAGAACAAGAAAATATAGAAGTCTTAGAGCTTGACTTTGATGCGTCTTATGATATGAT